>JAFGJF010000637.1 GCA_016929205.1 Anaerolineae bacterium
AACGACGACGTCGAGGCCATCGCCCATCTGGCCAGTTCCGTGTCCGCCATTGCGCCCGAGTACTCGACGCAGTCCCAGCAGGTGGTCTACCGCAACAAAAACACCCAGACGACGGTGCTGGGCGTTACCCCAGAGTACCGGACTGTTCGCGAGTGGAGGGTGGACCGGGGGCGCTTTATCGAGAGCCTGGACCTCTCGAACCAAGCCAAGGTAGCTGTCCTGGGAGCCACGGTTGCTGAAGAGCTCTTTGGAGAGTATGTCGATCCGCTGAGAAAAACGATCAAGATCAACCGCCAGAACTACGAGGTCGTAGGTATTTTGGCCAGCAAGGGAGTTGGCGGCTTTCAGAACCTGGACGATCAGGTGTTCATCCCCCTGAGCACAGCTCAAATCAAGTTTGGCGGAGCAGGTAACAGATCCCTGCGGGCGATCAACGTGCAGGTGGCCTCGGCAGACAAGATGGAGAGAGCCCAGGCAGAGTTGGCCGCGATCCTACGCGCCAGCCATGGACTGGCCCAGGGACAAGCTGACGACTTTAGCATCCAAAATCAGGCTCAGATCGTCGAATCGGTGCAAGAGACCACAGCAACCTTTACCGTGCTCCTGGTCAGCATCGCAGCCATCTCCCTCCTGGTAGGGGGGATTGGCGTTATGAACATCATGTTGGTCACAGTGACGGAGCGGACGCGAGAGATCGGCATCCGGAAGGCAGTAGGAGCCAAGCGCAGGGACATCATGGCCCAGTTTCTGGTAGAGGCAATCGTGCTCTGTCTGTTGGGAGGACTGATCGGCGTCCTGGTTGGCTATGGCGGTGCACAGGCGATCACGCCCCTGCTGGGGGCCGACCGCGCCCTGGTTACTCCTGATAGCGTGGTTATGGCCCTGGGCGTATCGATTGCCGTGGGCCTCTTTTTCGGGCTCTATCCAGCCGGCCGAGCTGCTGCATTGAGGCCCATTGATGCGCTGCGGTACGAGTGATCTGGGGCGATTGCCCTTGCCGCCCCCGCAGCACATAGACCCTGATCGTCGTCGAGTGTTTGTACCCAAGAGCGTCCTGCGTCTCGATGATGCTTCCCGTGGATTCACTCACCCACCGGGCCCTAGCGGCGTGTGTCGCGTCTGGTGTAGGTCCAGCCCACCCCGCGTACATCTTGATTCGCTTGGCAAAGACGTGCCCGGTCCACTGATCGCCAGTGTGCAGCCGCGCACAGCCTGTTTCCTGTCCAGGGCATGCAGCAAAAAAAACCTCCAAGAACAAGTTCCTTGGAGGCACATAGCAGAGCGTTCGTCACCGTTCTGTCGGGAGCTATTCGTCCTCTAGCTCTTTTAGAATCACCGCAGCAGAACGCTTGAGTGAAGGCAAGTCTTGCTCGATAACAAGCCAAACCCGGTCCGGCTCAACGTTCAGGTAACTGTGCACCACTACATTGCGGAATCCCGAAATCTGGCGCCAATCGATCTCGGGATGGGCCGACTTGAGCGCATCAGAGAGCCTTTGCGTGGATTCGGCCATTACCTGCAGATTCCGCAACACGGCATCTTGGATCAGAGTGGACGCCAGGAAGGCCGTTTTTCCCCCCGCCCTCACATAGCTCTCAACGCGATCAATACACTCTCGGATGTGAATCAAGTACAGCTTGTCATCTTTCATAGTGGTTGAGCTTCTGCCAGCACACGATCACGGATGTACCAGTGCAGCCCCTCTTCAGTAACCACGTCTACACGACACCCCAACAGATCCTCCAGATCTGCCAGGAGACCACCGAGATCGAAGAGACTGCGATTCTGCTCCAAGTCGACCAACAGGTCTATGTCGCTTTCAGAGCCAGCTTCCTCACGAGCTACCGAGCCGAATACCCGGACATTGTACGCCCCACGTTCTGCGGCGACCTGAAGGATATCGTCACGCTTCTCGTGCAAAAGGTCCCTTGCATCCACTTTGCATTCTCCCTAGCCCATCTACGTCGCTCCCGGCACATCCCCATTGTATCATGATCGAGCAAGATTGGCAATGGTTTCCAATGCACTCAATGCCAATTCCACCACACACTACAAAGAGGTGGACAACACAAGACCCCAAGGGTCATTTGGCAGCCCTTGGGGTCTATCTCTTTTGGCGCGCCCGGCGGGACTCGAACCCACAACCTTCTGATTCGAAGTCAGTGACTCTATCCATTGAGCTACGGGCGCATTGTCGCAATTTTAACACAATGCCCATTGGTTGTCAAACGTATTGTGACGTGCTATAATGATTATGTACACAAAAAAATCAGCCCCTCCAATGAGGGGCTGTGGGTGACTGGTGGGATTTGAACCCACGATCTTCTGGGCCACAACCAGATGCCTTGGGCCACTCGGCTACAGTCACCATGTTGGCAAAATTCTACCACAAAACGCTGGTTTCTGCAAATTGCAAGGAGTTGGTAAAATGGAAATGATACATCATGCCTATCCGGTCACACTGTTCACGGCGACCCGAAAATTCGAAGGAACCTATCAGCCGATGGGCGCGCTTCTCGGCGACATCAACGATCCGGAAAAAGGCGACTTTTACATCACAGATGCGACATTTACGGCGATTGCCCAAGACTCCAAATTTCCGCCGGTATCTGTACCCGAGGTCGTGGTCAGAAAACACGACACCCTTTTCTTTTACTTTGAGGACGAAAGTGTGGAAGAGCAATTCCGCCTGCTTACACGGGTCGAAAACGTCGTGGTCTATACAGCCACCTTTGCGCTGCGAGGAAACTTTCACCTGGGGGCCGAGCAAAAAATACGCGATATGTTTGACACGATGCGGGGTGATTTCCAGCCGATGACCGACGTCACGATTTTTCCCCTCGTTCAACCCCGGATCGTGATCCCGCGCGAACAAAAGATGCTCTTGATCAGCACCAAGAACATCCTATTCTATCACCCCGTCATCGCTGAAGAAACGGAATAGGGTCACATTGTGAGCGACAACCGCGAAACGATCATCATCCTCGATTACGGCTCACAATACACACAGCTGATCGCCCGGCGGGTGCGCGAGTTGAGTGTTTACTGTGAGATTTATCCATGGAACAAGCTCGAAGCGGATGTAATGGCCCATCGCCCAAAAGGGTTGATCCTCTCCGGCGGACCAAACAGTGTCTACGCCGCAGATGCTCCCCAGCTTCCGCCCTACTTGATGCGGACCGATGTCCCGGTACTGGGCCTGTGTTATGGTATGCAGCTTATGGCACGTGCCCTGGGAGGACAGGTTGTATCAGCAGGTCACAGCGAGTATGGTGCCGCCCAGATACAAATCCTGGATCCTGACTCGGCGCTTTTTTCGGGCCTTGATACCTGCCTGGATGTGTGGATGAGCCACGGCGACCACGTCCAGGCACTGCCGCCACAATTTCGCCAGCTTGCATCCAGTGCCAACGCCCCCTTTGCGGCAATTGAAAACCGTGAACGTCATTGGTATGGATTACAATTCCACCCCGAAGTGCAGCATACGCCCCAGGGCACCGAGATCCTGCGCCGCTTTTTGTACGAGATATGTGGCTGCCATGGCACCTGGACGTCCGGTGCGTTTATTGACCAGACCATAGCACGTATCCGTTCCCAAGTACAGGACGGCATCGTTGTTTGCGGATTGAGCGGTGGGGTCGATTCGGCGGTAGCGGCAACATTGATTCACCGCGCGGTGGGCGATCAACTGACGTGTGTGTTCGTCAATACCGGGATGATGCGCAAGAATGAACCGCAGCAAGTGATCGAAACCTTTGAACGCGAGCAAGGGATGCACTTGGTCGCAATAGATGCTACAGAGGATTTTTTGGACGCCTTGAACGGCGTCACCGACCCCGAACAAAAGAGGCGCATCATTGGCACCAAATTTGTGCGCATCTTTGAACGTGAATCGCGCGCGATTGCCCATGCCGGTAAAAAATTCTTGGGCCAGGGAACGATCTATCCCGATGTAATCGAAAGCGCAGGACGTCCAGATGCCCACCGGATCAAAAGCCATCACAATGTCGGCGGCCTGCCCCAAGACATGGATTTCGAGCTCGTTGAACCATTACGCGATTTGTTCAAAGATGAAGTGCGGCGCGTGGGACAAGAACTGGGCTTGTCTTCCCTGTTGGTATGGCGACATCCTTTTCCCGGTCCCGGATTGGCCGTTCGCATTCTGGGCGAGATCACCTGGGAGAGATTGGAACGATTGCGTGCCGCCGACGCGATTTTCATTGAGGAACTGCACAAAGCCGATTTGTATCTCCAGGTTGCGCAGGCGTTCGCCGTGCTTTTGCCGGTAAGAACGGTAGGTGTTATGGGCGATGGGCGCACGTATCAAGAGGTGATTGCCTTGCGTGCCGTCACCACCGGTGACTTTATGACTGCATCGTGGGCAGAACTGCCCCACGCGTTCCTGGCCCAGGTAAGCAACCGCATTGTCAACCAAGTGGCTGGCGTGAACCGGGTGGTCTATGACATTAGTTCCAAACCGCCGGCGACGATCGAGTGGGAATGACAGTCCATTCTGCAGTCCTTGTCACTTGACGGTGATCGCATCCTCAAACTTGGCAAATGTGGCCGGCCCGATTCCTTTGACATTCATAATCTCCTCGATGCTGGCAAACATACCGTTTTGTGTGCGATAATCGATGATCCGCTGTGCAATGGCCGGACCAATACCGGGGAGCGAGTCCAATTCTTCGAGCGATGCCGCATTTATATTGATCTGCGATGTGGCTGGATGAACGGTGGGCGACCTTTCGCCTGGAGATATGACTGGCAGAGTCGCTTCACCCTGGCGGGGCACATAGATCTGCTGTTGGTCGTAAACCTGTAATGCAAGGTTGATCCGATCCAAATCCGCATCGGCCGCGGCGCCCCCCGCAGCCTCAACGGCGTCCTTGACGATACTGGACGGAGACAGGATATAGACATCGGGGTTTACAACAGCACCGGTCACATAGACGCGCAACGGCTGAACTGCCGGGCTCGGCTCGATCGTCGGCGTGGCAGTTGGCACCGGCGTGGAAATCATAATCGGTGCTGGCTGTGGCCGGTTAACCACATAGAGGATGAAACCGACCACCGCGACCAGACCCATCAAGAAAACGATGTATGCTCGATATCGTTCCGGCCATTTACTCACGGGGATAAACACTCACTTTGTGTTTTCAGGTGTGAGCCAAGGTGCAATGATGATTGGACAGCGTGTACGAAACCGATTATAACCTAGATCCCCAACCTTGGCAAACAAGTTAGCTGTCCTTTCCCAAGGCATCGGAGCAATAGGACAATTTCTTTCCTCTGTTGTCCTATGGTATAATATTCACACTGAGGAGGAACACTATGCTCGAACGCGCTCAAGCAATTGCCGACCAGATCGCCAGCTGGCGGCATCACGTTCACCAGCATCCCGAACTCTCGTTTCAAGAAGTGGAAACCGCCCAATTCATCGCTCAAAGGCTGCGCGAGATGGGCATACGAGTCGAAATGAATGTTGGCAAGACCGGTGTGATTGGCACTCTGGGTAGCGGTTCACCGGTGATCGCATTGCGCGCCGATATGGATGCCTTGCCCGTCCAGGAAGCGACAGATTTGCCATTTGCATCGCAAAACCCAGGAGTGATGCACGCCTGTGGCCATGACGCGCACATTGCCTGCCTGCTGGGTGCTGCCACACTACTTGCTGAAAGACCCCCCTTTCGAGGCCAGGTGCGCTTTTTGTTCCAGCCCTCAGAGGAAACGGTCGATGAAGAACAGATGAGTGGCGCCGGGCGAATGGTGCAAGACGGCGCGATGGACGGTGTGGATGCCGTCGTGGGGCTGCACGTCTGGTCTGAATTGGACGCCGGTCAAATTGCTCTTTCACCGGGCCCACAGATGGCCGCCGCAGGCAAATTCTCGGCCAGAATTTGGGGACATGGTGGGCATGGGGCAAAGCCCCACCTGGCGGTCGACCCGATCGTCCTTACCGCACAGGCAATCCAGTCTTTGCAAACCATCATCTCACGGCGGCTGCGGCCTCTCGACCCTGGTGTCGTCACGGTAGGGACAATCCACGGCGGAACGGCAGACAATATCATTCCCGAGTACGTCGATATAACTGGCACGCTGCGTGCATTAAAGGATGATATCTATCAACAACTCAAGGACGAGGTCGTACGCGCCCTGAGTATCGTCAAATCGCTGGGTGGAGATGTTGAGGTCGAGTTCAGCAAACCTTACAGCGTGACCAGCAACGATCCCGATTTGACCGCTTTTGTGCGCGGCATCGCACGGGATCTGGTTGGTCAAGATGCTGTGATACCCTTTGAACCGACGATGGGCGGAGAAGACTTTGGCTTGTTGGCAAACCAAGCCCCCGGTTGTTTCATCTTTCTGGGCGGTCGGTTCCCAGGACAACCGGTACGTGACCATCACGATCCTCATTTTGACATCGATGAACGTGCGCTTGCCATCGGGACCGCATTGCTGGCAGAGACGGCCGAGCGCTATTTAAACCGAGGCCAGATAAAAAAGGTCGCGGCCCAGGATAGGAGGAAAAAAGTGGCACTAGATCAGCTCTTTGTCCCAGAAAAGCTCAAGTGGATGTTGAACGGCGGGTTGGAGACTATGGATGGCGGTGAGCGGCAGATGCTTCTCATTATGGCCGAAACCAAGCTCCAAGAGGGATACAAGCCAACCAAAGAAGAAAAAGAGGCCATCGATAAGCTTCGCGCTTTGGCCGGCGAAGAATATGATGCCAAAGACATTTCCAAAAAGGTGAAAACGATGGTCAAGGGCCACAACAATCCGGGGACAGCACCACTACATCTGCCGCCAATGTTCGATCGCCTGCGCCAGCGACTTCGTCGTTCTCAAGAAAAAGACTAGGCTCTCTTCAACGCTGGCCCTATGCTTTGCCATATGCCAGACACAGAACGCCTTTGAATCGTGTTTATGATGACATTGCCCCATCAGAGACAATATCCCTCTGATGGGGCAATGATTACCAGCCAATCAGTTGCCGGGCACCACCAGAATCACTAGACGCCTAACAATTCCTTCGCCTTGCGGGCCGCGCCGCTGGCGTCCGGTGCATACCCATCTGCGCCGATCTGGTCGGCATACGCTTGCGTGACAGGAGCACCGCCAACCATAATTTTAACCTGACCTCGGATACCAGATTCCTCAAGTGCGTCAATGACCGTTTTCATTGCCGGCATCGTCGTAGTCAACAGTGCAGACATAGCAACAACCTGAGCGCCATCCTTAGCGGCTTGGACGAATTTCTCAGCCGGTGCATCCACACCGATGTCTGTGACCTCAAACCCGGCGCCTTCGAGCATAATGCCGACCAAGTTTTTACCGATTTCGTGCAAATCGCCCTTGACAGTACCAAGCGCTACTTTGCCGATTGGCTCAACACCGCTCTCTACCATCAAAGGTCGAAGCAATGCCAGTCCGCCCTGCATCGCGCGCGCAGCAATCAGCATTTCGGGGACAAAGAATTCGTGACGCTCGAATCGGTCGCCAACTTCTTGCATTGCCGGTACCAAGCACTCAAACATCAATTTTCCCGGCTCCATACCCTCGTCTAGCGCTGCTTGGACGCCTTCTTTGACAAAGGGGGCATTTCCGTTGACAACAGCCTTATAAAGCTCTTTGAGATCCATTTCTTCGTTTCTCCTTTTGAGTTTGGATTCACTTTACAGATCGGCCAAAGCATTCGCACTTGTCAAAGAATTGATCAAGCACATCCGTTGATTCTATTCTCCACTACTTTTGGATGGACTTATTATACGATAACTGGTACAAAAAAAGCAAATCTGAATTTACGACAAATTGCATCTTGACATAATTATCTATTTTTGATAAAATGAGATCAAGATATGAGATGTTGGAATAGATCAACCAAAATCAACCTCTGTACACGTTTTCATTATTTTGCGCCTGTTGTTCTTTTTTCACTTTTATAGTATAATGTCAAGTAAACATAAGATCGGGATTTCGCCAAGCGAACCCGTGAATCCAGAATTCTCTATGGCATCAAGGAGGCGTTCGATGCACAAAAATTTGAGCCTTCGTGCAAGCGTTGTTACAGTCGTTATGCTCCTACTCGTTCTTTCAAGTTTTGCTGCATGTACCAAGTCCAAGCTGGGACCTGTGCCAACTTTGGAGACAACGCAGCAAGCTCAAATCGCTGAGACCAAAACACCTGGACCTAGCTCGACAACCGTCGCTGTAGATGAGACACCGACGCTCAGTAGCCAATCAGCCACGGCGATTCCGTCCATGACGCCGACACCTGAGGCGGACAGTACACTGACGCCCACACCTGAGGCAGACAGTACACTGACGCCCACACCGGCAGCCAATGAAACCCCTACGGCTACGCCGGAACCGGCAGATGGTGCTGAATTTGAGTACATTGTCAAGACAGGTGACACCTTGTGGGGGTTGGCCGTTCGCTTTGGGACGACAGTTGAAGCGATCCAAACAAGAAATCAACTGACGACCAATGTCATCTACAAGGGTGAGAAGCTGATTATTCCCGGTGTTCAGGGAGGTGAAACAATCACGCACGTCGTCCAGCCGGGTGAGAACCTGTTCCGCATTTCGCTCAAATACAATACGACCGTCGAAGCGCTCGCCGCGGCCAATAATATCATCAATCCCAGTGTCGTCTATGCCGGGCAAAAACTGACTATCGTCAAAGGCAGTACGGTGCCCGATGGTGGTGTGCGCTACCACGTCGTTCAGCCCGGGGAAAACTTGTGGAGCATTGCGATGAAATACAACACGACGCCTTGGACGATTGCCGCCTATAACGGTATTTCAAACATCAACTTTATTTACGCCGGACGGACGCTCCGCATTCCATAGAACACGAACGCTGTCAATGTCTGCCTAATCTGCCAACCGGCTGACATTCATTGGGGGTCTGGCCTCTTTCAATCCCTCCACCTCGTATGGGGTGGAGGGATTGTGCTGTATCAAAAGCAATGACAAGCACCCATTGCCAAGTTGGATGGTGGGTGGTATAATGGGATGGACGTTCACTCGAAAGAACCAACCATTGTCGTAAACAACAAGCAAAAGCGTGTTTATCATCTTGTGAGTCCCATCAAGGAGGTATCCATGTTTACCAGAAAAAATAACGAAAGTGAAGAGCCGGCATCGCCCCAAGTGCTGAGAAAAATCCGCGATAATCTGGATGCTTTGACTGGTGAAGAAAAAACACTAGCCGAATATGTGATCAACAACTATGCATTGGTCCCCAACCTATCCCTTATACAACTTGCCGAAAGCGCGCATGTGAGCCCAGGGGTAGTGCGTACGTTCTGTAAAGACATTGGGCTGGACGGATATCATAACTTGCACGACGCACTAGACAAGGTAGATTCGGTGGCAGCCACCGTTTTCTTTGAGCGTGTTGATACCTTTGATCTAGAACACACGGTCAAGAGCGTGTTTGACAACATTGCCAGCGTTCTCGAACAAACTCGGGATTCTGTGGACTTGGCCAGCATACAGCAAGCCGTAGATGCCATATCAGAAGCAAAACAAATTGCTATCGTCGGGATGGGCACTTCGGCCAGCGTTGCAGAAGAGTTTGCTTATCGGCTTGAACTCATCGGACTGAACTGCAACCAGTATGTCGATCCACATCGTCAACTGATGTCCGTCGCTCTCTTGAGCCAACAGGACATCGCGATTGGCGTTTCTCACTCCGGACGCACGCGGAGCGTCGTTAACGTTTTGCGAATGGCCCAACAACGCAACATCAGAACCATGTGCATCACAGACTTTCCACATTCGCCGATCACCGAGCATGCCGACATCTGTGTGACCGCCGTTCATGCTGAACGAAGCTTGGGCGTGGAGATGGTTGCGACTCGAGCCGCACAACTGGCTTTAATCGACGCCATAGTGACCGCTGTTGCCTTGCGCAACAAAACCCAAGCCATCCAAAGCTTAACCCTGAATGAACAGTTACTTGTCAATGTGAGATGTTGAGTCCATAATGGACAGACTTGATCCCAAAATCCCTTCGCCAGAATTGACGTCGCTGTTGAACGATGCCGCAGCCCTGCGCGATTTGTATAATCGGCACTTGCTTACGCCGGAGCTGTTGTTATTGGCTTTTTTACGTGCGCCCCAGTGCACAGCGGGCAAGGTACTGAATCACTTTGCCGAACGGCGCGGGTTCTCCATTCATAACCTGGAACAGGCCGTAGAGTCACAGGCGCGCATGCGCCGAGGGTTGGACGCCAATTTTACGTTCACAGATCACAACGGAAAACCTATCCCACTTTCTGATGAAATGTTGACCGTTCTGGACGAAGGCAAAAGTATCGCCGAAGCCATGGGCGAATTGGCAGTGGGTACCGAGCACGCATTGGCGGCGATGAGCCAGGCCGGGGTTTCGACTGCAGGATTGCTGCAACGACAGGGAATAACGCCTACTGCCCTGACCAACATCCTAGCAAACCAGGTATCAGGACACAGCGGCTCGATAGTGGATTGGGTCGCCCTGGCGCGTAACGGGGACATTCAGCCCGTTTACTTTCGCCAAGAATTGTTGCACCAGCTTGTCAGTCTGCTTTCCTTATCCGGTGAGCGGCACGTCATCCTGGTTGGCCCTCCGGGCGTAGGCAAACGCTCGCTATCCTACAGCCTGGCTTTGCTTATTGCTGAAGGGCGTGGCCCGATCGGTATTCAATCGGTTATCCAGATCGATGAAAAAGCCTACTATGACAATCCAGTCACAGCCCTTCAGGCCGGACTGCGTAAGGCTGAAAAGGGCATTCTGTTCGTACCCAATATTGATCGCTTTTTTGGCGGCCTCATCCACGCAGAATTGCCCAAAGGCGCTACACCGCTTCAGAAAGCATTTCTGGATACCGCCACAACCATCATTGGTACAACCACTGCCAGCGACTACGACACCCGATTGAGCAAAACGATGGTCGTTACTGCACACAGCAACAAACTCGACGTTCCTCCGGCTCAAGAGAATGAAGCGGTTGAGATCCTCAAGGTGTTGAAACCGTCGTTGGAGAGTGAATACGAGATCACTATCCATGATGCAAGCCTCGCACCAGCAGCATCATTGGCCAAGCGTTACCTCTCGGAGCAACCCTTGCCGGGCAGCGCCGTCCAGCTTTTGCATCGCGCTTGCGCACTGGTGCGAATGAGCACCTTGCAGAATCTTTCATTTGGCCCGCTCGCATCCGGCGATGCTTTGCTCGACGCCGATGATGTGACGCTGGCAACCAGCATAATGACTGGCATTCCAGTGACCAAGCTGGATGCAGATGAACGCAATCGCTACGCACGTATGGTCGAGCACCTCCAGCAACGTATTATCGGCCAAGATGAGGCCATTCTGGCTTTGAGCCGCGCAGTCAAAATGGCGCGAGTGGGACTCAAAGATCCAAACCGGCCCATTGGCAGCTTTTTGTTCCTGGGACCAACCGGCGTTGGCAAGACCGAATTGTCCAAGGCATTGTCCGAGTTTATGTTTGGCAGTGAGGAAGCAACGATCGCGATTGATATGAGCGAGTATATGGACGAGAGCGCTGTCAACCGCCTG
>JAFGJF010000638.1 GCA_016929205.1 Anaerolineae bacterium
GCGCAGTTGGACGCCGAGGTAGCTCAGTTGGTAGAGCATCGCACTGAAAATGCGAGGGTCACCAGTTCAAGTCTGGTCCTCGGCACACTCGAAGAAGACAGTATTGGTTGTTAAGCTGCCAGGGCGTTGGCATCAAACAGCGCTCAGAGCGAGGCCTCACACTTGCGGGTGTGGGGCCTCGCTCTATTTGGGTGGTTTTCGTCACAGACAGCGAGCATCATCTCTACAGACTGGAAGAAAGAAGTATTTGCTTTCTTGGCCGACACGGCTACGATGCCATTTGTCCAGTGTTCAGATGATTCATCACTGAGGCGCACCAAGGAAAAACCACTCTCCCGTCCTGGCGCGCCTTTTTGGCATGTTTACTCACGATAATCTCATGAAATAGTAGACATTTCGTATGCAAAATATATACATATAGTTTACAATCAAACTATGGCAATCATTTTCGACCCGGTTTCATTGGTATGACGGAGGACGGACGTGAGAAAAGTTTGGAGCCGCTTACAGCAGAGCAGTTACCCGAACCCAGTGGCACCTCACGGGTTCGTTCCTGAGCCGCCGCTCACTAGCGAGGCTTTAGCCTACTCAATCCCACACCAAAAGTCCTCGTTTGGTCATCAGACGTTGTTTACCTTTTTTTCGGGAACCCTCGACGGGCGCCGCGCCCGTTTCTTTGAAGGAGGTCCAGCATGATGAATATCAGGAACCTACGGTACGACGCGAGCAACTTGCGGGGCGACTTATTAGGGGGCTTGATTGCCGGGATCGTCGCGCTCCCGCTGGCACTCGCATTCGGTGTGCAGTCCGGGTTAGGAGCTGCTGCCGGATTATATGGTGCTATCGCCACGGGCATTCTCGCCGCGCTACTAGGTGGGACCGCCACCCAGGTTACCGGCCCCACCGGGCCAATGACGGTCGTTTCGGCCTCGGTCGTTGCCATCGCGGTCGGGCGGAGTGGCAGCGTAGAAAGCGGTCTGGGAATCATCCTGCTCACGTTTTTCCTGGCTGGGGCATTCCAGGTTCTCTTTGGCATCCTGGGCATCGCCAGGTACGTCAAGTATTTCCCCTACCCGGTCATCTCCGGCTTCATGAGCGGCGTGGGGCTGATCATCGTCGTGCTGCAAATCTGGCCGTTTTTGGGAACCGACTCGCCCAGTTCGACGGTCGAAGTCTTCACACGCATCAATGAACCCCTGGCCGCGCTCAATTGGGCGGCGGTCGGACTGGGAGCACTGACGGTGCTCGTCTTCTATCTCTTCCCACGTATCACTAAGGCCGTACCAAGCGCCCTGGTAGCGTTGCTCGTCGGCACGCTGGCGGCTATCGTGCTGGGGTTGGATGTGCCAATCATCGGCGACATTCCTTCCGGGTTACCGGCGCTGCAAATCGGCGCAATGTTCAGTATCAACGCGGCTGATCTACTAATCGTGGTTGAGTTTGCCCTCATCCTGGCGATGCTCGGCTCGATTGACTCGCTGCTGACCTCGGTGATCGCGGATAACATCACCAAGACCAAGCACAACAGCAACCGCGAACTCGTCGGCCAGGGCATCGGCAACATGGCAGCCGCCCTGATCGGCGGTATCCCCGGCGCAGGGGCCACAAAAGGCACAGTGGTGAACATCAATGCCGGTGGCAAGACGCGACTCTCTGGCGCGTTGCACGGACTGTTTCTGCTCGTCATTCTGCTGGGTGCCGGGCAGTTCGCGGCCCTGGTCCCATTGAGCGTATTGGCCGGCCTCCTGATCCCGATCGGTTTGGGGATCATTGACTACCGGGGGATTCGCCACTTGCGCCATGTACCCCGCGCTGATGCTCTCGTCCTGATCGTGGTTCTCTTCATGACCGTCTTTGGCGGCCTGATTGAAGCGGTGGGCATCGGCATTGTGCTTGCCAGCGTGCTCTACATGAAACAGTCCAGCGACCTAGCCGAAGCACGCACGTTGGTCAATCCCCTGGCGAATGTTGACACGCAGTTGGCGGAAGATGAGACCCAACTGACCGACGTGGTGAACGGGAAAGTCTACATCAAGCATCCCTATGGTCCCCTATTCTTTGGCTTCACGTCACACTTCCAGGACGTCATTCGCTCGCTGGACAGTAAGATCGACGCCCTGATTATCCGCATGGACCAGGTGCCGTACATCGATCAATCCGGCCTGTATGCGATGGAAAATGCTTTACTGGACTTGGAATGTAACGGGATAACCGTCCTCTTGACCGAACTGCACGGACAGCCCTTAGACATGATGCGCCGCATCGACATCGTGCCCGCGCTCATCCCCGAAGCGCATCTCTTCGCCACCTTTGAAGAGGGCGTGGCGTGGGTCATAGCGGACCTGGCAAACAACTCGACCGAACCTACCATGAACGCGGTACCCGAAACCGCACCGGCATGACCGGTTTAACTGACAACAGACACCAAAAGGAGCAAGAAAATGCAAACTCAGACACAGACTTCGCAGGCTGAAATGACCCCAGCAGCGGCTCTGGCGCGGCTGAAAGAAGGCAACGCCCGGTTCGTCGCCAACCGCCAGGCAGAGCGCGACCTCATGGAACAGGTGCGCCTCACCGGTGGCGGCCAGTACCCCTTCGCCATCGTGCTCGGCTGCGTGGACTCGCGCGTGCCACCGGAGGTCATTTTTGACCAGGGGATCGGCGATATCTTCAGCGCGCGCATCGCCGGCAACTTCGTCAACACAGATATCCTCGGCAGCATGGAATTCGCCTGCAAAGTAGCCGGCGCCAAATTGATCCTCGTCCTGGGGCACTCGCAATGCGGGGCGATCATGGGCGCGACAGATGGCGCAGAACTCGGCAATCTAACCGGGATGCTGCGCAAGCTGCAACCGGCAGTGGACGCGACGCCCGCTCCGCTTGACCGGCGCAACTCGCAGAATGCCGCTTTTGTCCAACAGGTGGCCGAAAAGAACGTCGAACTGACTGTTGAGGCGATCAAACAGCACAGTCCGGTACTTAGAGAAATGCTAGACAACGACGAAATCGCTATCGCAGGGGCCATGTATGACGTTGAGAGCGGCATCGTGAGATTCCTCTAACATTCTGTGGCTGCCCCATAGGGCAATAGCAAACACCTGAGGTCACAGCGGCAAAGGGCTGTGACCTCCTTTGGTGACGAATCATTTGAACATTGGACAAATGGCATCGTAGCCGTATCGGTCAAGAAACGAAAAAGTAGAAGTGTGGTGCGCAGATGATCCTTAAAGCGCACAGCCAGTTCCGACAATTTGGGTGTGAGATGATCGAGGCCATCTACCGCCACATCCACTACTGCAATCACCGCCGCATTCACACCGCACTCAGGATGCCGCCAGTCGTATACGCTACCCGAACTTTTCCAAACACTTGTCTTCACAAATTGGGTACTTGACAGCGTTCCAGCCTTCATCGGCCTTCAAGAGAATCTGGGCACGCTTCATTTTGCGCGCTCCCAGTTCACCTTTGCGTGTCATCTCCAGCAACTGCTCACGTTCGCTGGGAGCAAGTTTGACGATGTACTTTTTCGCTGGCATGTCTGGACCTCCTCTGTGGGGTGGTTCAGACTCTACCTTGATTTATGCATCATATCCAGACTGACCGAGCACTAGGGCGCTCGATGATGGGTGTATGGAAATCTGACCTTCCCCCGATTTCTCGGTTCTTCCGCAATTTATGCAAGCTGTTGGCGAAGGAGCAGGATCTCCAGGGCATTCTCTTGTTCAGAAAACCGGGCGAGCTTGAGCCAGTCGAGTAACACGGGCACGGTTGGCAGGATAAGAAACCAATGCATCGCCAAATCCTGGTGTGACGGGAGTGAGCGAACTGGTTATCGTAGGTACATTGGTTGAATTGTACGGACGAGGTTTTTGAACCCTACGGGCATGTAGGCGTTGTTTGTCACAGGCTCACCCTCCACAGTTGCTGGTCTGCCGACATCAACGTTCTCTGATGATGTCGGGCATGTAACCCAGTTGCCGGGAAATCGTCTGTGTGATTTCGACAACCTGGCGCGACAACACCTCCAGGCGCTCCATGGTCATCCGGTAAGCCGGACCTGAAATGCTCATGGCGGCAATGGGGCGCCGCATGTGGTCGAAGATAGGCGCGCCCACACAACGGACGTTGTCTTCCATCTCATTGTCGTCAATGGCGTAACCACGTTCCCGTGTGCGCTGGAGGTCAGCCAGGAGTTCATCGCGATTGGTGATCGTGTTGGGCCCGTGTTTGACCAATTCGATCTGGTCAAGCAAGGCGTCCCGTTCGTCGTCGGGGAGAGCTGCCAGGAGCGCTTTGCCCATTGACGAACTGAAAATCGGATTGCGCGTGCCAATGGTGCAGTTGGTGCGGATCGGCTGGGTACTTTCAACTTTGTTGATATAGAGGATCTTTGTGCCATCCAGGATCGACATATACGTTGTCTCACCAGACAGGTCGCTCAGTTCGCGAAGATACGGCTGTACCAGGTCGGATAACTCAAATGATTCCAGCAAAACTCGACTCAGGCTCAAAAACCTGGTACCCAGGGTGTATTCGTGTTCGACATTAGTAACGTATCCCCGTGACTCCAATGTCGAGAGCAGCCGATACACCGTCGGGCGAGACATCCGGCATTGTTTGGCGACTTCGGGGGCAGACATCGGGCGTTTCGTAATCGCCAGACATTCAATAACGTCAAGCGCTTTGAGCACGGTTTGAGAAAGATTCGCCTCAGTGGCAGAGTCCGGGATTGTCATCCGTAATTGCTCCAGATTTCTTGATAAGACCTGCTACACGTAGCAGGCAACGCTTTACATTACAACAGGATTGAGGTTGTGTCCACCAGATTCGGCTTATGTTTCGGCTTTTCTCAGGATTGTCTGCATTGTCCATCGAATCGTTTGAAGCCTCCCCCCGCAACGACATCGTGACCGCCCATCCCGCACGCCGCTGTCGGCGTGAGGTCAGTCAGCTTCTCGACCCGCATCGACTTGCCAGCCATCACACACATTAACGTGCTGCCCTTGCGGGCTACCTATGTCAGATCGGAAATGGCAACCATGTCCATGTCGGCGAACGATTGGTTCTCGCCGCCCATTGCCCAAACGAAGCAATAATTCGTCGTGCCCACCCCGGCGTGAATCGACCAGCCTGGTGAGATGACGGCTTCGCCTTCCCGCATGACGATGTGGCGTGTTTCACTCGGTCGTCCCATCAAATGGAAAACGACGGCATCGCCTAGATCGAAGTACATGTAGACCTCAGACCGCCTATCATGCGTATGCGCAGGCATCGTGTTCCACACATTGCCGCTCTCCAACGCCGTATAACCCATCACAAGCTGGCAACTTTCGACACCATCCTCATGGATATATTGATAGATAGTTCGCTCGCTGGATGCGCCCTGATTCCCCAACCTGACCGTGTTGGCATCTGCCTGCTTGATATGCGTCGTTGGGTAGGCGGCATGAGCTGGCAGGCTGACCAGGAAGAAGCGTGCCGGCTGGTCACGGTTCGCGCTGCTCAACCGGATGTCGCGGCTGCCCCGCCCGACATAGATAATCTCGTATTTCTCGGTCGGATACTCCTTGCCATCGACGGACACAGAACCTGCTCCACCGATATTAATAATGCCAATCTCGCGTCTCTCGGCAAAACATTCGGCAGCCAGTTCTTTTCCGGCTTCGAGCACCAGCGCGTCATGGGTTGGCACAGCACCACCGACGATCATGCGGTCTACGTGCGAATAAACCAGTCGGATCTGCCCTGCCGAAAACAGTGCCTGGAGCAAGAAGAGTGACCGCAGTTCGGTCGTATCCAGATATTTAGCGTGCTCGTAATTGGGTAAATATCGCACATCCATAGGTTGACTCCTGGATTGGTGCGGTCGACTGGGTTCTCGTTGGGGCGATCGTCCACAGACGACGATCATCTTTCGCACCTGATACACTTCGCGATCCAAGTTCTTGACGATTATCCTTGCCGATCCTTCTTGATCCCCACCAGTTCCAATTCGTTGGCACGATGGCACGCCACGAATCGTCCTGGGTTTATCTCGGTCAGGCGCGGCGTCTCAGTTTTGCAGTGGTCAACAGCGTAGGCGCACCTGGGATGGAAGTAACACCCTTCTGGCGGGTTGGCAGGATCGGCCACATCACCTTCAAGCACAATCCGTTCAGATCGTAATCGCGGGTCGGGTTTGGGTACAGCGGAGAGCAACGCCTCGGTATACGGGTGTTTGGGCGCTTCGAAGATCGGCACAGTCTCGGCCATTTCGACGATTTGTCCCACATACATCACAGCCACACGATCACTGACATGTTTGACGACGCTCAAGTCATGCGCCACAAACAGGTAGGTCAGCCCTAACTTGTCTTGCAGGTTCAGCATCAGGTTGAGAATCTGGGCCTGCACCGAGACATCCAATGCTGACACCGGTTCATCAGCAACAATCAACCGTGGATTCAGCGATAGCGCGCGGGCAATCCCGATGCGCTGTCGCTGCCCCCCGCTGAAAGCATGGGGGTAACGCTGCATATGCTCTGGACGCAGCCCAACCAACCGAAGTAACTCGGCGACACGATCCAGGCGCTCTTCACGATTAGCGACCTTATTGCACAGCAATGGTTCGCCAATGATATCAAACAACGTCATGCGGGGGTTGAGTGACGAAAACGGGTCTTGGAAGATCATCTGCATTTCACAGCGTATGCCCCGCAGGCTGGCCTTTGGCTGAGAGGCCATGTTGATGACCCTGCCATTTTCGGTTTGATACAGCACGTCGCCTTCTGTCGGCTTGAGCGCGCGCAAGATGCAGCGCGCAGTGGTCGTTTTGCCACAGCCGCTCTCGCCGACCAGTGACAGAGTCTCGCCCTGGCGGATGAAGAAATCCACGCCATCAACCGCGCGCACATGCCCAACCAAACGCTGCAAAAGCCCGCGCCGAATGGGAAAGTACTTCTTCAGGTTTTTGACCTCCAGCAGTGCCTCTCGGTCGTGGCTATGAGATTCGTTCTGTCCTGTGATTGCGGCCATTTATTCTGCCTCGCCTTCGCGCTGCGACTCGTGATAAAGAAGACAATTCACCCGCTGACGCGCATTCACGTCCAGCAAGTCTGGCTCCCAACGGTCACAGGTCCCGGGAATAGATTCGGTACACCGAGGATGAAAAGGGCATCCAGGAGGTCGATCGTACGGGTGTGGAATCGCGCCCGTGATGGTCGGCAACATCGTGCGTGGTGCGGCCATGATGCTGGGTATCGACCGCAGCAAGGCTCTGGTGTACGGATGCAGCGGCGCATGAAAGATGTCATCCACTGGCCCAGTCTCGACCACGCGGCCCAGGTACATCACTACCACATCATCGGCAATTTCAGCAATGACGCCCATATCATGCGTGATGATGATGATTGCCATGCCGGTTCTCTCCTGCAAACCCAGCATCAACTCCAGAATCTGGGCCTGGGTGGTCACATCCAGCGCCGTAGTCGGCTCGTCAGCGATTACTGATCCGAACATGAGTTACTAAACTTTCTGGCTCAGTTGTAGTACATTGACCGCATGGATGACAAAAAGACAAAACAAGCCAA
>JAFGJF010000639.1 GCA_016929205.1 Anaerolineae bacterium
GTCGATGGGGCCGTTGGGCGGCGGGATGTAGAGCAACAAGAACACCGTGCTGCCGCGCGCGCCGGACGGGGAATTCGCGGGCTGGGAGTCGGTGCTCAGATACATCTGGACCTCGGGCGCGATCGACCTGCGCCGAGTGGTCCACGAGCAGGCCAGCTAGGGCATGCTCTCGCAGGCCTATCTCAATGCCCAGCAAGCCAAGCAGTTCCGTGCCCGCCGCGCGCTGGAGATTCAGCGTGACTTTCAGCGCTCCGCCGACGAGATCGTCGAACACCGGCGGATGACCCACGCCGAGATCGGCAATGACAGCTATCTGATGCTGACCGGGCAGGAAGAGTACGTCAACCCGTACACCAACCGGATCGACACCGCCTCCAACGAATGGTCGCACCGTTGAGTCACCGCGAATGGCGAGGAATTCTACATCGACGACGCATCGCTCAATCCCAACCACGATGAGCAGCTGAATCGCATCAAATAGCAGCCCACGCCGGTGCGCCCGCGCGGGCCCAGCGTGTAGCGTCGACCGGAAGCAGAATCAGTTCAGTTTTGTGTGCCCCAAGATGCAAACGTGTACCGAATCGTGGGCGAGAACCAGAGAAAAAGCCGTCTGATTCGTCATTTTCCCGAACGGGTGAACCCCTTGGCGGCCCATATGACTATGTTTCGCACTCGGGTAACGAATGGTAAAAAAGAGATGGTTTGTGACACAAAATATCAAATACAAAGGTAAAAATACGCTTTCATTTGGAGAATATGGGGACAGGAACGGCTATCCAATCCTGATCCAACGCGGACTCATTGCCAGCATCAACGACCATCACCTGTTTGACCGTCTGATTGAATCGGGGAAACGGCTGGTCTGCATTGCCCGTCCCGGCTATGGCGAATCATCGCCCTATCCGATGGCAAATATGGCCGAATGGGGTGAAATCGTTTCCGTCCTGGTCGATGATCTGGGCCTGGCACAATTTGACGTGATGGGTCTATCGTCCGGCGCGCCGTACAGTTATGCCATCGGATACAGGTTACCCGATCGCGTCCGAAACATCTTCATTTTCAGCGGGACGCCGGCCCTGTGCGACGAACAAGTGCTCGCATTTTGGCCATACCCGGTCGCAAAGAACGCAAGCATCGCAGAGATGCAAAAGGTGGCCAGGGAGGTGTTCTTTCCAAACGTCACCCAAGAGGATTTGATGAGGGATGATATTAGAGACTCGATGCAGAACGACTGCTTTGGGATCGCGCAGGACCTGAAGATACGGTGTATGGATTGGGGATTCACGCTGTCAGAAGTAAAGGCAGCGGTGTATATGGAACACAGCCGGACGGATAGTGACGTCCCATTCGTCACAGCAGAAATGACGGCCAGGATGATACCGGACTGCCGGCTAACGGTGAGAGAGGGTGAGCACTTTTCCAAGGAAACGTTGGATAGATTTATCAGGAACATCGTGTTGAGTCACGCGTAGAAATGGACGCGCACCTCCGCGTCTGCCAGACATGCGCCGACCCAAATGGGCTATCTATCCTTCGTGAAAGCCGGACCGAGAGCGGTCCAGAAGGAAATTGGACAATGCTGTGCCCGCCCGGCATACAAGCAGAGAAATCAACATCAGGAGCGATAAAATGCCGTTCAAAGCAACTGTTTTTCAAGAGCATCTGGCCGGTCGCGTTGTCAACGTGCCCGGCGAAGCGTTGGCACAAGCCTGCGCGGCCTATGCTGAACTGACGACGCCGGGGCAGCGGGCTCGCTGTATCAAGGAGATGATCGACCTTCTGGATTGCGAGGCCGACGAACCGACTCGTTGGGCGATCATGCAGGCCTGCGGGCGGCGGTGCATCGGCGCCAGCACGCTCGCCAGGGCGCGCAAACTCGCACAGTCAACGCCCAACCTCGACGGCTTGCTGGCGCAGTTGAACCAGGCTCACATCGGCGGCGGACACCTGCGCCGAGATGGAGAGACGATCTATGCCGCCTATGACCGCTGCTACTGCGGGTCGGTCAACAAGACCAGGGAGCCGTTCTCGGCAACCTACTGTCACTGCTCCTGCGGCTGGTACGAGCAGCTCTTCGAGACGCTCCTGGGCCGGCCGGTCGAGGTCGAACTGCTTGGTTCGATCCTCCAGGGAGATGAACGATGCCGCTTTCGCGTTCACATCGGCGAACCGGCTGATCACGAATCGCGATAGAACAGAATATCACGACAAAAACGACGACGAGGAGAAACAAGCGGAATGGAAAACAACCCGAGCAGTGACATTGGACGGCCGGTGCGAATCACCAGCATCGGCTTTGCCAACGGCAAACGCCTGCAAGAGATCGTCGACGTAATCGATCGTGAAGGGACCAAGGGAACGGACTTGATCGCTCTGCCCGAGACGTGGTTGGGCCAGCACGATCACACGCCCGAAACGCTCGACGGGCCGACCATCCCGGCGATGGCATCGCTGGCGAGCAAACACCGCACCTACATCGTCTGTCCTCTGGATCGATGGGACGGCCAACGGCGGCTCAATTCGGTCGTGCTCCTCGATCGTCAAGGGCAGGTGGTTTGTGTGTATGACAAGGTCTACCCCTTCTGGTCGGAATATGACGTGACGCCAGCGGTAACCCCCGGTCAAAACGTGCCGGTTTACCAGGCTGATTTTGGCCGGATTGGCATAGCGATCTGCTTTGACATCAACTTTCCGGAAGTCTGGAAACGGTTGGCTGATCAGAGCGCCGAACTGGTGATCTGGCCCAGCGCCTATTCGGCGGGCACCTCGCTCCAGGCGCACGCGCTGAACCACCACTACTACATCGCCACAGCCACCCAAAAGGCCGACTGCGCCGTGTACGACATCACAGGA
>JAFGJF010000640.1 GCA_016929205.1 Anaerolineae bacterium
GCTTATTGGTCAGGCGCCTACAGAGGCCGCTTTTGCTCAGGCGGCCGATCTTGCCCGGCAGGCAGCTCGCCCGATCTCGGACGTGCGCGGCACAGCGGCACAGCGACGCCATCTGGTTGGCGTTCTGGTCAAGCGCGCGTTGGGTCATGCTGTAAGCCGGGCGCGAGGAGGGAACGATGCATGACGACGACAAGATGCAAGTCAGGGCCACGATCAACGGCCAGCCAACAGAGTTCCTTTGTGCGCCCCACCAGAGTTTGCTCGAGTGCCTGCGTGATATCCTGGGATTGACCGGCAGCAAAGAAGGGTGTAACGACGGCAACTGCGGCGCGTGCAGCGTCCTGCTTGACGGCCGGCTGGTCAACGCGTGCCTGGTGTTGGGCGTCGAGGTTCAAGGGCGAGAGGTGACGACGGTGGAAGGCCTGGCCGATTGGCGAGGCTTGCACCCACTCCAGCAGGCTTTTATCGAACAGGATGCGCTCCAGTGCGGGTATTGTACGCCCGGCATGTTGATCGCGGCCAAGGCATTGCTCGATCGTGATCCGGATCCTTCTGAAGAACGGATCCGCACCTGGCTGGCGGGAAATCTATGCCGCTGTACCGGCTATGATAAAATCGTCCGCGCCGTGCAGTCTGCGGCGGCAAGCATGGCGGAACAAGGCGAGGAGAAGGCCACATGATCGATCTAAAAGAAAACTATGCCGTGATCGGCACGCGTCCGCCGCGATACGATGCTGCCGACAAAGTGACCGGCCAGGCACTCTTTGGCACGGATACCCACCTGGCGAGGCTGGCGTATGCCAAAATGCTGCGCAGCCCGCACGCCCACGCCCGCATTCTCACTATCGACACCAGCCGTGCCGAAGCGCTGCCGGGCGTCTTTGCCATGGTCACCGCCAGGGATCTGCCGGCCGCAAGGACTCTCGCGGCCCAGCCGGGGGAGAGCACGGACGACCTCAAGTATCAATGTGACAACACGCTGGCAAGCGATAAAGTGCTGTATGCCGGGCACGCGATTGCTGCCGTTGCGGCAAGCGATCCGCACACTGCCGAAAAAGCCGTCCGGCTGATCGACGTCGAATACGATCTGCTGCCGGCCGTGACGGACGTTTGGGAGGCGGCACAAGCAGGGGCTCCGCTGCTTCACGAGACGATGCGCACGCGTTCGCTGGCGGGCACAGGTGACAGGCCGGGCAATGTCGCCGCTTATTCGCAACATCTCAAGGGCGATCCGGAACTTGGTTTTGCCCAAGCGGATGTTATCGTCGAGCGCACGTTTCGCACGGCGACCGTGCACCAGGGCTACATCGAGCCACACGCCACCACGGCGGTTTGGGGCACTGACGGCGTGTTAACCGTGTATACCAGCACGCAAGGGGCGTTTTCCTTCCGCGATCAGCTTGCCGAACTGTTGTGTTATCCGATGTCCAAGATCCGTGTCGTGCCTACCGAAGTCGGCGGCGCGTTTGGGGGCAAAAACACCAGCTATCTCGACACGGTCGCGGCGCTGCTTTCTCGTAAGTCGGGCCGCCCGGTCAAGATGGTGATGACCCGCGCCGAAACGCTGCTGGCGACCGGACCGACGCCGGGCACGCTCATTCGCGTCAAAATGGGCGCTACAAAGGACGGAAAAATCACGGCGGCGCACGCCGAGCTGTATTATGAGGCCGGCGGTTATCCCGGCGCGCCGCTGTGGGGCGGCATGGGGGTCATCCTGGCCGCTTATGACATCCCGCACGGGCGAATCGACGGCTACGACGTCGTCGTCAACAGGCCCAAGACGGACACCTATCGCGCTCCGGGGGCAACTCCTGCGGTTTTTGCCGTCGAGCAAGTGATCGACGAGTTGGCTGAAAAGACGGGCATCGATCCGATCGAATTTCGCTTGCAGAACCGGGTGCGGGAAGGCACGCGGCGGGTGAACGGCGCGACACATACCCAGGTCAGTGCCTATGAGGTGCTCAAAGCTGCGCAAGAACACGATCACACTGGTGCGCCGCTTCCAGGGCCGCATCGCGGGCGCGGGGTGGCCTATGGATTCTGGGGAAATTGGGGCGCACGGTCGAGTTGCATTCTGAACGTCAATGACGATGGCACGGTCAGCCTGGTGACGGGTTCGGTCGACATCACCGGAACGCGCACCAGTCTGGCCATGCAGGCTGCCGAAACGCTGGAATTGCCCCTGGACCGCGTCAAATCAAGTGTGGGAGACACCGATTCTGTGGGCTATGCTGATACCAGCGCGGGCAGCCGCACGACGATGGCAACGGGCGTTGCCGTGGTCAAAGCCGCAAAGGACGTGATCGCGCAGATGCGCGCGCGCGCGGCGCTGCTGTGGGGTGTGGCTGCTGATGCGGTTTCGTACCAAAAGGGCACGTTCACCACCCACGAGGATGCAGGCAGGCGTTTGAGTTTTGTGGAATTGGCCGCACGGCTCTCTCAGACCGGCGGCGCGATCACAGGCGTGGGCAATGTCAACGTGGGAGAATGGGGCGGTACGTTTGGGGCGCACATTGTCGACGTCGAGGTCGATCCCGAAACGGGCAAGGTGGCTATTTTGCGCTATACGGCCGTGCAAGATGCGGGGCGGGCGATTCACCCGGCGCAAGTCGAGGGCCAGATACAAGGCGGCGTCGTACAGGGCATTGGCTGGGCGCTGTTCGAAGGGTACGCGTACAATGAACGGGGCGAGATGCTCAACCCCAACCTGCTCGACTATAAACTGCCTACGGCGCTTGACGTGCCATCGATCGAAACCGTCGTCGTCGAGGTCCCATATCCCAAGCATCCCTACGGTGTGCGCGGGGTTGGCGAGATACCGATCATGCCTCCTCCCGCCGCGATCGCCAACGCCATATACCGGGCCGTCGGGGTGCGCATTTTCCAACTGCCGATGACACCGGCCCGCATTTTGCAGGCGATGGGGGTGATCGAGTCTTGATGGCGACAGTCTGGATCCCGTCGCTGATGCGCACCTTGTCTGGCGGCCGAGAAAACGTATCCGTACCAGGGCAAACGGTGGGAGAGGTGATCGAAGCCCTGGATACGGTCTGCCCCGGTATCAAAGACCGATTGTGTCATGAAGAGCGGATCGATCCTGCCATCGCAGTGTGGATCGATGGCAGGATCGCCCCGCTTGGTTTGATCGAAGCGGTTGCCGAACAAAGCGAGATCCTGTTTCTCCCCGCGGTGGCCGGCGGATAACAATCACACCGGAGTTTTCTCCAGGGTGGCGACCAGGTCGGCCAACCTCTGGTGCGCTTGGGCGATGGCTGTCTCCATTGCGCTGACCTCGTCCACACGGCCGGTCATCAAGAACAAGTCTTTGTGCGCCAGGGCTTGTTGCAGGTTTTGGCCGATGTCATACATTGAGCGGCGGTAGGCGGCCCACGGGCCGCTGGCAGCCGGACGAAGGTGATATTGTTCGAGGATCGCGTCTGCGCACATGTCTGCAACCTGGATTTTCCAGGCTCGCATGCTGACTCGAATATCGCAGCGCGGACAGCCTTTTTCAAACAGATCATCCACGGCCGTTTTGATCCGCAGATGATGGTTTTTGCGCCGTTCAATTTGACCGTCAGCAGAGATCGTCTTTTTCCACTTTTCGATCTCTTCAGGGTCGTCATGTGCTGTCTTTTTGCGCAGGTCAAAGGTCATCATCACTTCCCTGACAATGGTATCTATTAGGCCGCCCACCCATCCCAGTTTTGACACGTCCAGGTCCGGCGGTCGATCGATTTGGAAGCGAGATTCACCTTCCTCTGGTACCCGGAGATCGAAAATCACACGCAAAAGTGCACAGAGTTCAAGCTCAATATTGTCTTGCATTGTTCCCCCCTCCAAGTTATTGCAACGAAATCACTCTTTTCATTCTATCATATGTTGAGCGAGTCGGCAAGGTCTGCTATTCTTGGTTGGGAGGGCAATCATATCTTTGCTTGAGATAAGCGGGTTGCATAGACATAGTATGCGCCGATCTCATTTCCGTGCGCATCGCACAGGGCCGTTTGCAGCCGCGTTTCTCCGGCGTCGAGAGACATCTCAAAAACGACGCGTTTATCCCCTGGGGCAATGTCTTGGCTCTCTGTATGACCGGCGACCGCGATCCTGGCTGCAACCAGGGGGATGGCTCGCCCGCCGCCGTAGCCGTTTTTGATGTTCGAATAGGGGATCAACTCCCCCGGGATGCCTTCTGCGATGGCGCTATCCTGTTCTTTGGGCCAGCGGCGCAGTTCAAAACGATAGCAGCCTGGTGTGGCGACGTCGATCTCCCAGTACCCATTGCACTCGAGACCGGCGCGGACCAACGACTGATTCCAGGCACAGGCAACCGGGTCGTTTCGCCAATCGTGTGAGTTCAAAAGTACGGTTTCCCCATCATGGTGCCCAATCGGAATCGGGATTGTGCCGTCAAATTGTTGCGACACCTTTTTCCACCACGCTTCGTATCCCTGGCGCATATGGTTGACGACGTCTGGATGCCGAGCGGCAACGTCGTGCTTTTGTCCCGGATCGGCCAGGATATCATACAGTTCGACGCCGTTGATCAGCCGCCAACGCTGCGTCATCGTCGCGCTTTTACGCCACTTGACTGGGTACGCCACCCGCTGTGAATCGGTAACGATGATGCGATCCGGCCAGGCTGTCTCTCGGCCATCAAACAATGGAACCAGGCTTTTGCCGTCGAATAGGTGGTCTCTGGCGTCGATGCCGCACAGGTCGAGCAGCGTGGGCATCATATCTACGTTGGCTGCCAACTGGGGCACGTCGCGTCCGGTGTCCAGGCCGCCGCCCGGCCAGTGGATAAAGAGCGGCACGCGGTGCCCGCCTTCGTATTCGGAGCCCTTGATGCCTCTCATCCCGGCGTTAAAACCCGCGGTCACAAATTGTCCCTCGCCGGTGCTCGCTCCGCCGGATGTCCCGTTATCGGTCATAAAGATCAAGATCGTGTCTTTGTCCAATCCTAACGCCCGGAGGCGCCGGCGCAACAGGCCCAGGTTTTCGTCAATGCAGGTGATCATGCCGTAGAAATTGGCCCTGTCCCGGGTTTCTACCCGGCCCAGGTACGGATCGCTGTACGCGTCGTCGACGATGTAGGGCGAGTGTGGGGCGTTGGTCGTGATAAAGCACAGGAAAGGCTCGTCCTGAGCTTGCTCGATGAATTCAAGCGCTCGTTCGAACCAGATATCGGTGCAATACCCGGTAAAGGGCGTCCATTGCCCGTCGACGGCATAGACGTCATCGTTATAGTTGTTCCCCCAATAGTCAGGCGTATTGCCGACGCCGCCGCCGCCGTGCGTGACGACGTGCTGAAAGCCACGGTCCTGGGGCCGGTAAGGGGTGTTGTCGCCCAGATGCCATTTGCCAAAGAGTCCCGTGCGATAGCCATTTTCCGAAAATGCCGTGGCAATGCTGTACTCGTCCTGCCTGAGCAGCGAACGCCCGCCAATGGTGTGCCAGACCCCGGTGCTGTTGTGATAGTGTCCGGTTATGAGCCCTGCCCTTGTGGGGGCACACGTTGGGCCTACGTGGTAATCGGTCAACCGGATGCTCTCCCCATGGAGCGCGTCCATATTGGGCGTGTCGATGATTCGATTGCCATGGCAGCCCAGTTCACCATACCCTTGATCGTCGGTTAACACAAAAACGACATTTGGTTTTTTGCTCACCCAGCTCGCTCCTTTCAGATCGCGTATGAATGATGTCGACAGGTATTGTAACACCATCGTTCACCTGTCACAAGTCAACCTGGCATATCCCCAAGTCGTCATAGGGCCTTGGCATGCAAGGCCCTGGGATGATGATCGTAACAACCGTTGCGGTTTTGTAACGCAGTTTTGTAACATTTGGTTGATTTTAGCGTGAAAGTTACGTGAAAATATCTTGATAGTCGTGTTCGATTGTGTTATAATACTTAATATAGGTTATGTACACCATCTTTGGGTTGGCTCTGTGGGGGGCAGGTTTGGGGACAGCGTGTTAGTGATAATCCCACAGTGCGCGCCTCTCAGTTCCTCGGCAGTTGCTTCTGGAGAGAGGTATAGCAATCAAATCCTAGGCGTGTTTTCTTTTGGCAATCGAGAAAATACATTTTTGAACACTCTCTCCATTTTGGAACCAGGAAGACATAATTTTTGGTAGTTCTTTTCACAAGACCAGATCGTTATGTCTACTACTATTCTCTAAAAAGGTGATGTATGGTATCTGACACACAGCTAAAAGGGCTCAAGCCGCTGATCAACAAGGGAAAAAAGAACGGGTACGTTGCCTCGGACGATGTTGAACGCGTCATGCTCTTGAATGATTTGGACGATCCTGAAGAGTTGTATGATATTCTCGATAATGAAGGCATCGATGTGTATTCTCCAGAAGAAGAAGAGGGCAGGACAAACTTGAAAGGAGTTGACGTGGACGACTCGATCAGCATGTATCTAAAAGAGATCAGTCAAGTGCCTTTGCTCACCATGCAAGAAGAGGTTACACTTGCAAAGCAAGTAGAGCGAGGGAAAAAGGCGGCGGACGAGCTGCGTCAAGACATGGACTATGAGCAGCGGGACAGGCTGGTGGCGGATATCAAAAGTGGCGAAGAGGCGCGGCGGCATATCATTGATGCGAACTGTCGTTTGGTGGTCAGCATTGCCAAGCGGTATACCGGGCGTGGGGTCTCTTTTCTTGATTTGATTCAGGAAGGCAACCTGGGTTTGATTCGGGCTGTGGAAAAGTTTGACTATAAGCGCGGATTCAAGTTCTCGACGTACGCTACCTGGTGGATTCGACAGGCTATCACGAGAGCGATAGCCGACCATGGGCGGACCATTCGTATTCCGGTGCACATGTATGAGCGAATCAACAAGTATACGCGGGCGATGCGCAAGCTGACTCAGGAATTGGGACAAGAGCCGTCGATGGACGAGTTGGCCGACGAAATGGAGATGCCGATGTACAAGGTCGAGCAGATCATGCGCGTTGCCCAAAAATCTCTGTCCCTGGAAATGCCTGTTGGCGAAGAAGAAGATGGGCACCTGGGCGATTTTATCGAGGACAAGGCCTCCCTGCCGCCTATGGAAATGGCAACTCAAAAGCTGCTCCAGGAACAGGTTTCGGGCGTGCTCAACTCGTTGAGTCCCAGGGAGGGACGGGTTGTCCAGTTACGATTCGGCCTCAAGGATGGGCACGCACACACGTTGGATGAGGTCGGAAAGAAATTTGGCGTAACTCGGGAGCGCGTTCGCCAGATTGAAGCCAAAGCATTGCGCAAGCTGCGCCATCCGCGCCATTACCGCAAACTGCAGACTTTTTTGGACTAGAGGTTATTTTTCATTGGCCGGCCATCCCGGCCGCGGTTCAGCATAATGATCTCGGCCAGGATGCTGATTGCGATTTCGGCCGGTGTTTCCGAACCGATGTTCAGGCCGATAGGCGATCGCACACGATCGATCAAGTTCTGACTGACTCTATCCTGGCGCAGGTGATCGAGGATCGTTTGTACCTTACGCCGGCTGCCGATCATCCCGATATAGGCCGCCGGGGAAGCAATGACGGCACGCAAGGCATCCTCGTCGCAAGCGTGCCCGCGCGTAACGATGACAATGTGCGTGTTGGACGTGATCGGCCAGGCCCCAAGTCCTTCGCTGATATCCCGGGCAATGCGTTCGCTGGCGTGGGGAAAGCGCTCCTGGCTGACCATCTCTTCCCGGTCGTCGACCACGACCACACGAAAGCCGCACATGTATCCCATTTCGGCGACCGGCATGGCCACGTGCCCGCCGCCGGCGATGAGCAGGGTAGGTGGCGGGGCGATGACGTCGATAAAGAGGTCGGCACTTCCGCCGCAGATTCCCGGATCGCCCGCGCCGGTGTCGCGCAGCTCATAATGCATCATCTGTGACGTGCCGTGGCGGATTGCCTGGGCCGCCGCATCGATGACCAGCGCTTCCATTTCGCCTCCGCCTACCGTGCCCGCGGTCCGGCCATCGGCAAAGACGAGCATCTTGGCCCCCACCTCACGCGGTGTGGATCCCTCAATGCGGACGATGGTACACAGGGCCGCACTGGAACCGGCCGCAATCGTTTTTGCGACGAGCTGGTATATGTTTTCCATTGGCTGTCCTCTATGCTAATCGGCCGTCGCGGCCTGATCTGGCTCGGTCACGTCCTGGCCGTTCGTCTTGATATCGTCATTCTGGTATTTGGGGGCGAGGGGCAGCGTGAACGTAAAACACGTCCCTTCTCCCTCCTGACTCTGTACCGAAATCTGCCCGCCGTGTGCCTCGACCAATCCCTTGGAGATATAGAGGCCCAGGCCGGTGCCGACGGTATGCTGGATGGCCTCGCGTTCCACACGGCTAAAGCGGTCAAAAATGTGGGGTAGTTGATAGGCCGGAATGCCAATTCCGTTGTCACTGATGCTGATTTCAAGCATCTCGGCTGCGTCGTCGACCTGGGCCGAGACCTCGATCCGCCCTGTGTCCGGGACGTACTTGATCGCATTGCTGAGCAGGTTGCTCAAGATCTGCCCGACGCGCTTGGGATCGCCGTAGACAAAAGGCAAGTCAGGGGAAACGTCGATCTGGATGTCGATCAGCTTGTGTTCGGCCATCGGAGCGATGATCTCGATCGTATGATCGAGCACAAATGCCAGGCTCATCGCTTGTGGCAGGATGTTCAGCCTGCCTTCTTCCATGCGTGAAATGTCGAGGATGTTGTTAACCAGTTCCAGGAGCCGGTGGCCGCTGCTTGTGATCGCACGCAGCATATCCGTATGCTGGAGAGACAGCCGGGCGCCAGCCTCGAGCAGATCCGCGTAACCCAGGATCGAGGTAATCGGGTTGCGCATCTCGTGATTGATCACCGAGAAAAAGGTCGTCTTGACCCGGTCCAGTTCGACGAGTTCGGCGTTGGCCTGTTCCAGATCTTTTGTGCGCTCGGCAATGATCTCTTCCAGGCGGGACATTTGTGCCTTGGTCTGTGCCAGGTAGAGGCGAAAGGCATAGATCGTCAGGGCCAGCGGCAGGAAAAAGACGGCCAAACCGAGGATGCCGGCAATCTGGTAGCCCAGGGCCAGCCCGCCGCCACCGACACTCATACTGAGCAGGTTCATCGGCGTGGCCCACGATACGTTCTGTCTCCAAATCCTGAGCGGCGGCTGGCCGGTTTGAAAGGCAACCGCTCCGACAACCATAAACGAGTTGGCGAGTTCAAAGGCAATAGTGGCCACAATCACGGGTAGGATGTTGGAGAGCAGCATGACCTCTCCCAGCCTGCCCCCGGCCAGAACGTATACGGCTCCGGCAATCGCCGTCGACATGCTAAAAACGGCCAGGTTAAACGAGGCCCGCTGCCAGATCGGCGCCCCTCCTCTTCCCTGCCGCCTGCTGGCCATAACGGTCATCGTGGTCATCACCAGCCCGCCGGTGGTCGCGACAAGGGAGGCCGGCAGGGGACCAAACAAGAGGATCGCGCCAAAGTACACGGCCGACGACATCGAAAAGGCGATCTGGGGAGCAAAATCCTCGCTGGTCGTCAGCTCGGCAATCACGGCCAAGGCGGCAAACAGCAACACGTCGCGCCAGGTCGAGGGCAAGACGCGCAGCGCCCAGAGGAAAAGGGCAATGCCTAACCCCGATATGCAGGCCGTGTATACCAGCAAGCCGTTGGCTGGTTTGGGGCGATCCCCAGCGCCAGAGGATGCGGGTTGTGGATCTGTCACAAACGTTCCCTTTCTGCAAAAGACGTTCGTGTACGGTGTGAAATCCGGTACCAGATCTATTCTACCACAGATTTTGTTCTTTGAACAATCGGGGTATTCGCTCGCGAGTGTTTGTCGTTGGGGGCAAGAAGCCAATGTAGGCTCCGTGTGTCGGCTGGAGTCGAGGCTTTAGCCGGTGGCGATAGTCTACGATATTCAGCGACCGGCTGAAGCCTCAGCTCCGAACGGTGTCAGAAGATGTGCTCCAAACAACAAACGCTCACTATTCGCTCGATAGGTACCAAGATCGAGGCCGGGAGACGTGCCCTGCCGATCGAGACACCAGCCGGGACAACCAGGTGGCCTGATCGAAATAGGGGCAGACACTTGTGCCTGCCCGGCAAGGCCTGCCAGGCCAGAGATCACAAGCGTCTGCCCCCCGATATTTCAAGCCGGTGTATCTTGTCAATATCTTGGGGGAACGCCGTCCTTGACGGCCTGAGAGCCAGCAAGATGCTGGCGTTCCCCTCTTTTTTGAGATGATGCAAGCCGGTGCTATTTTACAATCACAGGCATATACAGGTAATACGTATCGGCCCAGGTCGGGTAAGGAACACTCGACGCGGTCGGGTCGATCCCGGCGATCCAGGTCGTGTTGCCGGCCCAGCCCCAGGCACCGGCCCAGCCCCAGGCGCCAGCCCAGCCCCAGGCGCCGGCCCAGCCCCAGGCACCGGCCCAGCCCCAGGCACCGGCCCAGCCCCAGGCACCGGCCCA
>JAFGJF010000641.1 GCA_016929205.1 Anaerolineae bacterium
CCAGGTACACCTGGTCGTGCTCGGGCCGCTGACGAACGTCGCCGAGACACTGGCAGCCGATCCTGCCCTTGCGCAAGAGATTGCTGCGATCACGGTGATGGGAGGCGCAGTAAACGTGGCCGGCAATGTCGGGTCGTCGTCGGACATCGAAAACGAGGTAGCCGAGTGGAATATCTATGCCGACCCGTATGCGGCAGCCGAGGTTTTTCGTTCAGAGGCCGCGATCACGCTGGTACCGCTGGACGCGACCAACGATGTGCCGCTCACCATGGATTTCTACAGGCGACTGGAGCGCGATCGCACGACGTCAGTGGCCGAGTTTGTGTACCGCGTGCTGACAGCACAGGAAGCAAGCATCCGCTCCGGCGGGTATTACTTTTGGGATCCGCTCGCGGCAGCCATCGCAGCCGACGCCAGTTTGAGCACCTTTGAAACGCTTCCCTTGATCGTGGTCGAGGAGGAAAGTCCGGCAAGTGGACAGACGGCGCAGAGCGAACGGGGATCACCGATCCGGGTGGCTGTGGCCGCAGACCGGGCTCGTTTTGAGGCGGTTTTTATCGATGTAATCAACGGCCGGATGCCGTAGAATCGACAAGAAAAACTCGCAGCGCTTATCGTCTCATCTCGGGCGACAACAGTAACGCCCCGGAAGTGAGACTCGGAACGATTGGTTTTATCTATTCAACTGAAAGGAGTTCAAATATGCTGACCGATGACCATTCCGCCTTTGTGACGGTCAAAGGCAAACAGATTGTCGGCCCTGATGGCAAACCGATGCTGCTCAAAGGGATCGGGATTGGCAACTGGCTGCTGCCGGAAGGCTACATGTGGGGATTCAGGCGGGCCAACTCGCCGAGGTTGATCAATGAGGTGATCTGCCAACTGATCGGCGAGGAACAGGCGCGCACGTTTTGGAGAACGTTTTACGAGCGGTTCTTCACTCGAGAAGACGTGCGCTTTCTCAAGCAAGCCGGGTTCAACCACGTGCGCGCCTCTTTTAACTGGCGGCTGTTTGCGACCGAAGACGATCCGCGCCGGTTGGAAGGCATTGGCTATGAGTGCCTGGACCGGCTCGTCGAGTGGTGCAAGGCGGAAGGGCTGTACGTCGTGCTGGACATGCATGGCGCGCCGGGTGGGCAGACCGGTGATAATATTGACGATAGCTGGGGCTACCCGTTTCTTTACGAGTGCCCGCAAAGCCAGGCGCTGACGATCGACATATGGGCGTCGCTGGCTGAACGGTATGGTGACGAGCCAACGGTCATCGGCTACGATCTGCTCAACGAGCCGGTTGCCACACACTTTGACCGCGAGCAGTTTAATCCCAAACTGGAGCCGTTGTTCAAACGCATCGTCGAGGCGATCCGGGCGCACGATTCCAATCACATCATCTTTTTAGGTGGCGCGCAGTGGAACACCAATTTCAGCGTGTTCGGCCCACCTTTTGATGACAAGCTGGCCTACACATTCCATCGCTATTGGCAAGACGTCACTCCCGCGCTGATTGAGGAATACGTCGCTTTTGGCGAGCGCTACAACGTGCCGTTGTGGATGGGCGAGTCGGGTGAGAACAGCTACGAGTGGATCGCGGCGTTCCGCGAGTTGCTGGAGGCAAACAACATCGGCTGGTGTTTTTGGACCTACAAGCGGCTGGACACGGACCGCTGCGTCGTGTCCATAGAAAAGACGCCCGAATGGGCCGAGATCGTGGCTTTTGCCGAGCATCCCAGGTCGACGTTCAAGGAGATACGAGAGCAACGCCCATCGCGTGAGGTGATCGACCGGGCGCTAAACGATTATCTCGATCACATTCAGTTCGAATCGTGCCGGGTCAACAAGGGGTACCCGGCGGCACTGGGATTCTAGTTATGATAGGGAAAATGATGACAAATCGAGCACAAGTTGCAGTATTGTACACACAACCGGACACGGTTATTGAGGACTATCAACGTCTGTTCGAGTTGGCCGGAGGGGACAAGGCGCTGGATCCCAGTGCGACGACCATTCTCAAGGATAACATCACCTGGCACTTTCCGATGCCCGGCACAAATACCACGCCCTGGCAGCTCGAAGGCGTCATTTTGGCTTTGCGCCAGGCGGGTTTGAACGAGGTGGTCTGCGTGCAAAACCAAACGGTGGTGACCAACGCCTTCAAGGGAGAGGACTTGAATGGTTACATGCCCATTTTTAAGCACTACAACGTGCCCGTGTTGTACAATTTCCGCGAGCACGAGATGACCTGGGTACCCTATCGTCCTCAAGCCAAGATGCTGGCCCTGGATCACATCTATCCCGAGGGGATCCGCATTCCTGACTATTTTATGGGCAAGAACATTCTGCATTTGCCGACGGTCAAAACACACATGTACACGACGACTACCGGGGCGATGAAAAACGCCTTTGGTGGATTGTTGAGCAAATACCGGCATTATACGCACACCTGGATCCACGAGACGTTGGTCGATCTGCTGGCGATTCAAAAAGAGATCCACCCTGGTATTTTTGCCGTGATGGACGGTACAACTGCCGGCAATGGGGCGGGGCCGCGCATGGTGCAGCCGGTGGTCAAGAACATCATTCTCGCTTCGGCAGATCAGGTGGCCATCGATGCTGTCGCGGCGAAACTGATGGGCTTTGATCCATTAACGATCAAATACATCCGTCTGGCTCACGAACATGGTCTGGGCATCGGCGATCCACGAGACATTGAGTTGGTGGGCGACGATGTGTCGGGAGAGCGTTGGGAGTTTAGGGTGGGCCATAATTCGCACAGCTTTTTGGCCTGGCTGGCCTGGTACGGCCCAACGCGAGTGCTACAAAAGCTGGTCCTGCGAACGCCGCTGGTGATCGTTCCCACCTTGATCGGCGAGATCGAGCAAGATTATCTGTACTGGCCGCTCAAATACAAGCGGATCGCCCGGCGTTGGCGCGAGGGCACGACGTGGGGCGCACTATTTCAACAGTATCGGCGGCAGGGATACCTGATTGACTGAGGTGGCCGGATCATGATTGCCGTCGCCAAATTCTCCGCCTTTGCTGGCGATCCCGAAATGCTGGCTGTGCTGGATTCCGTGCCCGAGGCGATTATGGACGCCCTCAATATGCGCGCCTTTAACCTGGCCACGCTGAGCGGTTTTTACGGCGTCATGTTTATCTATTTTGGATTAATGGGTGCCATCGCAGCGGCAATGTGGGGCAGCGACATCATTTCCAAGGAAGAGCGCGCCATTCATCTGGTAGACGAAAGCTTGTGTGGAGGAAGGTATGGATCAACCTGATGGGCGGATTCGACCCTATGCTCTCAAGGCGGGCGGGGATGGACGGATCACTTTGGTGCGGTACGCCTAAACTGGAGGTGATCTGTGCAAAGGGTAAAAAGCATTTTACGACAGTGGCTGTCGTTAGCCGCCGTCATCTTGTAGAGGAGGTTTGCAATGTTTCGAATCGTGTCTCGAGTTCTCAAGTTGATGTTGGCCTTTGGCGTTTTTGCATCGTTGTTTGGTTGCACCCGGACAGCGGTAGCACCGTCTACTACCGGGGCAGAGCAATCATCATATAGTGACCCCTTCACCTACTGTGCGGCGGTGGGGACTATCGACGTGCCAGACGAGCGATATATCGGAACCAAGATGCCGGATTCCATAATCCAGGCTATGATCCGGCAAGAGATCGTGACGGCTGATGCACCATCGGAATTCCAACAAAATGCGGTCTGGCGGTGTATGAATAACAGCGTATGGGTCTGCCACTTTGGCGCCAATCTTCCCTGCATGGAAAAGGCCGATACAACGCAAACACCGACGGCAGAGATGGAAGACTATTGCGAGACGAATCCTACAGCGGACAGCATCCCGGCTGTCGTGACAGGGCGCGCGACGGTGTACGAATGGGGATGCCAGGAGGGAAAACCAGCAGTGATCAAGCAGCTCTTCACAAGCGATTCTCAAGGATATCTGGCTGACTTTTGGTATGAACTGGTCTCGAAATAGGAGATACGTCGTTGCCCAACATCCCAATACATCCGATCAATCAGTCTGTCAATTCCTGTGGAGCGTCTCTCGGTACTGGTGGTGTCGCATAGAAAACGACTCCCTGGCCGCCATTCACCTGAAC
>JAFGJF010000642.1 GCA_016929205.1 Anaerolineae bacterium
CCAGATCTACCTACGCGGGCTGTTTAGTGGAGGCACGCTGGCCGCCGAAGCACTCGTGATCTGGCAAACAATGCTCGCGGATGTCCACTCCAACGTGGCGGGCGCCGTGCCGGTGCTAAGCGCGCCGCTGCCGGATGCGACGCGCAGCATAGGCCATTGTGCCGTTGACCTGGGCGAAGATGAATTTACCGTCGGCCGGCCCCACCCCATGATCGACAACGATCTGCGCATTCGCCGCCTGATCCAAGAAGCTGCCGATCCGCAGGTAGCCGTCGTCGTGCTCGACGTGGTATTGGGATACGGCGCGCACCCCGATCCGGCAAGCGAGCTGGCCCCGGCGATCCGCCGGGCTTGCGACCTGGCAGCCGGCGCGGGGCGCGAGTTGCTGGTCATCGCCTCGGTGACCGGCACCGAAGAGGATCCGCAGCGATTGAGCCGCCAGGTGCAGGCACTGGAAAGCGCGGGGGCGATCGTCGCCTCGTGCAACGCTGCCGCCGCCCACCTGGCCGGGTTTATCGTTGCCTGATAACCTGCACGAAAGAAACCTGGTTTTTGACAAAAACCAGGTTTCTGAATCCTTTGAAAGGAAAAACCGTGGTCGATCAAAACATCCAATCGTTCTCGAGTATGCCGCTCAACGTTGTCAACGTGGGCTTGAGTGCGTTTGCGGCGAGTCTGGAAGCGCAGGGCGTGCCGGTGGTGCAGGTGGATTGGCAGCCGCCGCGCGCGCCCCGCTTACAGTTCACGCGCAGCGGGATCGAGATCAGAGCCGCCAACGACGAGGCCGCGACCCGGATTATGCAGGGCCGGCCGATGCTGATCGGCATAGGCATCGCCCGTGAGACGATTCCCGGCTACCACGATCGGTTGATCCTACACGCCGGGCCGCCGATCGACTGGCAGCGCATGTGCGGCCCGCAGCGCGGCGCGGTGATGGGGGCGTTGGTCTACGAAGGTCTGGCCCAAGACGAAGGAGAGGCGGCCGAACTGGCGGCCAGCGGCGAGATCGAGTTTGCCCCTTGCCACCACTATCACGCCGTCGGGCCGATGGCGGGCATCGTTTCGCCCTCGATGCCTGTCTTTGTGGTCAAGAACGACACATTCGGCAACATCGCCTATGCCACTCAGAACGAGGGGCTGGGGCGAGTGCTGCGCTACGGGGCGTTTGGGCCAGACGTGTACGAGCGGCTGCGCTGGATGGAACAGACGCTTTACCCCACCCTCGCCGCGGCCATTACCTCGATCGACGGCGGGATCGACCTGCGGGCCTTGATCGCCCAGGCGCTGCATATGGGTGACGAATGCCACAACCGCAACCGGGCCGGCACCTCACTCTTTTTGCGGGCCATCACCCCGGCGATCCTGCGCACCTGCCCGGACCGGGAACGGGCGGCACAGGTATTCGAATTCATCGAGGGTAACGACCACTTTTTTCTCAACCTCTCCATGCCCGCCGCCAAGGCGATGCTCGAAGCGGCAGAGGGGATCGAAGGGTCGACGCTGCTCACGGTCATGGCCCGCAATGGCACCGATTTTGGCATCCGCATAGCGTGGATGCCCGATCGATGGTTTGTCGCCCCGGCGGGCGTCGTCGATGGCCTGTACCTGCCCGGGTTCAGCGCCAAGGATGCCAATCCCGACATCGGTGACAGCACAATCACCGAGACAGCGGGCTTTGGCGGCGTGGCTATGGCCTCAGCCCCGGCGATTGCCCGTTTTGTGGGTGGCACGCCCCAGGACGCGCTGCAGGCGACGCTGGAAATGCACGAGATCTGTTTCACCGAGCACACCCATTTTACCGTTCCCGCTCTCGCTTTTCGCGGCACGCCGCTGGGTATCGACGTGTGTAAGGTCGCCGAAACGGGCATCCTGCCCCGGTTGAACACCGGCATTGCCCACAAAGAGCCGGGCATCGGTATGGTCGGCGCGGGCGTGCTGCGCGCCCCGGCGCAGTGTTTTACCGAGGCCTTTGAGGCGGTGCGCGAATTGTGTGACCAAAACCAGCCTTGACATCGAAGTATCGAATGAATTCGATGCCTGCTAAGAAAAACGTGTTGAAACACGTTACGACAACGCGTTTAACGCGTTTCTGGTATCAGCCTGGGAATTCATTCTGGCCAGCATGGCGAAAACCTGAAGACACTAACCCAATCCTGTATCGTTCTTTCTAAAAGGAGGACACAATGAAACTTGTAGACTTGACCATTCCCCTGGGCATCGGCACGCCGCCATGGCCGACATACGAGCCGCTGCAGATCAAATATTTCAAGCGGCTGGCGCCAAACGGAGCCAACGGCCAAGTAGTCACCCATTCCAACCACCTGGGCACCCACCTCGACGGCGAGATCCACTTTTTCACGCCCGGCAAGGATATCGCCGCACTGGACCTGAACGACTTTTTGGTTGGGCCAGGCGTGGTTGTCGACCTATCGGACGCGACGGGCGATTACCAGATCTATACTTCCGAGATGATCGAAGAACGGGTTGAGGTGCAAGAGGGCGACATCCTGATCATCCACACCGGCTATCACCACTTTGGCTGGGACATGCCCACCGCCGACGAGATCCGCTACATGGTCAAACACCCGGGGCCGGACCGCGAGTTCGCTCAATGGGCCAAGCGCAAAAAAATCCGCTGGATCGGCGTCGACTGTGGCAGCGCCGATCACCCCATGAACACGATCATCCGCGATTGGATGCCGCGCCAGGCCGCCGAGGCCGAACGTGTTTTCCAAGAGATGTACGATACAACGCTGGCCGAGCGATTTACGCCCGACAAGTACCAGTTAATGCACATCGAAATGTTTCCCCATCACATCATCCACGCCGAGTGCATCGGCGGCGACGTCGACCTGCTGGCCAACCGGCGGGCGACGATCGGCTTTTTCCCGTGGCGCTTTGTCGATGGCGAGTCGTGCATCGGGCGCTGTGTGGCGTTTGTCGAGGATGACGAGTACGAGACATTGATGGCGCGCAAGGCCGCGCTGCCACAGACGCGTTTCGGCGATTGTTTCGATCCGCAGCACGTCGAGCAGATCAGCCGGTTGACCAGGTACGTTTAGCACTTTTCGGGTCTGGCGCGTGAAACGTCAGGCGTGAGACGTAATGCGTCATTCGTCAGGCGTCATTCGTCAGTGCGGATGGGAGCGGGTAGACCCTTGCGTGTCGGTGGGTGGCCAGGTAAGGTGACATGACAACGAGTCGAATTGAACAGATAGAGACGTTTGTCCGGCGGACGATGGATGGTATGGCAGACGACGGCACGAGACGTCGACCGCCGCTTTGCCGAGGGCAAGGGCGTCGGTCACACTATCGTCGACCAGATCAACTTTCAGGTCAGTTGCCACGGCAACCTGCGGACAGAGACGGCCAAACAGATCGCAGTGCCACTGGTCGCGTTTATGCGAGCATTTCTGGTCCAGCTTGACTCAGAAGCTGGTGTGGGTGTAGGCAGGCAGGATGCCCGTGATCCGTGACTCGTGGGGCATCATTCGCCAGTCACCACGCATAGAAAGGAGAGGAAGCGGAAATCAATTGGTGCGCAGCGTACGGCAAGGAGGAAATGAAATCAACGTTGTTTAATGAAAATGAGAAGGGAGTCCATTCAATGGCGGCTTCAGAGAGCAAAACAAAACTGATTGGTTACCTACCCAATGAGGCTCCACCTATCGGGCAGATGATTCTCTTGGGTTTCCAGCACGTATTGACCATGTTCCCCGCGACGGTGTTGGTGGCATTGCTGGTCGGCTTTGATGTGGGAGCCGTGCTGACCATTTCCGGTGTGGCAACGGTCACGGCGCTGATTTTGTCGCGCGTGATCGGCGGCCAGTTTATTCCATTGTACTATGGGTCCAGTTTCAGCTACATCGCGGCGACGATGGCCGTGACCGGGGCAACGGGCGACAGTTTTGGCGTGTACGCAGGAGCCGATGCCGTGCGCCTGGCCCAGGTTGGCATCGTGGCCACCGGCGTGATCAACATTATCGTTGGGTTCGTCATCCGCTGGATCGGCAAGGACGTGTTGGACAAGGTCCTGCCGCCGGTGATAACCGGTTCGGTAGCAGCGGTGATCGGCATCTCGCTGGCCTTCGCAGCATTGGATATGGCGGCTGCGAACTGGGGCGTGGCGTTCATTACCCTGTTGGCGACGATCCTGTTTTCGGTCTATTTGCAGGGTAAAGGGTTTGTCGGCTTGCTGCCCGTGCTGTTTGGGGCAATTGCCGGGTACCTGGTGGCCGCCCTGTTCGACCTGATCGGCGGGACGTCGTTGATTGACTTGAGCCCCATCGCTGCCGAGGCCTGGGTCCGAATGCCCAAGATCACACTGCCGGCATTCGGCAGTCCCAAAGCATGGGGTGCAGTAGGCACGCTGGCCGTGATCGCAATCGCCACTATCCCCGAATCGACGGCGCACCTCTACCAGATCAGCCTCTATGTTGATCAGCTTGCAGAACGGATGGGCAAAAAGAAATACAATCTGGCCAAGCTGATCGGCCTCAACCTGATCCTCGATGGGCTGGGTGATACGATCAACGGCATGTTTGGCGGCGTGGCAGGCACAAACTATGGCGAGAACAACTCGCTAATGGTCATCACCCGCAACTATTCCGGGCCGGCATTGATTGCCGCCGGGGTTATCGCCATCTTGCTCGGTTTTGTCGGCAAGCTGGCTGGTCTGGTATCCACGATCCCCCTGGCTGTGACCGGTGGGCTGGCGATCTATTTGTTCGGTGTGATCGGGATGCAAGGCGTGGCCCTGATGATGGCCGAAAAGGTCAACCTGTACGATCCACGACAGCTTGCGGTGGGAGCGACGATCCTGGTCATCGGCATCGGTGGCCACATCGGCTATGGCGGCAACCTGCCGATTCCAATTCTCACGGGGATCTTTCCCGATGGGCTACCGGCCATCGCGTTGGCCGCAGTGGCTGGCATTGTGCTCAATGCCATCTTTTTGATCTTTAAAGCGCCCGAGGTACCGTCCGGCAAGTAAGGCAAACGATAGTTTTGGGTTTTATGCGCACGGATCGTGCGGCGTTACCCTAACCGCATACCGCACGATCCGTGTGCCCAATAGATCGTTTCGATCAAGTCATCCGTAAACGTCAAGCTTGCACGTATTAAAATTTGCACGGCGCAACAAGTCGCCTTTCCATAGGCGACGGAATCACCTAGAGGAGGAAAACAGCATGTTGGCCAGATCGGGTCTTCCAAGTTTTGACTATATCCGGCCGAGCACACCCGACGAGGTCGTTCGCTTGCTCGGCGAACACGGGCGCGCAGCTAGGCTGATGATGGGTGGCACCGATCTGTTGGTCCGCATGCGCAATGGCACCATTCGGCCCAAGGTCGTGATCGATGTCAAGCAGTTGCCGGGCATCAAAACAGTTTTCTTTGATCCA
>JAFGJF010000643.1 GCA_016929205.1 Anaerolineae bacterium
AATGGCCACAGCCCCAGCGAGGCGTTTAACGAGACGGTTGAAGAACTGACGCAGAGCCTGATCCGGCTCGTGGGCAGGAACGGAATGGATTGGATGTACGCCAATTGCAGCACCACCGCCCAGCGCGGCGCGCTTGATTGGCTGCCCAGGTTCCGCGACGCCGTCGCGCCCGTTTTCGACGATTTGTATCAGAGCGTTATTTCTGGCGAGGAAACGCGCATCACCCTTGAGGCCAACAGCGCCTCCGATTATAAGGAAAAGCTCGAGGAAGAACTGCGCGCCATGCGCGAGTCGGAAATGTGGAGCGCCGGTGCTGCTGTACGCTCATTAAGACCGGAAAACGACTGAGTGTAGACAAAAAGGGCCAGAACCCGGGTTGTCCAAAACCTGGATTTTGATAGAAAAAGGAGAGACAAATGGATCGCGTCATTGTATTTGACACAACGCTGCGAGATGGAGAGCAATCGCCAGGCGCGGCGTTGACGGAAAAAGAAAAGGTCGAAATCGCGCACATGTTGGAACTTTTGGGCGTCGACGTGATCGAGGCCGGGTTCCCCATCTCTTCACCCGGCGACTTTAAATCAGTGCAGACGCTTTCGCAAGAAATCCGCAATTGCGTGATCTGTGGGCTGACTCGCGCCATACAGGAGGATATCGAAGTGGCCGCGGCTGCGCTGAAAAAAGCTGCTCGCCCGCGCATTCACACCGGTTTGGGTGTTTCTGACGTGCACCTCAAGCACAAATTCAAGATGACCCGGGAAGAGGCGCTCGAATTGGGTATCAAGGCCGTCAAGGTCGCCAAGCGCTACGTCGAGGACGTGCAGTATTATACCGAAGACGCCGGACGGGCCGATCCAGAGTATCTGTATCGCGTGCTGGAAGCGGTCATTGCCGCCGGGGCGACGGTGATCAATATCCCCGACACTACCGGCTATACGTTTCCCACCGAGTGGGGGGCGCTGATCCAGGGCATTTTTAACAACGTGCCCAATATCGATCAAGCCATCGTCTCGGTGCACTGCCATAATGATCTGGGGATGGCGACGGCCAACAGCCTGGCTGGTGTGATGCACGGTGCGCGCCAGGTCGAATGCACGATCAATGGGATCGGCGAGCGGGCGGGCAATGCCTCGCTCGAAGAGATCGTCATGGCCCTGCGCACGCGGCAGGATATTTTCAAGGTGGACACCGGCATCAATCCCCGCTGGATCTATCCAACCAGCCGCCTGGTGCGCGACCTGACCGGCATTCCGGTGCAGCCGAACAAAGCGATCGTCGGCAGCAACGCATTTGCTCACTCGTCGGGCATCCACCAGGATGGGTTCCTCAAGGAACGATCGACCTATGAGATCATTAACCCGATTGACATCGGTGTTCCCGAGTCCGAGATTGTGCTTTCGGCGCGATCGGGTCGGCATGGCCTGCGGCATCGCCTGGAAGAGCTGGGCTATCACATCGAGGACCAGAACTTTGACACGATCTATCAGCGTTTTCTAGAAGTCGCCGACAAGAAAAAAACGGTGGATGTGCGCGACCTGGAAAGCATCGTCGCTGGCGAATCGTTGGTCTTTTTCCAAGAGACCTACGAGCTGGAAAAGCTGCACGTGATGTGCGGAACGGCTGGCTTGCCCACGGCGTCTGTCTGCTTGCGCGGGCCGGATGGGAACGTGGTCTGTGAGTCGAGCATTGGCAACGGTCCGGTTGACGCCGCCTATGAGGCGATTGACAAGATTGTGGGCATGCCAAACGAGTTGGTCGAGTTTGCCATTGAGGCGATCACCGAAGGGATGGATGCCATGGCCAAGGTGACGGTCCGCATCCGTGAGATCGTGCCCAATGGCGATGCCAACGTGCGGCGCGTGTTTATGGGTCGCGGCGCCGACACCGATACCATCGTTGCGGCTGCCAGAGCCTATCTCTTTGCCCTCAATCGCCTGTTGGCCGCGTACCAGGCCAAGGGCAGCCGCCAGGCTGTAGCCCAAGAGATCAAAGAATCGCTCAAGGCGATGCACGCCCAGTACGGCACGGCCCACAAGGGCGACTTTATGGGTTGGGGCACGATGCGGGAAGAGGAGTTGAAATAGTATGGGACAAACCATTGCTGAAAAAATCATTGCCGCCCATCTGCTAGAGGGCACACAATCCGGCGCCGAGGTCACGCCCGGCAAACTGGTCGAGGTGCAGGTCGACGTGGTACTGGCAAACGACATTACTGCGCCGATCTCAATTCGCGAGTTCGCCAAGATCGGCGTGGACAAGGTGTTCGACACGGAAAAAATTGTCCTGGTTCCCGATCATTTTGCTCCAAACAAGGATATCAAGTCGGCCGAACAATGCAAAATGCTGCGCGAGTTCGCCCGCGCCCAGGAGTTGGTGAATTACTTTGAAGTGGGGCGGATGGGGATCGAGCACGTCCTTTTACCCGAGCAGGGGCTGGTGCTTCCCGGTGACGTCGTCGTCGGTGCCGACTCGCATACCTGCACATATGGTGCGCTGGGTGCATTCTCGACCGGTATGGGATCGACCGACATCGCTGTGGCTATGGCCACGGGAAGCATCTGGATGAAGGTGCCGGAGACGCTGCGCATCATCTATCACGGCGAACTGCAGCCGTGGGTGGGCGGCAAAGACCTGATCTTGTACACGATCGGGCTGATCGGCGTAGAAGGTGCGCGCTACCAGGCGATCGAGTTCGCCGGGCCGGCGGTCGTATCCCTGCCTATGTCGGGCCGGTTTACCATGTCCAACATGGCGATCGAGGCTGGCGGCAAAGCCGGGCTTTTTGCCGTCGACGATGCCACGCGGGCCTACCTGGATGGACGCGCTAGGAGAGCCTATACCGTCTATGACGCCGATCCGGATGCCGAGTACGCGCGCGTGATCGAGATTGACGTCACCCAGATCGAGCCGCAGGTGGCTTTTCCGCACCTGCCCAGTAACGCGCGCCCGATCAGCGAGGTTGGACAGGTCAAGATCGACCAGGCCGTGATCGGATCCTGCACCAACGGCCGTTGGGACGACCTTGTTGCTGCGGCAAAGGTGATCAGCGGGCACCAGATCCACCCCGACGTGCGCTGCATCATTCTGCCGGGTACACAAGAGATCTATTTGCGTGCCATGCGCGAAGGCGTGATGGAGACGTTCGTAAAAGCCGGTGCAGCGTTCAGCACGCCGACTTGCGGCCCGTGCCTGGGCGGCCATATGGGCATCCTGGCCGCCGGCGAGCGCTGTGTCTCGACCACCAACCGCAACTTTGTGGGGCGGATGGGAGATGTTGAGAGTCAGGTGTACCTGGCGAGCCCGGCCGTCGCTGCTGCCAGCGCCGTTTTGGGCCGCATTGCCGGGCCAAAGGAGGTGATGAACTGATGGCAGGGATTCTTCAAGGACGCACATGGAAATACGGTGACAATGTCGATACCGACGCGATCATCCCGGCCCGGTATCTGAACGTGTCCACGGCCCAAGAGCTGGCCGAGCATTGTATGGAAGACATCGATCAAGATTTTGCCAGCCGGGTGCAGGAGGGTGACATCATTGTCGGCGGAAACAACTTTGGCTGCGGGTCGTCGCGCGAACACGCACCGCTGGCGATCAAGGGTGCGGGCGTGAGTTGTGTGATCGCCAAGAGTTTTGCGCGTATCTTTTACCGCAACGCGATCAATATCGGGCTTCCTATCCTGGAATGCCCCGAAGCGGTCGATGGGATCAGGGCCGGACAAAAGCTGACTGTGGACCTGGAACAGGGCACAATCAGCAACGTGGACACCGGCGCGACCTTTCAAGCCGAGCCCTATCCGCCCTTTTTGTTGAGCATCATCGATGCCGGTGGATTGGTGCCGTACACGAGGAAAAAACTGGCAGTCAGCTAGGCAGGTACCGGTGCAGAAAGCGAAATCATGATCGAAGCGACGTTGTGTTTTCTCGTTCGAGGAAATCCACCCGAAAAAACTCTGCTGGGTCACAAAAAGGTCGGTTTTGGCAAGGGTAAATACGGCGGTGTAGGTGGCAAGCTCGAAAGTGGCGAGCTTGCCGTTCACGCCGCAGCCCGTGAAGTGTACGAGGAGACGAGCATCTGCGTACGGGAAGCCGATCTGCGGCGAATGGGCCACCTGTGTTTTGTTTTTCCCTACAAGCCCGAATGGAGCCACCTCGTGCATGTGTTTGTGGCCGATAAATGGGAAGGGACGGCCGTCGAAAGCCGCGAGATCAAACCGGTCTGGGTGCCTGTGGAGGCAATTCCATATCAGGATATGTGGGATGACTGCCGTTACTGGCTGGCGCACATCCTCGATGGCAGGCCGGTCAAAGCCCGGTTCACGTTCAAAGCCGACAACGATACCGTGGACGAGGCACAAGTGGCGTTTTGGGATGGGTTTGATGAAGGCTGACAAGAGATGTGGATTGTTTTTTCAAGCACGGCATCTTTGGCGTGTTTGGTGGTACGAAATAAGGGGTACAACGTATGGGGCAAATCGATGGACAGCGCTTTTTTAGCATGGCAGAAATGTACGACCGTATGTGCCGGCTGTTGGTCCCCAAATACGATTTTCTTCAAGATGAGGTGCTGGACTTGCTTGCCATCGCGCCGGACGAGCGGGCGGTTTTTGTCGACCTCGGCGCGGGCAGCGGCATTTGGCTGGAAAAGGTGCTGATCCGCTGGCCCCAGGCCGCCTGTTATTGGGTCGATTTTTCCCAGGATTTTCAGCAGGTTGCGCGCAAGAGATTTGAGCGGCAAGAACTGGCCCGTTTTGGCGATCGGGTCGAATATATTTTGTCACCGATCGAGGCGGATTGGGGATCGCAGATCAGTGGGCAGGCTGATGCCATCCTGTCCATGTCGGCGATCCACCACTTGCAAGAGGATGAAAAGAAGGCATTGTACCGGCGCTGCCTCGAGATGCTCAAACCAGGCGGCTGGTTTTTCAACATTGACGAAATGAAGACCATGTACAAGGACGCTTATCTGTCCAGCATGCGCCTTTGGGTCCAGCACGTTCAAGAGATGGGGCAAAAATTGCCTGCCGAGCGTCAGGCGGACTATGCCCGGTGGAAAGAGAAATTTGACAACTGGGAACTGCGAAATGTCGTCAACGCGGACGAGGCCAAAACCAAAGGTGATGACATCCATCAATCGTTTATCAGCCAGGTAGACTGGCTGCGGGAATGCGGTTTCGAAAACGCCGATATTTTTATCAAGTACCATCTGTGGTGTGCAATCGGCGGGCGCAAACCAGACTAAAAAAACAGATGTATTTTTCAAGCACCCTGGGGATTGGTCGACGAGAAACCAGGTTTTTGTCAAAAACCTGGTTTCTTGTCCTCAATAACCAAGATGCTGCAAAATAGCAAATTATCAGATAGGAGAGCATTATGCAAGCAAAAATTACGTTATTGCCCGGCGACGGGATCGGCCCGGAGGTGATGGACGAAGCGGTCAAGGTGCTCAAAGCCATTGCCGTCAAATACGGGCACCAGTTTTCGTTTCAAGAAGGGTTGATCGGCGCGGCGGCGATCGATGCCACGGGCTCTCCGCTGCCGGATGAGACGCGCGAAATGTGCCTCGACTGCGATGGCGTTTTGCTGGCTGCGGTTGGAGATCCCAAGTATGACGATCCGACCAAGACGGTGCGTCCCGAGCAGGGGTTGTTGGGCCTGCGCAAGGCGATGGGCGTTTTCGCCAACTTGCGTCCGGTCAAGCTGTACCCGCAGTTGCTCCAGGCCTCGACGATCAAAGCGGAGGTGATCAGGGACGTGGACCTGGTGGTGGTGCGCGAACTGACAGGCGGGATCTATTTTGGCGAGCGCGGTCGCAAGAGCATAAACGGCGTGCCCGGTGCCTATGATACCATGTTTTATTCCGAGCCAGAGGTCGAACGCGTGGTGCGCGTGGCCTTTGAACTGGCGCGGAAACGGCGCAACAAGCTCACCTCGGTGGACAAGGCCAACGTGTTGGAGAATTCGCGCCTGTGGCGCGAGACCGCCGAGCGTGTGGCGCAGGACTATCCCGACGTCGAGTTTGAGAGCATGTACGTCGACATTGCCGCGATGCGCCTGGTGCGTTACCCCGGCGTGTTCGACGTGATCGTCACCGGCAATATGTTTGGCGACATCCTGACCGACGAAGCATCCATGATCTCGGGGTCAATGGGCATGCTGCCCTCGGCTGCTATTGGGGCGAAAAAGCCCGGCCTGTTTGAGCCGATCCACGGTTCGGCACCCAAGTATACCGGGCAGAATGTCGTCAACCCGCTGGCGACCGTCCTCAGTGCGGCGATGCTGCTCCGCTATTCGCTGGAATGGGAACAAGAAGCTCGAGCGATCGAAGACGCGATACAAGCCGTACTCGAAAAAGGGTATCGCACCCGAGACATTATGGAGGACGGTATGCAGCAGGTTGGTACGCGCGAGATGGGCGATGCCGTCGTCAAACAACTCGGTTAACATTGGACCGAGTACGAAAGGAGAGAGGACATGAGTGAAACAAATCCCTTTGGGGCAATGGTCTGGTTCAACGGTAAGTTGATTCCATGGGCGGACGCGACGGTGCACGTCAGCGCCCATGCCTTGCATTACGGCTCTAGCGTGTTTGAGGGCATTCGCGCTTATGCGACCCCGCAAGGGCCGGCTGTGTTCCGTCTTGGGTCGCACGTCCGGCGGTTGTTCAATTCGGCCAAGATCTTTCGCATGGAGATCCCGTATACGCCGCAACAGATATCGGACGCGATCTGCGAGACGATCCGGGCGAATGGACACGAGTCATGTTACATTCGCCCGCTGGTGTTCCGTGGCGTGGGCAGGCTGGGCGTGGAGCCGCGCAAGAACGCGCTCGAAACGGTGATTTTTACCATGGAGTGGGGTGCCTATCTGGGGCCCGAGGCCATCGAGCAAGGCGTCG
>JAFGJF010000644.1 GCA_016929205.1 Anaerolineae bacterium
AACCTGCCTTCACTATTGTAACATCCTGATTGCCCCCATCATACCATAAAAGCCAGACGGCCTCGATTACTAGAGAATTACAGTTCGGTTATCGAGCCGCTGACCAGAACACCCATGGTCCGGGTCAGTCATAAACAACGTCAGAATCGCTTCATACGCACCCACAGTTTGCGCAAGCCAGAGATCGAAAGCACGTCGTCTTTGAAAATGCGCCAGGCCCGGCGGGGTGTAAAGGCATAAAACCGCAGATAGGCCCACTTTTTGTACAGATCTAGCTGCCATCCCGGCAATACCTGATCTGACTTGTAAACCGAATGATTGTAATAGTTGAAATCGGCCAAATCGTCTCCGATCAACGCCTTGGTCTTGTCCCACAAGAACGTGCCCGGCAGCGGCGTCGTAATGTTGAATGCCGCCTCATCGATGGGCAAGCGTGCCGCATATTCAATCGTGTTGATCACTTCGGCGTGCGTTTCCGTCGGCGCACCCAGCATAAAGTAACCGCCGATCCGCAAATTCAACTTTTTGGCAATGTCTGCCGCTTTGCGCACTTGATCTACGGTAATCCCCTTGTCGTAAATCTCATCCAAAATGCGCTGTGTGCCGCTTTCAATGCCCATATTCATCTGCACCAACCCTGAACGAGCCATTTCTTCCAGCAGATGTGGGTTTCTGACCACCAGGTCGGCGCGGACGTTACATCCCCACTTGAAACCCAAACCCGAATCGCGCAGGCTTGCGGCAAACTCCATCGCCCATCCATTGTGCGCGATAAAGGTATCATCTTCGAGCATAAAGGCATCGAGGCGATATTTCTCTTTCAACTCGCGCAGCTCGCCGATAACGTGTGATACCGGGCGACGTCGCAGCCGTCGCCCAAACAACGCATTCAGCGTCGGCTGGCAATATGTGCAGGAAAACGGGCAGCCGCGAGAAGCAATGATCGACGTCCCGCGCAATTCCGGCGAGGCAGCGGTCAGGCTGTACCACGCCCTGGCGTACGCCTCCATATCGACCAGATCGCGCGCCGGGTAAGGCAATGATCCCAGGTCGTGAATCGGCATCCGTGGTGGATTGCGCACGATTTTGCCATCGCGCTTGTACCAGATACCGGCAACGTCCTGAGGATCGCCATCCTGTTCAATCAGTTCCTGCAGCGCCTCTTCCCCCTCGCCCAGGCAAATCATATCTACATACTCGTAAGCCAGGCTGCGTTCTGGCAGTACGGTTGGATGCGGCCCTCCCCAAAGCACGATCGGTTTGCTTGGCGCGGCGCGAGCCACGCGTGAAACCTCGATCGCCTCATTCAACATTGCCGTCATCACCGACAGGCCAATGATATCATAATTACCTTGCTCAATGCGCCGCCTCATCGTCTCTGATGGATTGGCGTAAAAAGTCATATCGATCACGTCAACGTCGATATCCGGGATCCTCTCACGCAGATAGGATGCCAGGGAAAGAATACCCAGCGGTGGCTGTCCCGACGGGTAGCGCGTCCTTGGAAAAACAAAAGCGATTTTCAATGTATCTTCTCCTGCACTTACGATTGGGACCGATCGCGCAAGCCCTGTGCACCGTCAACGGCGTACAAGATGCCACCGATCAGGCCAGGCGAAACGGTCTGCAGCGCATACCGCATCAACGACATAGCCACTGCCGCGTCGCTCGCCACGTTCACCGTGCCAAACATCAGCCGGTAGACCTCTTCACCCACCCCAAGCCCGCCAATCGACGGCACCATCAGGGCCACCGACTGGAGAGGAGCAAACAAGAAAAAGGTGCCCAACGGGAGATGCACGTTCAGGCCAAGGGCGATCAAAAACCGGACTGCGATCAAGAGCAAATTAAAGAGTAACGAAATGCCGCAGGCTCGTCCCAGCGCGGCATAACCACATCCGGCCACCGCCTGATAGAACCGTTCCAGCTTGACCTGGCCGGGCAGTTTGATTTTGCTGCCCAGCCAGGGAACAAACCCCGTTCCCATCGCGATCCAGCCGCCGATGACGGCAGCCAGGGCGATCGCCGTCACAAAAAGCGCCATGTTGAGTGGGATATCTCGAAAACCAAAGGGCAGGGCCAACAATCCCATCAGAAACAGCGTCCATAGCCCGGTGGCGCGATCGACCAGCACCGTGCCCGCCGCCTCTGGCGCCTTTTTGCTGTCTCGAGCCAATTCGACAATGCGGATCGCATCGCCGCCAAATCCACTCAACAAAAAAATGTTGAAAAAGGAACCGACAAAATAAAGCTTGACCAGACGCTTCAAGGGAACGTCGATATCCAGCGACTGCAGCAGTACCAGCCAACGCACGGCGCGTAGAGCCACGCCGCCGATGGCCAATGCGCCGGCCAGCGCCAGGTATCCCCACCGAGCTCGCAGGACAACCTGCCATAACTGGCCCAAATCAACCTGGATCAACAGAACGTAGGCCAGCATCCCTAGACTGATCACAATTTTCAAAACATTAACTATCTTGGACTTCATTCTCAGTCTGCGTCTCTTTTCATTCAATCGAAACAGGCACAAGCAAAACGCGATCGCCTGCGGCCTCGCCATCAAGCATAACCGGCAAACGCCCGGCCTTATGCCGGTACACCCCAATCTCGATCCACGCCGCTTGTGGCGAAGCCTCGCCAACATGGAAACGATGGACCTGGACCACAGTATCGCCGGGTCGCCATCCTGTCGGAGGGCTGTCGAGCACGTCGGTGCCGCCGATGACCTGGCTGTCCTGATCGAGCAAGTGAACGAACGTATCCCAATCATCCTGCGCTTGCACAGTGCGCAACGCGCGCCAATAGGTCACCAATTCGACCACGTCCCCCACCTTGAAACGCTCGCCGTTGAGACGATAGCCGGTCAATGTCAATAGGTCGCCAAACTGCGCGCCATCGTCGAGCAAACGGCGCAACTCGGGATGCGTGAACTGGATCTCCGGACTGACCCACATGGGTGAATCCTGGGCCAGCGTTTCCACACGTGCCTGTAAGACCTGACCGCCATCCCAGCGCCATACCTCAAAGAATGGATTTTCGTCATCCGGTTCCAATTCCCGGCGTTCGATCAGCTTGGCAGAAGCCTCAAATTCAGCCTGCAGCGCGGGATCGAGTGGCGTCAACGCGGAAAAAACAAACCGCGCTTTGCCCTCAACCGGATACACAATGCCACCGAGCCCGTTAAACCAGCGATCAGCGATATCGTGCCGAACGGCGACATAGCGGAAAATCCACGGATCGTGATAATAGAGCGGATACATGGCCGAAAACGCGACAGCCCCATCTTCAGGCTCATCGCGCAGATATTTGGAAACAGCAACCATATTCTGATTGTGGATGTTACGCGTCTCCGGCCGGTCTGGCCAATCGACAAAATAAGTGTAGGACGAGCGCCAGCCTTCCATCAATACCAGGGCCACAGCCAAAATAATCCAGGCGACCTGGACCCATGACCGTCGAATTCCAAACGACGCACCACGATCGCCGTCTGCGATATCCAATCTCGGCAAATCCACTCCTGTCCGCCCTGAATCGCCAGATCCAGAGCGGGGGTTTGGCAACCCTCTTGGAGCCGCCCTGGGTCTTTCAAGTCTGCGCATTGCAAACGCCCATATCTCGACCACGGCAAATGCCAGGAACAGATAAACCACCGGCTGGGCCGCCAGCGTGCGCCAGAAAATGCCCTCATTTGTCGTGACCAAACCGGAAAACATAGCCGCCGGAAGCCAAAGCAGCAAAAAAGCGTACCGTGCATCCCGCCAACGCCAAATGGCAAGGATCAATCCCACGTAAAACAAGATCGAACCTGCCCAGTTGAAAATAGGGCGACCGGGAATATTGTACACCCAAAACGTATCCCCCACCCACGAAAAAACGCGCACCCCGTTCCAGAGATGGTTGAACAAACGCTGCGGCTTGCCTTGCAGAAATTCGTTGATCGGCCCCATCATCCCGGCAAAGCGCACCTGATCGCTGGGATGGGCCACCAGATACCATCCCAACGGCAGTGCGACCAGTGCGGCAACGGCCACCATCAGCACCATCCCCGGCCATATACAACGCAGCAGCGATCGCGTTTCCTTGAACAATAACATATAACACGCCATCGCCGGGAACACTGCCCACGTGACGCGGGCCGGAAGATATGTGTAAAAAGACAAGCCAAGGAGAAACCCTGCAATCGTAAAATGAGTGACCGAGGACTGCCACAACCGGGAAAAAGTAGGCTGCCGCCTGCCACTGCCCGCGCTTTGTGGGTTGAGATCTGTTACTTGGCGCATTTTACGATGCGCCATTTGCAGCGTATTGCGCTGTACTGTTTGCAGCGCTTTCCAGAAAAACATAGCCGCCAGCAGCCAAACTGAAGCCAACGTATTGCCGCGCAGTGCTTGCCGGCAGATGCTGATCGGCCAGAATGATACTGCCATCCAGGCTGCACTGATCCAGGCGATGTGAAAGCCAAACATTCGGTTTTGAGGTCCGTCGATCCCGCCTTGGTCGCCAAATGGGTGTCGATTACTAAATACAAGCCGCGCAAAGAGATAGGTCAGTGGAACCAGCACCAAGCCAAATGCGGCTGCTGTAGCCCGCATCACCGTCACCGTGTGACCAAACAGGACGAATGCCGCTGCCACAAAATACGAATAAAACGGCTCGTGGCCATACCCCAACGTAAAGTAAATCGGCCACTCGCCGTTCAAGATGATCTCGGCCTCGGCACCGAACGCGGCCTCATCGTGTGTCATACCCGGGGGCACGGTGTCGAGCCAAGCAAAACGCAAAAAAGCGGCTACGACTATCATGACGCCGAGCACACCTATCTCCAGCCACAAGCCGGGCCGCCTGCTCTTTGATTCAATCTTGTTCAATAACATCTCGGTCACAATGGAGCTAAATATACTCAAAATCCGATAATACGCAAATGGTCCGTGATCTGAACAACTACATACCCTTTGTGCGGATAATCGACCACAACAGCCACGCGCCGGTCATGCCGGCCAGCACAAAACTAACCTGGGCAACGGGAATAGCGACGCTGAGTCCGGGCAGTTGGAACAAGGTCTGGATTTCCTGCCCACCCATCAGGATCAATGCCGAACCGATAATCAGCGCAGCAACGATCACGGCAAACGCCATCCGGTTGGCAATACGGTCCACGCGCTGGATAATCATCCGAATATCGCGCACCGAAACGCCCACCGTCAAGTCACCGTCATCGAGCTGATCCCACAGGTCATCCAGCCGGGCTGGGAAACGCTGCACAAACATGTTGAGCGAATCAAGTGTGCGAAAAGCATTGCTGCCAATGCGCTGCAGACTCAGTTTCTTCGAGACCAGCTCGCGCACAAATGGCTCCAACGATTCGATCAATTTGTAATCGGGATCGAGCTTGATGCCCACCCCATCCAGGATCAGGATCGTGCGAATCAGCATGGCAAAGTCAGAGGGCAGCCGCACGTGATGCATAAACGTGATCGAAAACACCTCGCTCAAGATCTGTGCCACATCCATCTGGTTGATCGGCAGCCCCAGATAGCGGATCAGCAGCCGCTGCACGTCCCGCTCCAGCTCGCGCAAGTTGGTCGCCCGCGTGATCACGCCCATACGCACCAACACTGTCGTCACCCGCTCCGAATCCTGCGTGATCACGCTGACCAACAGATCGCCCAATTGATCACGCAAGCGGCTCGAGATAAAGGCCACCATGCCGAAATCGAGGATCGCCACGTGATCGTCAATGACCATGATGTTGCCCGGGTGCGGGTCAGCGTGGAAAAAGCCATCCTCAAAGATCTGCTTCATATAAAAATCGGTGCCAACCTGGGCAATAGCCGCCAGGTCGTACCCCTCACGTTTCAGCCGTTCCATATCCAACAACTTGATCCCGTCCAGCTCTTCCATCACAATGACGCGCTGGGTCGTGTACTCCCAATACACCTTGGGAATGCGTATTGTCGGATCCTCGTGATAGACCTGATAGAAACGATCGATGTTTTGCGCTTCAAAGGTATAGTCAAGCTCGTTCATCAATGAATAACCCAATTCTTCGACTACTTCAACCGGGTTATAGTTGCGCGCAACCTCGGAACGCTTTGCCCAAAAATGGGCCTGGCGCATCAACAGATCCAGGTCTGATTTGACCATCTGCTTGATCCTGGGGCGTTGCACTTTGACCACGACGCGATCGCCGCTGGGCAGCACCGCGCGGTGCACCTGTCCAATCGACGCAGCGGCGATTGGCGTCCGTTCAAAACTGGCAAAAATCGCCTCCGGCAGTTTGCCCAACTCGATTTCGATCTGCTCGGCCACCTGCTCGTACGGAAAAGCCGGGGCGGAGTCAAGCAGCTTGGCCAGTTCCTCCGTGAATCCCGGCGGCAAGAGATCGCCGCGCCCGCTCAAAATCTGTCCTAGCTTGATATACGTTGGTCCGAGATCTTCGAGAGTATGCCGCACACGCTCCCCGAGCGACAACCGTTCCAGCTCTTCTTCTGATTTGTCGGCACGCTTGCGCCAGCCACGTGGCAAAAATCGTCCCAGTTCGGTCTGATCGAGCAACATACCCAGTCCGTTACGGGCCAGAATATCGGCAATATTGCGCAGACGGTTCAACTCTTGAATTTGCTGTCCCAACGGGAGATTCCAGATGTTCATATCACCCCTCTCTTACCAAAGCGACTGTAATCCAAACTCACCGGCCAGATCCTGCAACAATTGCCGGTGCTCCGATCCGAGTGGAATACCTTCCTGCCGCCATTGTCGCTCTCGCTCAGCTTCCACGCCACCCGCCAGGTAGGCCTGATCGAACCCTTCCAGTGGTTGCAGCACGCGCACCCGGCGCACGTACTCGTCCATCTCGCGCTTGAACTGCTCGGGTGGCATAAACAATGCGATCTGGAAGGCAAACACCAGCGATCCCTGGTTGGCGCCGGGATACGTCCGTGTGGCGCGCGCCGGATCGATGGGCACACCGGCCAGCAGGCCACCCCATGCCTGGCAGATCGTGCCCATCCCAAGCGAACGGAAAACAATGCCCGGCGCCTTGCGCGCGATCTCGTCGCGGTACGGATCGCGGCTGTATAGATCGTGCATCGCGCCAAAATCCAGCACCAGAGGATCTTGATCGGCAGTCGGTGCGCTAAACGACATCGGCGAGCCGCCGGCGGCGTTAAAGATAGGCTGACCGGGAGCAAGATTCAACTGGTGCCCGGAGGTGACAAAACAGAGCAGATCGTGGGCCAGGGTCAAACGGCTATAGATCCCCGCCGCCCCAAAGTGCCCGTGGTTGCGCGTCAGCAACACGCCAACGCCTTGAGCCCTGACCTTGTCAATCAGTGACATCGTCCCCTGGTATGCCGGAAAATATCCCAGCCCCCCATCGCCATCTATCAGCAAGCTGACCGGTGTCTCGTGCACGACATGCACCTGCGGGTTGTCGTTCAGCTTGCCGTCGCGCATCAGCCGCGCATAGGCAGCTATCTGACGGCTGCCGTGGCTAAAAACACCCCGCAAGTCATTGCTCACCAGCAGATCGGCCAGCAGCCCGGCCTTGTCTTGCGGCAGGCCGGCGGCTTGACCGACTTGGGAAACAAAAGCCTGTAGATCCCGATAGGGCACCTGTATACATGTCTCTGGAGGAAAATTCATTTGACACGCCTCACTTGTACTGCGACTGCTGCTGCGCCCATTCCATCACCTGCTGGGCTGTCATCTTGCCACTATAGAGCTTTTCGAGCGCCTCGTTAAAGATCTGGAACGTGCCATAGATATCCCATCCCGCCGGACTAAAGAACAAGGCGTGTTCGACCGACGCCCGGGCAACGGCAGCGACATCCTTGCCAACCATATCCTCAAACCCTTTCGACTCGGCGACTGACTTGCGCGCAGGCATGCCATATGGCGGCACCTGGTGGGTAAGGAACGATATCCAGGCCCAACAAGCATCCGGGTCTTGCGCACTTGTAGAGATGACATACCCGTTGGTAAACGCAAACGTCGCCGATTGTTTGCCCTTGGGCAAGGGAACAATACCCCAGTTGATCCCCCATTCTTCATCGTCGAGCCGGCCACCCCGATCAGAGAGTGTGCCAGACCACATACCCAGACGCCCTTCTCTGATCCCGGTCTGCGTGGACCCGGTCAGGCTGTACGCCTGGCGTGCCTGTTGGGGCGTTGCCGCCGCCTCGTACTCGTACATAAGCTTGGCATACCAGTCGAGCGCCTCGATCGTGTATACGTCATCAAAGGTCGTGCGCGTCGGATTCTGAAAATCGTCAAAAATCCGCCCCCCATTCTGATAGACAAAAGCCAACGGATCATTCTTTTGCTCATCGGGGATGTAGCCAAAAATGCCAATCACAGGCGCGTAAAAGGTCTGCGCCGTGCGCAAAAAATCGTCCCACGTCCAATCGAGTTGGGGATAAGCGACCCCGTATTCGTCAAACAGATCCCGGTTATAATACATCACGCCGACGTCGACCATATATGGTATGGCCCATATCTCGGTTTCCTCGATTCGAAACATGTCGATCAGCCCAGGATAAAAATCTGCCTGCTCGAATGCCTCATCCTGCCCGATATACGGCGACAGATCCAGGGTCGCAACCGCCTCTTCCTGATCCATAAAGCGACGGGTAAAGGGCGAAACATCGAACACATCCATGTCGGGCCACGAAAACCGCTGCGGCCGGACAAACTCGACGGCGATATGGCGATACTCTTTGTTAAACGCTTCTCTCACCGGCCCAAAATACGCTTCTTCCTCTTCGGTGCAGGCAAAGGTAATGGCCGCCGGTTCTGGCGTAGGAGTAATCTGGACACAGCCAGACAGAATAACAAACAAACACAACGCCGCACCAATCATACTACGGCGCAAGACCCAAAAGCTATCATTTTTAATCCGCATCCTTGCTCCTGTGCCACCGTCCTGGGAAACATCCATTGCCAATTCAGCGAATTTGACCTCGCACCATCATTATACTACAATTAATCTAGCCTGTCAGGTAAAGCATATATATGGATCCACACATTGGCGAAAATTAAAATCAGCCGTTCGGCAGCGGGCTACTTGTTTGCACTTGGTTCGGCCGCCGTCATCGCCACCGCATTTGTCGTCCGCAAATCCATCTCGACCCAGGTCAATCCGGCCATGTTTAGCGTGTGGTGGTATGGCTTTGCCGGTCTCTATGCCTGGTTTACACCCTGCTGCGCGGTCAATGGCAGCAGATCGACGGCAAAACGGATGGTCTTGACTGCTGCCGGCGCATTCATCAGCCCCTTTCTGGGGTATGTGTTGCGCTACGGCGCGCTGGCCCGGATCGACGCCGCCAAAGTGGCCGTGGTCGCTGCGGCGCAACCCGTCTTTGTCACGCTCTACACGGCCATTCTTTTTGCCCAATGGCCCACGGCACAGCAAAGCTTGGGTGGCATCCTCGCGACTGCCGGCGTACTGTTGATTTTCCGGGCACGAGACGCTGGAGGAAACAGATGAAGGAGCTTTTGTACGGTCGCAACCCAATCTATGAATGCTTGCGCGCTGCACGGAGAGATGTGTCCCAGTTGTCGATCGCCACAGGCGTTCAAGAAAAGGGCATCCTCTCTGCGACGCTCCGGTTGGCCCAACAGCGCCGTATCCCCATCCAGCGTCTCGACCGCCACCAGCTCGACAAGGCAGTGAAAAACGCCAATCACCAGGGCATCGTGGCCGAGGTCAGCGATTACCCTTATGCCGGTCTCGAGGCCATCTTTCGGCTTGCACAGGAACGCCACGAGCCGCCCTGGCTGCTGCTGCTCGACTGCCTCCAGGATCCACAGAATCTGGGTACGCTGCTGCGCACGGCCGAGATCATTGGCGTGCACGGCGTCGTTATCCCTGACCGGCGGGCAGCAGCAGTGACACCTGCCGTCGCCAGCGCCTCCTCCGGCGCGAGCGAACATCTGCTGGTCGCCCAGGTCACCAACCTGGTGCAGACTATGAAAGCGCTCAAAGCGCAAGACGTGTGGATCGCCGGGCTAGAAGACGAGCCTGATGCCGAACTGCTCTGGCAAGCCAGCCTGGGCGGTCCTCTTGCCCTGGTCGTCGGCAGCGAGGGGTCGGGCATGCGCCGCCTGGTTAAAGATACATGCGACCTGAAAATCCGGCTGCCAATGGTCGGCCAGATCAACTCGCTCAACGCCGCGGTCGCCGGTTCGATCGCCCTGTACGAAGTCGCGCACCAGAGAAAGCGGGCGGTTGAGCCTGACCAAACACGGTCACCAGACGATCAGTAGGGGGAATTATTCAACGCGCCGCTGTAAGCAGGCGGACGGTTGCCTGCCAAAGGATGAGCGATCTCGGGGGATGCAATCCCCCGAGATTCGCGCTTGAGCGTTATAAGGCGATGGTCACGTGAGTGATTGTGCCCTTGTAGAGAGGCATATCGAACGACTCGCTGCTGCCCAGCGGCCGTCCTTCTGCCGTATACACCAGCCAGCGAAACGGGCCTGCGCCAAGCAGATCCTCCGAGACAAACCACAGGACGTGGTCATCCTCGACCTGACCGCGCCAGCCATCCACATCATGCCATTCTCCCAGACCGTCTTGCCACTGCACGACCGCATCGTAGGATTCTGTCGCACCAGTCACCGAGAGCTCGATCCCCGCGCCAGCCTTGGGCGGCTGGGACTTGGGTGTGGGCACATCCTCCGGGCGCGTGGGCAGGTCGGCCAAGGCCAATGCAGGCAGCAGGGCCAAAGCCAAGATCACAATTGATGTTGCCAAGAAAAACTTACGATAGGTTGTATTCATTCGCTGTTTCTCCATTTCGGACCCCCCTCTCCTTTTCTCCCATAGGAGAAAGGGATGGAAAGGGGGTTATCATCCATCGTTACGGTCTCTTGGGCAGATCACCGCGGTACAACGATGGATCACTGATATAGGGTGCCGACACGCTGCTGGCCGGTGCGATCGTGGGACCACCGAGGTTATTGGTCTCATCGCTTTCCTGCACCGCACCGTAATCGATGCCCGGATTGGCCGAGTCGACCAAGACATAGATCACTTCGCCACCGGCCAACCCATCAAAATTCGTCTTTTTGGCTACCAGATAGGAGCTATTCAGGGTGAGTGTCACCGCCTCACCGGGTGCGATGTCCCTCGTGACGCCCCAGGAGACACCCTCGTCGCACAACAACTGCCACGTCTGGTTGACAGACGGCGTGGCACGGGGGTTGACGTACAGATCGACCCAGAAATCATCGACCACCGGCGCGAGACCGTTGTTGCGAATAATGACCTCGACATCGCTGTTTGTCAGGACGATCGATTGCACAACCAGATCCGGGGCGAAAGCATAGGTGTTGAGCACAACCGGGAAAAAATAGCTCCAGTAGCCAACGGTCAATGTATCCGTGGCGGCCCCGCTGTTGCCGGCAGATGACGTCAGATCGCCGGTTGTGTTGACGTGGCTGCCTTTGACGCTGCTGGTCACGTCAACCCAGATCGTGCACACGTTGCCTGCTAAAACCGATCCGCCCGAGTACGAGAGCGCGCCGCTGCCGGCGGGTGCGGTTAGGGTACCGCCGCTGCAGGTCGTACTGACATTGGCCGGTGTAGCGATCATGACCTCGGCCGGCAAGTTGTCGGTAAAGCCCAGGCTGCTTGCGGTGGTACCGCTGTTGCTGTTGTCGATAGTAAAGACGAGCGTGCTGATCCCATCAAGGGCAATGGCGCTCGGGATAAAGCGTTTGCTGAACGCCGGCGGTTGGTTGACGGTAGTAAAAGTCATATCGGCTCCGTAGGTAGTGCCGTATGCATTTTGGCCTACCGCACGACAGTGATAGAGCGTGCCGGGGGTCAAGCCCGATATGGCCGCGCTGACCGCAGCATCCACGATCCCGGAGACTGGACTCTGATCTGCTGTTACCGTGCTGCCATAGCTGGTATCCAGCCCGTACTCAAAAGTTACCGTCGTGCTGTCATTGTTGGCATTGACCGTTCCATTCAGTGTGGCGCCGGTGAGTGTGACACCAGATGCCGCCACGGTGTCCACCGTGGGCAGAGCTTGACCGGTGGTAAAGGTCAT
>JAFGJF010000645.1 GCA_016929205.1 Anaerolineae bacterium
AGGAGAGGACGAAAAAACTCAAGCCATCCTGGCGAGACAGATCCTCGACATAGTGTGCACCATCCGCCATAATGTGACGCAGGGCGGCGAACGAAAAGACGCGGAGAGCGACGGCCAAGTCATCGCCAAAGCGCTCCCCTGGCTGAAAATGATTGTATCCGGATGCTTGAACAAGAACCAGGAGGGTGTGTGATGCGAAGAGCCAAAATTGTCTGCACGATTGGTCCAGCCAGTCGCGATCCTGACGTACTCGAACAGATCATCCAATCCGGGATGGACGTCGCCCGCTTGAATCTCTCACACGACGACCATTATGCCCACACACAAAACATCCAACGGATCCGGGCGGCGGCAGGTAAATTGAACAAGCCCGTCGCCATCCTGGTCGACCTGCAAGGGCCCAAATTGCGCGTTGGCCAGATGGACGGCGATGGCGTGCTCCTGCACGAGGGCGAAATGGTGACCCTGACCACCGACAACATCGTCGGCCGCAGCGGCCGACCCTTGCCTGTACAATACCACGAGCTGCCAAGCAGCGTCCAGGCGCGCGACCGTATTCTCCTAGACGATGGGCTGCTCGAACTGCGCGTGCTTTCGACGACCGCCCGAGAGATCCGCTGCGAGGTCGTCGTCGGTGGCATGCTCAAAACAAACAAAGGGATGAACCTGCCGCGCACCCCACCCGGCATCAAGGCCATCACGGACAAAGATCGCCTCGATCTGGCCTTTGCGCTCGAGCAGCAGGTTGATTGGATCGCGCTCTCGTTTGTGTGCAGCGCCGGCGACGTGCACGAGCTCAAGCAGTTGATCCACAGCCTCGCCCCCGGACGCGATCCCATCCCTGTCGTGGCCAAGATCGAGAAACCCGAAGCACTGGAAAGCATCGACGAGATCATTGCTGCCGCCGACGGGATCATGGTCGCCAGGGGCGATCTGGGGGTCGAGATCCCACCGGAAGAGGTGCCGCTGGCGCAGAAACAGATTATCCAAGCCTGTAACCAGGCCGGCGTGCCCGTGATCACGGCGACACAAATGCTCGACTCGATGATCCACAATCCCCGCCCCACCCGCGCCGAAGTATCCGACGTGGCCAATGCCATCCTCGATGGCACTGACGCGATCATGCTGTCCGGCGAGACGTCCGTCGGCGCGTACCCGCTACAGGCTGTACAGACAATGGATCGGATCGCGTGCCAGGTAGAAAAACAGCGTGAGCAACCTCTGCAAGAGGCAATGGCTTATTGTGAGGCCACGATTTTGGATAGTGAGGCCATGCTTTTGTCAAAACAACACAATATGACCATCGCCAGTGCAGTCACCCGTGCGGCCAGGGAAATCGCCCACAGCCTCGACACCTCGGCGATCATCACCCCGACCACATCGGGCTATACGGCGCGCCTGATGTCCCGCGACCGCCCGCGCTGCCCGATCATTGCCACCACGTCCAGTCCGATCGTACAGCGCCGCCTGTCGCTCTATTGGGGCGTCACTCCGCTGCCAGCCCCGCGTGCCCCCGACACCGATACTATGATCACCCAGGCGATACGGGCCGCCCTGGAAAACGACCTCATTCGCCATGGTGACACCGTCGTGATCACCGCTGGCGCCTCCGGTTCCGCGCCCGGCACCACCAACCTGATCCGCATCCACGTCGTCAGCGGAGACGGGATGGCTTTGGGACAATAAATGGATGCATTCAATCTCTGTTCATAGAAAGGACCAACTATGAAGTACAAGATCAAGGGCCAATCGCTGCCCAACATCCCCTGGGAAGACAAGCCGGCAGGCTACAACAAAGTCGCCTGGCGCTACAGCCAGAATCCGATCATTCCCAGAGATTTGATTCCCTCTTCAAACAGCATCTTTAACAGCGCCGTCGTTCCATACGAGGGCGCATTTGCCGGCGTATTCCGCTGCGACAACACGGCGCGGCGCATGGTGCTGCATGCCGGGCACAGCCGGGATGGCATCAACTGGGAAATCGATCACGATATGATCCAGTTCACTCCCGAGCCATCGGACTCCCGGGTCAAGGACATCGAGCACTTTGAGTACGGCTATGACCCACGCGTGGTGTGGATCGAGGACCGCTATTACGTGATGTGGTGCAACTGGTTCCACGGGCCGACGATTGGCGTCGCCTACACCTATGATTTTGAGTGTTTTTACCAGCTCGAAAACGCCTATCTGCCTTTTAACCGCAACGGCGTGCCCTTTCCCCGCAAGATCAACGGCAATTTTGCCATGCTCAACCGCCCCAGCGACAACGGGCACACGCCCTTTGGCGACATTTTTTACAGCGAAAGCCCCGACATGTGCTACTGGGGCCGCCATCGTTACGTGATGGGCACCGCCGGTGGTTGGCAGAGTACCAAGGTCGGCGCCGGGCCGATCCCGATCGAGACCTCGGAAGGCTGGCTGATGATCTATCACGGCGTACTCACCTCATGCAACGGCTTTGTCTACAGCGCCGGGGCCGCGCTGCTCGACCTGGACGAACCGTGGAAGGTCATCGCCCGCGGCCGGCCATACATCCTCTCGCCTCAAGCGCTGTACGAATGCGTGGGCGACGTGCCAAACGTCGCCTTTCCCTGCGCGGCATTGTGTGACGCAGACACGGGACGCCTAGCGCTCTATTACGGCGGCGCAGACACAGTTGTGGCTCTGGCATTCACCACCGTTGACGACCTGATTGACTTTATCAAAGACAATAATATGGTGTGAGTTGCCAACACACTGGCAAAATCAGAACTTTTTTTTTCGCTGTGGGTTTTTAATAGAGACGTCAGGTTCTATGCCCCTTGCAAAGATTTTCAGTTTGGAACCTTGGCAAGGGACGCTCCAAACACAAAAAGAGAGGAAAACTCGTATGGCGACCATCCAACCCAAAGCCACCACACGCGAACGATGGGCCTGGTATCTGTACGATTTCGGTAACTCGGCCTATGCCGCCGTCGTGCTGCTGGCCGTGTACTCTGCCTATTTCAAAGGTACGGTCGTCGGCGGAGTCAGGGGGTCTCAACTGTGGGGCATCGCCGTCGGCATTGCCATGCTGATCGTCGCCATCACCTCGCCGTTCCTGGGCACCCTGGCCGATTTTACCGGGGCCAAAAAACGCTTTCTCGGCTTTTACACGGCCATGGCCTGCCTGTTCACGGTTTTGCTTTTTTTCGTGCAAAAAGGGGACATCTTTTTGGGGATGCTCTTTTTCATCCTCGCCGAGGTCGGCTATCGCAGCGCCCAGGTCTTTTACAACGCCCTATTGCCCGAGATTGCCCACCCTGAAGAGATGGGACGCGTCTCCGGGAATGGCTGGGCCATCGGTTCGGTAGGCGGCATCCTCTGCCTGTTCATCGTTTTGCCGCTGATCATGTTTATCAAAGACCCAGATACAGGAAAAGCCAACGAAGTGATCGTGCGCCTGTCGTTGATCATTACCGCTGTCTTTTTCGCGCTTTCCACGCTGCCGCTTTTTCTCTGGCTGCCGGAACGGGCCCAGCCACAAAGGCTGCCGCCCGGCGAGAATTTTTTGACCCTGGCGTTTAAACGGCTGGGCAGCACCTTTCAAACGATCAAAACGTTCAAAGAGTTTGTCAAATTTATGGTTGCGTTCTTGATCTATAACGATGGCATCCTGATGACGATGGATTTTGCCTCGATCCTGGGCGCGGTGCTGTTCGGCATAGGGCAGGAAAAATTGATCATCTTTATGATCATCGTGCAAATCACCAGCGTCGCCGGGGCCTATCTCTTTGGCCTCGTCGCCAACGACTTTGGCGGCAAACGATCCCTGATCGTCTCCCTGTTGCTCATGATCGTACCAGTCGTATGGCTGTACTTTACCGAATCTGAGCTCGTCTTTTTCATCATTGGCGGGTTGGCCGGTTTTGCCCTCACCGGCGTGCAGTCCGTCAGCCGCACGATGGTCGGAACATTCAGCCCGGAAGGCAAAAGCGCCGAGTTTTACGGCTTTTTTGCCGTCGCCGGGCGCACCTCGTCGTTTATCGGCCCGACCATTTTTGGCCTGCTCGTGGCCTGGAGCAGCAAATGGTTCGAAGCGCAGGGACAGACGACAATGATGGCCGAGCAGTCCGGGCATCGTTTCTCGCTGTTCAGCATCGTCCTCTTTTTGGTCGTCGGTCTCGTACTGCTGTTGTTCGTAAACGAAAAGCGTGCTCGCCAGGCGGCGGAGACGGCAAGTTAGCCGCTCTGAGAATAGCCATGCCCAAAACTGACAGCCCCGCAACCGAGAATCCGTATCCTGAATTTCGATATCCCCGCCGCCGGGTTATCCGGCGGCTGCTGCGTTGGGGTATCGATATCGCCTTTGCCGCATTGACCGATCTCAAGGTCGTTGGCCGAGAAAACCTGCCCCCGGGCGGGCCGCTGCTCGTGGTCGGCAATCACTTTAGCTTTGTCGATCCGGCAGCCATGATCCAGGCTGTGCCGTGGCCGATCGAGTTCGTCGGCGGCTTCCGAACGCCCAATGCTCCACCGATCTTGGCCTGGATCCCCAGCGTCTGGGGACGGTATGCCGTCTTTCGCGGCACCGGATCACGCTATGCACTGCGCGGTGCCGAAGAGGTGCTCAAGCAAAACGGCATCATTGGCATCTTTCCGGAGGCCGGCAGTTGGGCCTCGGTCCTGCGCCCGGCCCGCCCCGGCACGGCTTTTTTGGCCGCTCGAACCGGCGCGCCCGTCTTGCCGATCGGCTTTGACGGTATGATCGATGTCTTTCCACGCCTGCGCAAGGGCAAGCGCGCCCGCGTCACGATACGGATTGGCAAGGTCTTTGGCCCCTTTCACGCTATCGGGCGCGGGCGTGAACGGCGCCACCAGTTGGAAGAGATCGGACACAAGATGATGAAACGCATCGCCGAGCTGATCCCGCCGGAGCGGCGCGGGCA
>JAFGJF010000646.1 GCA_016929205.1 Anaerolineae bacterium
ATACAACACAACAGTAGGGCGGCTGCAAACAGCACACCTTCCCATTGCGTACACGGCGATCGTAACGTATTAACTCCCTACTCGGCCGCAGTTGTTTCGTGGCAGAGCAGACAGGACTCGTTTTCCCATCCCTGGTGACCGGGTGGTGTGGGTACCAGCCTGCCTTGATCGTGGCAAGTCAAACAACGATTCCGGTCCTCGACGATGTGCGGGATGGCAGTTGCATCCTCAACAGTCCCACTTTTGTGGCAGGCCAGGCACGATTCGACAGGGATGCCCTGGTGTGTAGCCGAAGCCGGTTTGAGCACCCCTTCGCCATGGCAGGTCAGGCAGTTGTCCGCTAGTTCTACACGATGAGGAATGTCCGGCACGGCTACGAAAGATTCGGTTTCGTGGCAATACAGGCACGTTTCCTCGACAAATGCGCTGTGCGTGTCCGGTACTGGCTTGACACCTCCCGAGTCGTGACAAAGATAACAATTCGAAATGGCCACGTTGTGGGGATTCGACGGCGCCTCGATGATCCAGGACACTGCCGACCCCGACCAGCTTTCCGTGGTATGGCAATCGTCGCACGTTGAACCAAAGTGAGGTTCGGGCACCGGAGTGTGACAGGTTGAGCAATCTTGAATAGATGGCTCCCGGACGCCCTGGTGACAGTCATTGCACGCGGCAGTTGCGTGCTGGCCTGTCAACTCGACGGGATGGACAAAGTCAACATCCAACTCCGGCTTGAAGACAGCCTGACCGTGGCAGGCCCCGTTGGCGCAGAAACTGGTATTGTCCGTGCCAAATTGGATCGTTCCATGGCAGTCGGCACATGATTCATCGGCCAAGATGCGGTGCTCGCTCATAAAGTTTGTCTCTCTGTGCGAGTCAGGGACTTGATCGGCTGTAACAACCAGGCTAGCAGCAGAAAAAGACGTGCCATCTTGATCCGCCGTTACAGGCAGCGAGTGACAGAGCGTGCAGTTGGCCGGGATGGATATGCCTTGCTCGTCCACGTGTTTGCCATCGTGGCAGCGGAAACAACCGGGAAAGTCCTGGTGCCCCAGATTGTCGGGATAGACGTCCCAGGTCAGGTTCATCGTGGGAAACGTAGTATAGCTATAGATCGTTTGCAGCGTTTCGATAGCCTGCTGCACAGCTTGTCCTTTGCCGGCATAGACGTCAGGGTATTCGGCGCGATAGAAATCCGCTAACCCTTCCAGCGCTTCAAATGCGTTTTCCTGGGAGGAGTAAGAAGCGGACAGCAGTCGCATCGCTTCGCGCTTGATGTAGGGTAGCTCGCGATCCATATCGCCCGAGGCCAATGCCAGATCGACTCGTTCCTCAGGATTATGGAATTGGTGCCCGACCCGGTTGTGGCAAGTCATACAATCGACCTCTTGCCGATCCAGGTTGCCCAATTCCTCAACCGTCAATTCGCTGTCAACAGCCGCGTATTCAACCATATTGCCGTCGCTGTCGAGCGTTCCAACCCAGGGTATGTTTTGCGAGTCGACCTCACGCGACACATACCACACCGGGTTGTCGATGTGCCAGTGCGCGCCCGTCTCCTGACCTTCATCGCCGATCCGCATCACAAGCAGTGTCTGAGTCTCACTGTTTGTCTCGTCGTCTGCAAAATGGCTGATGCGTTCCAGTTGGTCTTCGTAGGGCATATGCGGTGAGTGACACTGTTCGCAGATCACATCGGCAGAACGCAGTTGGCTGACCGGGTGTGTAATCGGCCGTTCAAACGAGTTGGTTAAAAAATAATAGAGCTCCTTGGTACCATTGATCTTGGCCATCACCTTGGGAGGCAACCCCGGTCCGACATGGCATGTTCCACACTCGACGTCGGCATGTGCGGCGACATTTTGGGCAACCAGCTGCGGGGTATTGGGGTGGCAAAGCTTCCCACAAAACGCTTTCGACTCTGTAGCCACGTCAAAATAGTACGCGGCAACAATCACCAGGACCGATCCCACCACAAAGAGGGCACCCCAGACAAAAAGCTGGCGCTCCCAGGGACGATTCTCTTTGAACAACGTTTGCTTGAGATTTAAAAGTTTGCTCATCGTTTGATCCTTTGAAGTGGCAATCTAGTTATTTCTAACAATGGCAAAATCGGCCAACTCGCACAAGGCCGTTCTTGCCTCTGATTGGGGCAAGATGCTTAACGACTGCTTTGCTTTGGCTGCAAACGCGCTGGCCCTCGCGGCTGCATAGGAAAACGCATCCGACTTTTCAAGCAACGCGATGACCTGCACTGGGTCCCGGATATCCGGCACGTCGGCAGTCTTTTCCAACCTGTTCAGCGCAAAAATCACGGCCAGGCTCATTTTGCCTTGTTCAATGTCTTGGGCTGTCGGCTTGCCAAGCTGGTCGACGCTCCCCTTCAGGTCCAATGTGTCGTCCCGGATCTGAAAGGCCATACCAATATTCAGACCATACTCTCTCAGTGCCTGGATCTGCTCGCCCGACCCTCCGGCAGCAAGTCCCCCTAGCTCGGCACAGGCAGCGAACAGCGAAGCCGTTTTTTGTGATACAATCGACAAATAGTCCGATTCGGTCATATTTGTATCACCGATGCTGAGTATTTGCCGCGTTTCTCCCTCCACGACCGCCGTACAGCAATCGGCCAAAATCTGAATTGACCTGGGATCGAATGTGCTTAGCAAGCTCAAAAACTTGATAAAGACAAAGTCGCCGACCAAAAGCGCCAAATCAGAGCCCCAGCGTACGCTAACTGTTTCGCTGCCCCGTCGCAACTCGCTACGATCGTTGATATCATCGTGGACGAGAGAGGCAGCGTGGAGCAGTTCCACCGCAGCAGCCAACGGCACCACGTGAGTGAGTTCGTGGCCGCCGATGGCCTTATAACCAAGTAAGACGATTTTAGGTCTGAGCCGTTTGCCTCCAGAACGAATAACGTGTCTGCTTGCCGTCACAAGCAGATCCACGTTGCTTGCGACTGCCTTTTTCATGGCAGTTTCTACTAGAGCTAGTTCTTGGCCAGTGATCATGTTTTACTCCATTGTATTCTAGTGGGGAAAAATTCAAATATGTTCCACTAGACCCATTATAGGATATCCTGGCCCAAAAGGCAATGGTTTCTATACTAAAAGATACGTATTTTGTCTCAGTATTCCTCTGGAAGATCTTTTAATTCTTCATAGGCAAATACCGGGCCGTGTTTGCACACATAGACCGGACCAATGTTGCAGCGCCCGCATTTACCCAGCCCACATTTCATTTTCATTTCCAGAGTGGTGATGATTTGCTCTGGCTTGAATTTCATACGGCCCAGAGAGACCATCACGAATTTGATCATAATCGGCGGCCCACAGGTAATAACCACCGCATTCTCAGCGGAAGGAGCAACCTGCTCCAGGACGGTGGGCACAAAACCGATCTTTTCCGTCCAGCTTTCATCTTCTCCTCCCGGATCGACAGTCAGCACAGTCTGCACGCTTTCCATCTCGACCCTTTCTTGCAGCTCATTTTTGTATACCAGGTCGGCCACGCTCCGTGCCCCATAGACGACGGTGATGTCGCCAAAGTCATTGCGCCTATCGATGCAGTTCCAGAGCAGGGAACGAAGCGGCGCCATGCCAATTCCACCTCCGACAAAGATGAGATTTTTGCCTTGCATCTCGTCAATCGGGAAACCTCGACCATAAGGCCCGCGAAACCCCACCGTGTCACCGGGGTTCAATTCGTGAAATGCGTCGGTCACTTTGCCAACGCGCTTGATGCTGCACTCAATGTACTCACCTCTGGTTGGCGAGCTGGCAAGACCAAAGGGCGCTTCTCCCTGCCCGAAAACGGAAAATACACCGAATTGCCCGGGCTGAAAGGCTATGCCATGCTGTGGGCTATCTTGCTGCTGCCTGAGCCTGAACGTTTTGACATCGGACGTTTCCTGCGTAATCGTTTCAATGGTCATCAGATGAGGTTGGTATATGTTCTCCATTGCCTTGTGCACTCCTCTTTTGCCTGGTGACAAACCAATCAACTCTTGGAAGGTTTGACCATCTCAAGCACTTGGGTGAGATCGATGCTGACCGGACAGTATTTAATGCACCTTCCACATCCGACACAAAGAATTTTGCCAAAATTTTTTGGATAGTATTGAAACTTGTGCATAATACGCTGCCGGTAGCGACGATGGTGGGTAGGTCTGGGTTGTCCGGCATGGGCCTTGGTATAGTCATAAAACGCGCACGAATCCCAAAGCCGGACGCGTTCTCCTCCGTCCGGATCACCCTCATCTTGAATATCAAAACAGTGGCAAGTAGGACACATAAATGTGCAAATGCCACAATCAACGCACTGTTGAACGAGCGTTTCCCACACCGGGTTGTCGAAATCCAACACTTGTTCCAGGTCACTCACGTCCACCGTTTTGATCACTTGGTCACGCCACACGTCTTCGAGCGAGGCCCGTTCGCGATTGTGCCGCTGATCGCTCTCGTCGAAAAAAGATTCAAAAGCTCGTATCAGTTCGCCACCTTGTTCGGTGATAATCTGCACGTGGTAAACATGATCCATCGGTGTCAAGAGTAGATCAGATCCTTCGATCCCGGCTGGAGATCCTCCCAACGAGACACAAAAACACGTTTCACACGGTTTGTGGCAGGCAATTGAGATGATGATCGTCTTTTCCCTGGGCTGAAAGTAAGCGTCAATGACGTCATCCCAGGCAAACACTTGATCGAGAATGGGAAAAGCTGCTGCATCACAGGGACGCGCACCAAAAACGATCCTCGCCGGGCCTTCGGGATCGACCACGGGCGCGGGTTCCTGCAATTCCACCTTTTCCGCCGACAGCCGGTAGGCAACGAGCGCCTGGCGTTGTGGGAAAAAGAACGTCTTTAACGATCGGGCCGGCTTTTCATCGCTCAAATAGAACTCATCTGCCGTCTCTATCTTGCCATACGCTAACGCATCACGAGGCGCGATCACCTCGTGACGTGCAATTAGCGCATTGATCCATTCACCTAGTTTATCTTGCTGGAGTATCCTGGCTTCCATACTCTCTCCCTTGGCTTGGTCTATCGGCTCGTCCATCTTGCAAGTACGGATTCGACGCCTTTTTACCTGATAAAGGGCACGACATCACCCGGCTGGAAGGCTGCCAGGGCTGGTTCCTGGTCGGCGTCTACCCCGGACACATATCCGAACGCTTCCTTGATCTCGACGACCATCTTGTGATTGATCAAGCGCAATGGTATCTTGACCGGACAAACACGATCGCACTCACCACAACCCGTGCAGCGGCCAACCAAGTGATAGGCACGGATAAGGTTCCAGGCGGTATTGTTTGCCCGCGAAGGCGATTTGTCAATCCACTGTGGCTGATTTTCGTCGGCGATGCACTGCTCGCAATAACAAAACGGGCAAACCTGCCGGCAAGCATAACAACGGATGCATTTAGAGAACTCGTTATCCCACCAAGCTGCGCGTTCAGATAGGGACATGCTTTCCAACTCGTGGATTTGGGCCTGCAAGTCCTGTTGTGCCTGACTATCCACTTCAATCCGCCCAACCTCGATATCTGGTTCGAGACCAACCGGGGTTCCGTCAACAATGCCCAAAATCACCAGGTCTTTGCGCTCAAACTGATATTCTTTGATCAGACCCACAATGGTGCGCAGCGCCGCCGGCCCGGCTACCAGCGCGACACGTACAGGGGCGTCGACCGGTCTGAAACGAGAGGTGAGATACCCTTCCCGTCCAACAAGGTATTTGGCCAGGTTGTGGGTGCACTGTACAGTGTAGACCAGCTTGTCTGCGTCTGATGACTGGGTGATAAAGCAGGGTGTTATCACCTGGTCTCCCCAACCGCCCTGGTATCCGATGACGACATCCACCTCCTGGTTTTCCAATAATGCACGCGCCTGTTGACGAATAGCTTCAGTTATGTTATCCATCGACTGTCTCCTGAGCTCGGAGTGGCCCTAATGCCTTGACCTCTTCCGTGACCGAGGTAACCACCTGTGCCCACTTGTGTCCTTCGCTGGCGGAAACCCAACTCATCTGAAACCGGCGAGGATCGATGCCTGCAAATTCAATCAATTTGCGAAGCATCAACATCCTGCGACGCGCGTAATAATTTCCCTTGTTGTAATGGCAGTCGCCGGGATGACAACCCGACACCAAGACACCATCTGCCCCACGCTGAAAGCTCCTAATGATAAAGACAGGATCGATACGTCCACTACACGGCAAGCGGATGATTCGCACGCTGGCCGGATATTCGATCCGGCTGGTTCCAGCCAGGTCGGCACCTACATAGCTGCACCAGTTACAAAGAAAGGCAACGATCTTGGGTTCCCAATCGCTAGATGGCATGAATCACCTCTTGGTAAATCTGCTGATCCGTGAATCCTTGCACCGTCACGGCTTTGGATGGGCAAGCGGATGCACAAAGGCCGCACCCCATACATTTGCCCTCGTTGACCTTGGCGATGAGTTTGACCGCTTGGCTCCGGCCTATCCTTCTGGATAGTTCTACTTGATCGATGGCACTGTATGGGCAAACCATCTTGCAGAAAAAGCAGCCATTACAGATCGATTCATCGACGGTGGCAACAAGCGGCTCACGCTGGAGCGCATCACCTGAGAAAAGTTGTAGTACTTTGGCTGCTGCCGCTGTCCCCTGGGCTACGGTATCGGGAATGTCGCGCGGCGATTGGCAAGCGCCAGCCAGAAATACGCCGGCAGTATAGGTTTCGATCGGGCGAAGCTTGGGATGCGCCTCGTTGAAAAAGCCGTGAGTATTGCAGGAAAAACCAACCTTGACCGCCAATTCAGCAGCATCGTGTTGAGGCACGATGGCCGTGGCCAAAACCACCAGATCGGCCGCGATTTCGACCTGCGTTCCCGAGAGGGTGTCCACACCGCGGACGATGACTTGGCCGTCTTTTTCAAACAACCTGGAGACACGGCCCCGCAAATAATTCACACCTTCTTCTTCGATCGCCCGGCGCACAAACTCGTCATAGTTTTTGCCCCCGGCACGAATGTCCATGTAAAATGAATAGGCCCGGCCATCGTGTATGCGGTGTTTGTATAGCATGGCATGTTTGGCCGAGTACATACAACAGATCTTGGAGCAGTAGGGCATCCCATGCGCCGGATCTCTCGAGCCGGCACAGTGGATGAATACCACGTCCTTGGGCACCTTGCCATCAGATGGCCGGCGAATCTCGCCGCCGGTTGGGCCAGATGCGGAAAGGATGCGCTCAAATTCGAGGCCGCTGATCACGTCTTTGTATTTGCCATAACCGTATTCAGCCAGGTTGCTCTTTGGATACAGATCGTAGCCTGTAGCCATGACAACCGCACCGACCGGAACCTCGACGAGTTCGTCGACCATCGTATGCTCAATCGCCTCTGGCGCGCAGACTTTTTCACATTGATAACATTCGGAACAAATGCCGCAGCGCAAGCAGCGATCTGCCTCGGCGTGTGCCTGCTCCTCGCTCAATCCCAGCTCAACCTCGCGAAAGTCGCGGATGCGCTCCTTTGCAGGAGCAATAGGCATCGTTTCACGCGCTTGCATATTTACCACGCCGCTCTCGATCACCGCATCGATCTCTGCATCACTGGGATGGGCAATAGGGAGCGGATTGAGATCGCGAGCATTGAGCAGTGGCTCGCCCCTCAGGTAGCGGTCAATCGACAGCGCTGCGCGTCGACCATCTGCGATAGCCTCGATGAGCGCGCCCGGCCCTCTGGAAGCATCGCCGCCAGCAAAGACGCCTGGCCGGCTGGTTTCCAACGTTTTGGCATTGACGACAAACGTGCCCCAGGGATTGATCTCGATGCCGTGGTCCGGCTTTAGGAAAGATGTTTCCGGGGCCTGAGCCACAGCAGCGATCATCGCATCGGCTTCCAGGATAAATTCACTGCCCTCAACGGGGAGCGGGCGCCGCCGGCCGCTCTCATCTGGCTCGCCCAGGCGCATTCGGATGCAGCGCACGCCGGTGATGCGCCCATTTTCCGAAATAACTTCGATAGGCTGGGTCAACAATTCCAGCTTGATCCCTTCGTGTTCTGCTTCCTCGATTTCCCAATCGTTGGCCGGCATTTCGGCCCGCGAGCGACGGTAAATCATCGTCACCTGTTCGGCTCCAATACGCAGCGAAGAACGGGCCGCGTCGATGGCCGTGTTGCCACCCCCCACGATCAACACGTTTTTACCCAACGTTACCTGTTCACCCAGGTTCACCGAACGGAGAAAGGGCACACCATGAAACACACCCTCTGCCTCCTCGCCGGGAATGTTGAGACGCTGGGCTTCGTGTGCGCCAATGGCCAAAAAGACCGCTTCATAGCCTTGCTCAAAAAGGTCGTTGACGTCACTGATGGGATGATAGACTCGCAAATCCACACCCAGGGCAAGAATGTTGTCGATCTCGCGCTGCAACACGTCGCGAGGCAGGCGATAAGCCGGGATGCCGACCCGCATCATACCACCGGCCACGGGCAAAGCTTCGAATAGGGTCACCCGGTATCCCTTTTGGGCAAGAAAATGCGCGGCAGTCAGCCCGGCCGGACCGCTGCCGGCAATGGCCACACGCTTAGCATCGCGCTGAATGTTAACAGATGGCTTTTCTTCAGTGCCTGATTTATCCCGTTCGGCATACACGCGGTCGGCTACAAAACGCTTCAACGCACAAATCGCTACCGGCCGATCCAACGCACCGCGGTTGCATTCATTCTCACAAGGATGGGTACACACTCGTCCAACCGTTGCCGGGAAGGGGTTGTACTGCATAACGACGTCAAGTGCTTCTTTGTACCGTCCTTCGGCGATGAGCGCAATGTACCCCTGGGCGCTGGTCTCTGCCGGACAGGTGGCCTTGCAAGGAGAGATACCACGTTTGGTGATCGAAAACCGGCTGGGGACAGCCTGAGGGAATGGCCGATAGATCGCCGTCCTTTCTGCCATGCCCATATCGAAGCTGTTTGGCACACTGATCGGACATACGGCAGTACATTCGTTGCATCCGTTGCACTTGTCCCAATTCACATAGGTTGCTTTTTTGCGGATAGTAGCTACAAAGTTGCCTACAAAGCCTTCGATTTTCTCGACTTCGGAATAGGTGTGCAGGGTAATCTTGGCGTTCTGGGCCGCTTCCACCATCTTGGGGGTCAAGATGCATTGCGAGCAGTCCAAGGTAGGAAACGTTTCGGCCAGTTGGGCCATATGTCCGCCGATAGATGGTTCGCGCTCAACCAGGACGACCTCTTGGCCTCCGGCGGCAATATCCAGTGCGGCTTGAATACCTGCGACCCCACCGCCGATGACCAGTGCACGCTTGGTCACTGGGATATTGATCATTTCCAGGGCAGCGTCTTGACGCGCTTTGGCAACGGCAACACGCACGGCATCGATGGCCTGTATCGTGGCTTGCTCCATATCGGTATGCACCCAGGCACAATGCTCGCGCAGGTTGGCCATTTCGAAAAGATATGGATTCAGCCCGGCTCGTTCGAGGGTGCGCATAAAGGTTGGCCCTTGCATATGCGGCGAACAGGAAGCGACTACCACGCGATCCAATCCCTTTTCTTTAACCGCTTCAATGATCCCCGTCTGCCCCGGGTCAGAACACATATAGCTATGTACAACAGAGTGGACTACCTGAGGAAACCTGGCAGCTTCTCGTGCGACTCGCTCCACATCCACGGTGGAGTCAATATTATGCCCTCAACGACAGACAAAAACACCCAGTCTGGCCATTCGGCTCTCCTCCTAGACCAACGCCTTTGCCTTGAACAGCTTGGCGGGATCGACAATGAGTTTGTTGATGCCCAATTCTTTGATCCCCATGCCCAGCGTCAAACCGATAAGCTGTGTAAAATACAGGATGGGGATATGAAAATCGGTTTTGTACCGCTTATTTACTTGGGGCTGCCGCAAATCCAGGCTGGACTGGCAGAGCGGGCATGCCACCATGATGCACTCGGCGCCTTCATCGACGGCTGTCTGTAAAATGTCACGACACAGTTTCAGAATGACATTCGTCCTGGTTAAAGCCAGGCTCCCTCCACAGCACTCTGTTTTGTAGGGCCAGTCGATGGGCTCTGCTCCCAACACGGCGATCAACTTTTCCATACAGGTCGGATCTTCCGGGTCGTCAAATTCGGTCACCTCCGGTGGCCTGACCAGCAAACAGCCATAGTACGCGGCTATCTTGAGGCCCTCAAGCCGTCTGGTTATTTTATCCTGCAAAGCATCGAGTCCATAGTCGTCGATGACGATTTCCAAGAGATGCTTGACCTTAACCTCGCCTCTGTACGGGCTGCCGACGGTTTCGTCCACGCTGCTACGGCGCTCATTTTCCGGTGTACGCATCGCTTTATTAGCCACTTGAAGGCGACTGTAACAGGCTGCACAGCAGACCGCCGTATCCAACCCGGATGCCTGGGCCAAAACCAGGTTTTTGACCGGCAGTGCCAGCGCCAGTATTTCAGAGGTCATATGACCGGAGGAAGCACCACAGCAGATCCAGCCGGGAATTTCCTCCAGGTCGATTCCCAAAGCCCGGCAAATTGCCTTGGATGATATGTCATATTCCTTGGATGTGGAATGAAGCGAACATCCTGGATAATAGGCGTATCTCATTCTGGTTTGCCCTCCAGTTCTCTGGCTTTGGCGAACATCTCTTTCATCCCTTTGATATGTCTGTTCCTCGGTGGCAAAAGGCCTAACTTGCCTTTGAAGAACATTTTTGGAGCCATCATCACGTCTTTGACGAAATGCCCGCTGAACAGGTTATAAAAGGCAATCATGCCCAATTCATACACGCGGCCAAACTGCTCGACGCTTCCCAGGAATAAGCGATGGAACAAGGGCACGTCATGCTCTGGAGATGTGATCCCCCGGGCATAGGCGATCCGGCGCAGAGCATCCATTACCCCTGCCGGATCGACGTTTTGTGGGCAGCGCGTTGAGCATGTTTCACAGGCCGCGCACAGCCAGATGGTGCGGCTGGATAGGACGACATCGCTCATACCTAGTTGCACGCCCCTGATGATCTGGTGGGGGGAATAGTCCATCTCAAATGCAATGGGACAACCTGCCGTACACTTGCCACACTGGTAGCACAAAGCCAGGTTACGATTGCATTTGGCTTCCACCAGGCGCAAGAATTCAGTTTGTGATTCTGTCAGTGGCAATTGTGTGCTCATTGACCTGCCTCTTGGGTTTGAACGGCCGGAAAAGCAAAAATGAATTTGCTGCCCTGGCCTTCTTTCGATTCGACGTGGATGTGCCCGTCATACAGATCGATCACCCGTTTGACGATCGATAATCCTAGCCCAGTACCGTGCGCCTTGGTCTTGGCGCTGTCAGTACGATAAAACTCGTCAAAAATGTGTTCGACCTCGTCTGGCGCAATACCAATCCCTGTATCCTCGACGATACCAACGACGTTTCCATCCTTTTCTTGCAGCGAGACCGTGACCGTCCCGCCGGGATGGGTGTATTTGATGGCATTGTTCACCAGGTTAGACAGCAGGTGCTCCAAGTCCTCGTGGGTTGCGATCACAGGTGGCAACGAGTCTGGCACATCGAGGTGTAGATTGACAGCCTCCCACCGGGCTCGAACGCGCATTTCGGGAGACAACCGCTCCAGCACATCTAGCAACTGTACCTGCCGGGGCTTTCTTTCGATCTCGGCATACTTGACCGCCCCCAGCCGTAAAAAGTCATTCACTCGCGCCAGCATAACCTTGGTTCGATCTTGGGCCAAAGTCAGCATTTCGTCGTATAGTTTCGGATCGTTTTTTGTATATCCCTGCAGGATCATCTCTAGTGAGTTCTGCACGGCGGCTAATGGCGAGCGCAGTTCGTGTGTAAGCTGCAACATGGGCAAAAGCTCTGCCTTGGGAATCCTTTTTAACCGTGCCACTTCACGTTCTGTGTTGGTCAAAATGGCCGCTTGATCTTGGATCTCTTTTCTCATAGCTTCAAGTTCATTGCATTGCGTTGTTCGTTCGACCTTTAGATGACGATTCGTGCTGCGGCATTTGAGAATCACGAGCAACCCGCAAACTAGCAGTAAGCTTTGCGCTGCTAGAATGACGAAAAGCCACGATGGAGGTGCTGAAATGGCTGCTGGCATCGCATCCTCCTCCCTGCATACGTCCTAAGACGTTCTTTGATCACATCAGCTCTTTTTGGTTTCTTTTTTCTCTGGTGGTTGAATTCCCAATCGTTTTGCCGTGTGATCGCGCCCCATAAAATAGTTCAGCCACGACGAGGTGCGCCGCAGACTGTGGTCTACAGGCGGCACTTCATACGCGCGCAATGTGTCTTCTTTACCATAGTGCTTGAGTCTGGGATAAGCGCGTACATAGATGCACTTGCGTTTGTTTGGATGCACTTCGCACCACCCCTCGAAACTGCCACCACAAGGGCCGTTGCGCTGCCCCTTCGGACATTGGCTCATCGGGCAGAGATAGGCGACGTCGGGAAGGCCGCAGTCACCACAATGCATACACTCGTTGGTGAGCACTTTGCCGATGTGTTCTATGCGGTTAAAAGCGTCCTCAAGAGCAGATCCGTCGATGGCGCCTGACATAGCACGCATTGGTTTAAAGAGAATGCCTTTTGGCTCAAATATGGTGTTGTGCAACAGCCTAAAGCCCCGATAGACAAAAGGCGTGGGAGGACGATGCGACCGATCGGCAGGTGTTTCTGCATTTAATCCCGTCTTGGGGTCTTTTTCAAAGTAATACCAACCGTTTTCCTGTGGAAAGTCGAACTCGGGAATAAAGTCGCGCCAGTTGGAAGCCTGTTCCTCACCCATCTCGATGATCTGTTCCACCTCTTGGTATTTCAACCCGTGACCACCAATATGTATGCCAGCAAAACCAAGCCCTTTCATAAAAGCATACATTTTTGCGGCGCGTTCGAGTCTTTTCGCTTTGCCTCGATCCTTTGCTTTTGCTTCTTCGGTGATCATGGATAAAAACTCATCCGTTACAACGCAGCCTGGCAACCCATTGCGGTGCATCAGGCGGGCGGGGCCGCTCGCAAGGACATAGACGTTGCCAACCACCGGAATATGCTCAAACCCAAGTCGCTTGACCATCAACAATACTTCGTGGAACTTGCGTGCATCATAGCCAAGCTGTGTAACGACAAACTGCGCCCCAGCAGCGAGTTTTTTCTCGAGTTTGTAGTATTGTCCCATCAGTTCAGCTTCAGTTGCTTTGAATGGACTGACCACAGCACCAGCCACAAAGTGTGTAGGGACAAGCTTTGACATTTTGCCGCTTGGTGAAGGGAATTCTAATCCCTCGTTCAGTTTCGAAATGAGCCCGAGCAGTTGCGTGGCATCCAGATCGAATACAGGTGTGGAATGTCCTTCATAACCTGCAGAAGCATGGTCACCGGTAATCGTCAAGATGTTGTGGACTGATGCTCTTTCCAATCCGTAGAGGAGTGCCTCAAGCTGATTTCTGCCTTTGTCTTTGCAGGTGAAATGGACGACCGGCTCGATATCTAGCTTGGCTATCTCAGCACCGAGCATTTCGGCTGACGTGGCCGGGTTGCCACCCGGGTTATCCGTGATGGTCAGCGCATGTACCTTGCTGCCCTTGGCTGCTTCTTCAGCAGATGACATAAACTCATCTTGATACCGCTCAAATGCACCACGACCGGGCACCAATTCCCACGACACGCTAAATGTATCTTTATCTATCAGCGACTGGTAATACTTGCTTACATATTCGGGCACGACCCATCTCCTTAAATCTGACCCTACAGCAAAACACGGCCCAAGATACCCGGCACATGGTCTGTGCTAGAAAATTATCTCTTGGCCAAAAACGCAAGGGATTTGCCTGGATAACCAATAGCCAGCACAGTCTTTGGGCAAAGCTGATTGTTTTTCTTACTTGGCGTGCCGTGCGAGCGTTTTCTTGACCTCGGCAATCAACTCGTCGGGAGAGACCGGCTTGTCCAGCCAACTGTTGATGTGCAAATAGTCGTCCTGTGGAAAGCTCCCTTTGTATTCCGAGTCCTTGATCGCCGTTACCATCACGATCGGGATGTCTCTGAGTTCGGGTTCTTTCATCATATCTCGGCTGACACTGACACCGTCCAATATCCAATCCATCATCACATCCAAAAGTACAAGGTCTGGCTTGGATGCCTTGATCTTGGCTAGCCCTTCGTCTCCACCAGGGGCACTATCCACTTGATAGCCATTCGCTTCCAGTATCGCTTTTGTAGACTTGACGAAAATAGGATCATCGTCAATGATTAGAACTTGAGCTGGATTCATCTTTGGTCACCTCCTGTGCCGCTGGCACGCTAAAAAGTGTGAAAACAAAGAGATTAGCAAAGGATTCATCATGTTGGTGCAATAACCTCATGATAATTATGACACACGGGAGGTGCAGTGTCTAGAAGGGAAATCCCGTCAGTTTTCTGCCGCTTGTCAGGCAAAACCCTACAAATGAAAAGGAACGGCAGCAGCATAAAAAAGAGGCGGATCTGTTTTCCCAACAAACAGATCCGCCTCTACAAGATGTTAGCTATGGTAAGTCTATAACCCGTTGGACAACAAACCCTTACTCAATGCATAACGCACCAGCGCCGAGCGGCTTTTGAGATTCAGTTTTTCCATAACCCGGGCACGATACGTTTCGACGGTCTTGATGCTCAGAAAGAGTTGATCAGCGATTTGGCGGTTGGTGTAGCCCAAAGCAACCAATCTCAGAACCTCTTGTTCGCGTTGACTCAAACGATCATAGTCATCGAGACTGGCAGAGTTATCATCCGAGTTTTCTTTTGCCACCAGATCGCTCAACAGAATGCGGGTAAAGGAAGGATACAAAAAAACTTCACCGCGATGGACCGCACGGATCGCCACGGCTAGCTCGGTGTCGACGGCTTGCTTGAGAACGTAACCGGTGGCACCCGCCTCTAGCATTTGGCGCAGATACTCTTCGCTTTCGTGCATAGTCAGCGCCAGCACCATGGTGTGAGCAAGTTGGTTAACGATCTCTCGAGTCGCTTCCAGACCATTCATGTTTTCCATAGCAATATCCATCACCACCACGTCGGGCTCAAGTTCCAGGGCCTTGGCCACGGCCGATGCGCCATCTTGTGCTTCTCCGACGACCTCCATATCGGGTTGTGCACCCAAAAGTACGCGCAAGCCGGCACGCACTACGGGGTGGTCATCGACGACCAGCAGCCGAATCTTGTTCATCGTTTTCTCCGCTCATCACCAGAGGTATTTCGACAAAAACGGTTGTTCCTACGTTGGGCGTGGACTCGATCGTCAGCGTGCCACCAAGAAGGGAGGCGCGCTCTCTCATACCGTACAGACCCAATCTTTCCTCTCGGGCATACGAATCCATTACCCCCATTACATCAAACCCGCAGCCATCATCTTCGACAATCAGCATCACCGACGACTTGCGATTTTCGAGCAAAACACTGATGTTTTGCGCACCGGCGTGTTTGGCCACATTGGTGAGAGCTTCTTGCACAATGCGGTAGAGTGCTGTTTCGACATCCGAAGGCAACCGCCCATTGTCCATACCCACAATCTGAAAATCTACAGGGATGTGGAATCGGCCCTGGTATTCTTTGTGGTGCTGGCGCAGAGCAGCAAACAAACCCAGATCGTCCAAAACGCTGGGACGAAGTTCCAGAGAGAGATCATGCACCTCCTTTAGCACCTGAGCTGCCATATCACGCAACGCTTGCACACGCAAGTGAATCTCGTCAAGGGATTGGGCATCAGCAAGTACACCCAGAGTCATAATCAGTGAGGTCAAAGGCTGTCCGGTCTGATCGTGCAATTCAAGAGCAATACGCTTGCGTTCTTGTTCCTGGACGGTGAACAATCTCTCAAGCAGCTTCCTGCGCAGCATCTCTTCCTGTTGCAGTTCCTGATACAAACTCGCATTCTCGACGGCCATACCGATTTGGCGGCCAATGGCAATGAGCATCTCCAGCATACCCTCAGTCAACTTGGACACGCCGTTGGCACTATCCCCAACAAGGCTCATCACCCCCAAAACGCGATCCTTGGATATAAGCGGCACGCATGCGCGGAAAACAAGCCCTCGTTGACGAAAATATTCGGACGTGGGACAGGAATGCTCGGGCATCTCGGCAAAAATCTCGGGCTTACCCGCCTGCAAAACTTTGGAGCAGACACACCGGTTCCAGGTACAATGGACGTGTGCAAGAGCGATTTCTCGAGGCAACCCCCGGCACGTAACCAGATTGTCTTCGTCGTCTTGATCTTGATGCAGAACGATCCAGCCGGCCTTCAACCGCATCAATTCGAACACTTTGTCCAGTGCACTGTTCAAGATCTCGATCAGGTTCAGCGATTGGTTGACTGTGGCCGAGATCGTGTTGAGCATAGACAACCTTGCAGTTTGCGCCTGCAACTGTTGCGTCTGTATCTTGAGGCTCTGTTCGAGCTCGACGTTCTCCTTCAAGCCATCGGCCATCAGGTTGAAAGCGCGAGCCAGATCGCCGATCTCGTCCTTACTCTCGCCATCCACCTTGACATCCAGGTCGCCTCGGCTGATCCGTTTGACAGCCAGGGCGAATTGCTCCAGCTTGCCAACGACCATTCTGCTCATGAGCAGATCGACGATCAACAAGATCAGGACAATCGACCCCCCAAACCAAAGCAAGCTGTTGCGTTGATCGATCGCCAGCGCCTGTTCGATGGAGGTCATATCGAAATCGCTGATCAGAACGCCGAGGACTCGACTCTGAGGATCGTGGCAGGCCTGACACTCTTGCGAGTTTTCTAGAGCGTTGACGTTGCGAAAGAGTTTTTCTTGTTCCCCGGTAACCAAAACGACGTTCTCGTTACGAAGAGCGGCTTTGTGCCTGTGACACGCCTGACAAGTTGGGTCGTCGAGATCGATCGTCGTGCCCGCCATATCTTCTTCGGTCGAGATCAAAACGTGCCCCGACTTGCTCAGCAAGAACAGATCGTACACCCTCGGCTGCTTGGCAATGTTATCCACAATCTGCTCAAGCGTCGAAAAATTATTGGTCAACATGGCGTGCTGCAAACTGCCCTCAATGATCTCACCGGCGTTAGCAGCCGACGTCTGGAGGTTTTTTATGAGCAAATTCCGATAGTTGGTGTGCCGTACATAGGCCAAAATCGACAGGATGATTAACAGCGGAAGCAGTACACCCGCCGTAATCTTGAAACGTAATCCAAAGGCCGTTTTTTTTTTCATCTATTCTGCTCGACTCACGATTGGGTAACCAAATCAATAATAAAGGTGCGTTCGATCCCCGAGTAGCCCCTCGACGAGCGCTCAAAGATTTCGGACTCTTGAGCTGCTTGGCACACGCTCATAATTGTACCAAAACTCGATTTTCTGCACAAGTGCACAAGTGCGATTACCGAATTGTGTATCGAGCAAGATGAACCGAGGCATTACAGGAAAATGGCTGAAACGCAACAAAAGTTGTATTGACAAGCGCTATGTTTTGCGTTAATATATTCTTGGGAAATATATTGCTTGAAAATATATTCAGTGCACACATATTTGAAAGAAGCCGATTATGATCCAAGATGATATATCTGGTTACTTGCCATTGACCGAAACGACCTACTATATTCTGCTTGCCCTCGCCGAACCGCTGCACGGGTATGCGGTTATGAAAAAGGTTCAAGAGATTAGCGAAGGGACGGTCAACGTTGGCGCGGGTACGCTTTACAATGCGGTCTCTAAACTGCAGCAAGAAGGGTTGATTGCCAAGGTGCAAGAGGACGATCGCCGCAAATTCTATCATCTGACCCGAAAGGGCAGATCGGTTTTAGAGAGCCAGATAGGACGTTTGAAAATCATGCTCAAACATACTCGGCTTGGGTAAAAGACAGGCTTTTCATCGCAGACTGGGCCAGGTCTTACTTGGATCGGCAGTGAAGGAAGGGTGGTATGGAACAGCAAACGGTGCGCAAATTCAGATGGTTCTGGGCATGGCAAGATCGCCAGGAAGAAATGTGGCTTGAGTCTATGGCCCGGGAAGGTTGGCACTTGAAACACGTTGCCTTCTTAAACTATACTTTTGAGCAGGGTGAGCCTCAGAACGTTGTCTATTGCCTGGATTATCGATCGGGCAAAGACTTGGCAGAGTATTTAGAGTTTATCCAGGGTGCAGGCTGGGAATACATCGGCAGGATGTCCGGCTGGCATTATTTTCGTCTGCCTGTCGAAGCGGGGCAAACCGCCGAGTTTTATACCGATCCGGAATCCAAGATCGCCAAGTACCAACGTATCATTGGCACACTCGTCGCGACTTCGCCGGTCTTCATGATCGTTTTTATGCATCACCTCGACCGATATCCCCTATGGTTCGCGATCTTTTTTGTGATCCTTTTTCTGTTACTGCTTGCGCTATACTCGGTATCATTGGTCAAACTTGCCGGCCGGATCAAACAACTAAAGCACTCCAGTAGATGAAAAGTCTTTTGCCGAAAATAGCAGGTGCCGGTATAATGATGCAATCATTGACAAAGAAAGGATAGAGTGGGTCAGATGAAGGTTCTTTTTATCGGGGGAACGGGCAATATCAGCACATCAGTCAGCAAGCTGGCCGTTAAAAAAGGCATCGAACTCACCTTGCTCAACCGTGGGCGGCGCGGGGTCGAGATTCCCGGTGCGCGCACGCTGACCTGTGACATCAACCAACCCGATCAAGCCCGCCAGGCGATCCGAGACATGCGGTTTGACGCAGTCGTTGATTGGATTGCCTATACGGCCGGCGACGTCGAACGGGACATTGAGCTATTCAAGGGCCAGACCGGGCAGTACATTTTCATCAGCTCGGCTTCGGTCTATCAGAAACCACCCACCGACTATTTGATCACCGAATCCACGCCGCTGCACAATCCTTACTGGGCATATTCGCGCTCCAAGATCGCATGCGAAGAACGGTTGCAACAGGCATATCGCGACGAGGGATTCCCGATCTGCATCGTGCGCCCCTCGCTGACCTATGCCACCGTTTTCCCCGTCGCGATCGGCGGCTGGGGATGCTATACGCTGGCTGACCGCTTGCTCAAGGGCAAACCGATCATCGTACACGGCGACGGCAGTTCGTTGTGGGTCGTGACGCACGCAGAGGATTTTGCCAAGGGGTTCGTGGGACTGCTCGGGCATCCGCAGACGCTGGGCCACGCCTTCCACATCACCACCGATCAAGTGCTGACCTGGAATCAAATCTACCAGGGTATCGCGGATGCGTTGGGCGTTCAGGCCAATATGGTGCACATCCCCTGCGATTGGATCGCGCAGCACAATCCACAAATGGGTGATGGATTGATCGGGGATAAAACTTGGAGTGTCGTCTTTGACAACACCAAGATTAAACGGTTTGTGCCCGGATTCCGGGCGACGATTCCCTATCACGAAGGGATCCGTAAGGTGCTGGCTTGGTTCGACGAGGACGAGCGCCGCAAGTGGATCGACGAGACCGTGAACAACGAGATGGACGATTTGCTCACGGCCTACGCCAGGGTCTAGTTCGCTCTTGACGTTAGCTCGCGCTAAAGCTCGGTTGCCACAAAAAGGCGTCGCCAACGGCGGAAACCATGTCCGGTTGGTAGGAACGGGCGGCGTCAAACCCCAAAAGATCCGCCTCGATCATACGGCATTCGGCCGGATTAGCCAGACACGACAGATCGTCTTCGGGTGTCAGGATCTGCTCCACGCGACCATCCAACATGTGGATGATCCGGTCGGCGTATTCCACCATCCGCAAATCGTGCGTCACCATGATCCCGGCGCTGCCTTGCTCGTGTACAAGATTGGCCAGCGTCTCGACGACCTGAAAAGCGCGCTCGGAATCGAGACTGGCTGTCGGCTCGTCGGCCAGCACCACAGCCGGCCGGTTGATCAAAGAGCGAGCAATGGCCACACGTTGTTGCTGTCCACCTGAAAGCTGTCTAGGCAAAGCGTTCAGCCGCTCCTCCAACCCCAG
>JAFGJF010000647.1 GCA_016929205.1 Anaerolineae bacterium
ATCACACAGCGATAGTCTGAGCCGGTCGCCGTCAAAGGGCAAGACCCGGGCATCATAACTATCGTATACCAACACGTCCAGCGTGCCCGCGCCGGGTGGTGCATCGGGAGAAACGGTCAGGTCATACACGTCGCGAATCTGCCAGCCCTCCTGCCACCAACTGGTTGGCTTTTTTCCCCGGCCGGGCATGTTGTCCTGCTGGGCCAGCAGCGACCCACCGGGCAAGACGAGGCGTACCGACACCGTGCGTTCCGCTTTCGGCGCTGCCAGCGCCTGCCAATACAGACTCACCCGCATGATCTGGCCCCGTTCGACCAGAACCGGCGATCGGTCGGCCACCCGGTAAACGCCCGAGCTGTCGGCAACAGCGACCTCGGCCCGCTGCAAGCGCATCGTGTCGCCGGCAACGGCATCTACAGGAAACGCGGCAAGCGGCTCGCCGCCTCGGTGGAACACATAGATGCCATCCGCTTCAAACTCGATGACCAGCGATGTATCGGCTACCATGTCGTCGATCTGGGCATTCATCTCGTGCGGCTGCAGCGGGTAGGGGTGCAGATGACGGTCCAGGATAAAATACTCGATATTCTCCTCGCCCAGTGCAATCCAGGGATAGAGATAGATATGCTCCCGGTGGGCGAGATGCGGCACGTATGGATCCTGTGCGGCCACGCTGGCCCCGGCGGACACCAGATCGACGGCCTGCGCCGCCAGCCGGTGGTGGTCGGTCACCTGGTACAGTTCCGGTTTATATCCTCCTCCCAACGGCGCGTGGCTAAAGCACAGGTACCCTATAACGGCCGTCAAGAGCAGGCCTGCCACTGCCCAACGCGCCTTGCGCGCCGGCAGGCGGGTCAGGCTCACGGCAACGGCGGCAAACAGGCCCGGCAGCACCGAGGCCGAATACCAGTCCTCAAGCCGGTGCATGCCGGGTGCCGTACTCATGAGCATCAAAGCCATCGCCGGTAGAACGATCAGCATCCAGCGCGGCGCGGCGAAAGGCAGCACCAGGCCCAGCGGCAAAAAGATGCGCCACAAAGCACGTAGAGCCGGGCCATCAAACATATGTCGAAAGAACACGAACGGGTCGCGCAACACGCCTTGCAACACCTCGCCATACGAATCGCCGGATAGCCCAAAATAGTTGAGCTGCGAATAGAGCGAGTCGGCGGCATCGATCTGCAGGGCGAATTGAGGGATCACCCAGAACGTGATCGCCACCGCCCACGCCGCGCCGACAACGATCCACAGGACGCCCCACGCCCAATCGCGCTCAAACAGGATCAGATATAGACCGACCATCGACACGATCAAAGCGATGTCCTCTTTGCACAACAAAGCCACAGCCAGACCAACCGCCATCAACCGGCGCTTTTTCGCATAAAGCGCATACAGTGCCATCGCCAGAAACGGGACGGCCAGCGTCACCCGGCGGAACTCGACCAGGGCAACCTCGTGTAGTGCCGGATTGAGGTAAAAGGCCAGCAAAAACCAGGGGGCGATCCGCTCGTGCTTGGACCGTACGATCCGGTAAAGAAACAACCCGGACGCCGCAAGACCAACCGTTTGCACCAGGAACAAGACGCGCACATCGTTCCAGATCAAAAACAACGGCGACAGGAAGGCCATAAACAGGGAAAAGTGGTTGGCCAGGATGGACTGATTCTGCATGGTCGAGAACAAAAAGCGGCCGTGCAAGGTATTCCAGATGGCCTGATCAAACTTGGCCAGGTCCAAAGCGCGAGTATGGAAAGAATCGTGCTTGAGCACAGACAAGGCAAAAAAGACGAGAATAAACATCCCGGCCTGAACCCAAGCCCCCCAGCGCAGCCACACCTCTGCCAGACGCCTCGTTTCTCTACTCACTGCGCTACCCTTACCTGCCCAAGGACGTGAAAATCATCGGGCAACACGCGCTTCTCGGCGTTGATGATGCGCATCCGTTTCAGCGTTTGCCCGTCATAGATCAGCAGCCGCAGTTCGTATCCACCCGGCGGCGCATCCGGCGCGACCTCTAGCGTCCGGTGATCGATCACCTGCTGTCCGGCTTGCCAGCCGGCGGTATCGGTGTCGCCCGGATAGCTGTCCCACTGCGCCACCTTGCGCCAGCCTGCATCGAGCACCTGCGCCGATACAGTGTACGTGCTGTCCATCGGAGCCAAACACTCCCAGTACAAGGTCAGGACGACCGGTTCGCCGGGTGCGACCACGCGCCGCTCCAGTTCCCAGCCGACCAGGGCGATTTCGTCCTGGAAATTGACGCGCACCGGGTTGGGCAGATCGCCGGGACGAGGTTCGATGCGTAATGGCTGAAAACGCAGCCCGTTCTCCACGACCTCAACGTCCTCGCCCACCTCAATCTGGATGGGCGGGCGCTCCCCCGTCGTTCGATCGTACAGGCCGACCTCGAGCAGTGCGCCGGCGGGCGCGTAGGCCGTTTCCAGCAGCTCGACCACGTACCGGTCGGCCCAGCGCTGTCCCGCCACCATATGGCTCGTCGCCAAAAGGCCCTGCCCCGGAAAGCGGTCGCGCGTCGCCACCGGCAGCCCAAGATCGAGGTCAAAGACGTGGCAGAAAATGCTCCAGTCGCGATCCATGTCACGCTGTGCCTGCCAATAGAGCGTAAAGCGAAACGCCTCGCCGGGCCGGGCGGACGTGTTTTCGATGTCGTATCCCAACAGACGCAGCTGCCCGCCCACGTCGGCGCGCAGGACATGCTGCGGCTGCGGCTCGAGACCGGGCGGCAGCGTCGGCGGGCGATAGGCCGGGGCGATGACGCCAAACGGCGCCCAGGCCGCCACGCCAAGCATAAAGACACCCAGCAGGCCGGGCAGCCAACCGGCCCAGCGCCGCCAGCGTCCCCACGACACGAGCTCGCGCAAGCCAACCGCCATCCACGTCGACCAGGCCGATATGGCCCCAAAGACCAGCCGTCCCTGCGAGGACCACGTGCGCGTCGCCCACGCGGCCCATAGGATAACGACGAGCGCAGGCCAAAGGAAGATAAGGAACAGTTGAAAGTTTAAGGTTGGACGTTGAACGCTCAACACCGGACATTGGGACGTTGGGTCGATAGCGGCGACCGGCGACCGGCGATGTGCGATTTGCCTCGTGCACCATTGGATCGTTTTTTTGGCCGCCGCTATCACAAGCCCCGCCCCCGCCGCGACCACGCTCCAGTCCAACAGCGCATAAATCCAGCCCGGCATCGGTACGTTGACGCCGCCAAAGAGGCCCCAATAGGCCATCATAAACCCGTACCGTTCTCCCCACAATTGGCGCAGCGTAGCCGGAGGGTCGCGGTACCCTAGAATGACGATAAAGCGCTCGATCCCGGTCCAATCGCCGTCATAGAGCACGGCATTACGCACGAACCACCAGCCAGAAATGAGCGCCACC
>JAFGJF010000648.1 GCA_016929205.1 Anaerolineae bacterium
CAAATGGCGTTTTGGTTTGACAAAAACATCCCTATTTGCCTGCTCTTTTTTCGTAATCAGAACCAGCCGGATAGCGACCGCCCACCAGCTCAATCTCGGAGAGCGCGTCCTGCAAATCAGCCAGTTCTGCGCTCGTCAGTTCAACATCTACTGCGCCCAGGTTTTCTTCCAGACGGTGTAGTTTACGGGTGCCCGGAATCGGCACAATCCAGGGCTTCTGGGCCAGCAACCAGGCCAGGGCGATTTGGGCGGGTGTAGCCTCTTTTTCCGCCGCAATCTCTTTGATCAGGTCTACCAAAACCATATTTGCTTCCAGATTCTCTTGCTGGAAGCGCGGTTGCTTACTGCGAAAGTCGTCGCTCCCGAAAGTGGCGTTCTTGTCAATGGTGGCCGTCAAAAAGCCTTTACCCAGCGGAGCAAAAGGCACAAAGCCAATACCGAGTTCCTCACAGGTGGACAAGACATCGTCTTCGGGAAAGCGCCACATCATAGAGTATCCACTTGCAGACGTTTGAGCGAGCCTTCAACGGAGCGGCGGATCACGTCTGGCTGGCTGTTGAGAACTTGCTTGCCATCAACCACTTTTATCCCAAACTTGGTGGCGATGACCACCTTGTCTTTATAGGGGGCCGGGGCTTCGCCGACCAGTTCCTCATTGTGGTGATCTTTGCCGTACACTTCCGCCGTGTCAAAGAAGGTCACGCCCCGTTCAACCGCCGCGTGGATTAAGGCAATTGAGTCTTTCCGTTCTGGGATGGGGCCAAAACTTTGGCTTATGCCCATACAGCCAAGCCCAATCGCCGAAACTTGCAGGTTGCTGCTTCCAAGGTTACGCTTTTGCATTTTCAACTCCTTTTTTGGATAGTAGCAATAATGCCCCTCTTGTATGCAAACTATGGTGAACCGTTCGATCATCGACGTGTCGATGATGCCCGGACAGACGGCGTTGATGTGAACATTGGCGTCGGCGTAATCGAGGGCCGCACACTTGGTCATCCCGATCAACCCCATATTTTGAGGCCCCGTATGCGACACCCCCTTTGAAGCCTTTGACCCCCGAGCCGGAAGAGGTGTTCACAATATTGCTCTATGATTTGGTCTGGCTGAGCCACGCTGACAGGCAAGTTGAACACTAGCTACCTGACAGTAGCCTCAATTGTATTGTATCACTTTGGCGTGCGGGAGGGTATAACGATTTTCCAAGATCATTGTACGATTTTGCAGGCATGTAGAAAGATGTGTAAAAATATGGTATAATGATGCCAAGATCGTTGTATGGTTCTGCAAACCTCAAGCAGGTAAAGCGTTATGCCACAACGACTTTTATCCCAACAATATCATGATCTCATCGCGGGGTTCGATGGTCATCGATTGGGCACTAGGAACTCGCGGCAATCCTTTGGCGGACCTCGCGCGCACCTGGCTGATCTCAAAGATGTGGCTGGGCGGGCTGGAAGAGAATAAAGCCCCTGAGCATGTGCAGCTTTTGTGGCAGCGATTCTGGGAGACGTATTTTCGCCGATATAGCGCACTGCGCCCTTACGACGCGTATGATCTCGTCCAGTGGCAGATTGTGACGGCAACAGCCAGTTTGGTTTGGGATAGGAACGTTGCGCCCATTGAACAACGCGTATCCTTTGTCAACGCAGCACTTGGCGGTACGGCACATCCGTGGTTGAGTGGCTGAGGACAACACAGCAGAAAAATTGGCCTCGGCAGTCTGTTCAACTTGAGAATGGAACGGATGATAGACATAGGTATGTACGGTCTGCACATACGCTTTGTCGGTGAAGGCAAGCCGGCGCCGATTCAGGTCAAGTTATTTATACAAGGTACTGAAAGACGCTTTCCAATCAGGGACATATGATCGGCAGAGAGAAGTCGTCGCGTTAAATTCGCTGCTGGCATGTCGGATGAGGAACCCCGTCCCATTTCACGTCAGGTATCCCTTGCTGATTCTGAGTGCCACAAACAACCAACTCTCCGGCGATCTGGAGCGCAAGATGCTGGACTATGTTATGCACGCTCCATCGGGCATATACTATGTCTACCAGCAAGAGATCAGTGTACTATCTCCCATCCTTTCAAAGAGCTTTTGGGGTTGGTTCCGAGCCCATCAATTGTTGTCGCGTTTCTGCTTGTGGAGAGAACTATCAACAGAAGCCGTCAATTGGATCTGGTCCCAGCGGACAGAAGAGGGATTGTGGGATTTGGGAAGCAAAGTGGCCCGTAAGCCCTACGCCGGCTTTCCACTTGCTGAATCGTGGCGACAGCCAAAAAATCGCGTCATCGACTGCACCGTGGAGGCGCTCGGGCTGTTGTCAAAGATATTCCGCTAAAAGATGGGGAGATTATGAGTATCAAAGGCCAAGAACGCATATTGACCGACTTGTCGCACATGATGCCAAACCTGGATGGCGTTCCCGATACGACCAAGGCCAAAGGTATTATCTATGCATTCGACAGTGATGGTCGGTATTACTTGGATCTTGGCGAACCGCTTGAGAAGGCATATTCGGTCGGACGGCAGCTGATCGTTTAGCCCCATTCATTTTTTGGGTGGTGAGATCATGATCGTACCAGAAACAGTCTTAACCCAGTCCCTCGAACTTCGAAGGCCGGAGCCGTCCGATGTTGATGACATATTTGTTTACGGAAGTGACAAAGAAGTTGCTTACTATACAGATTGGAAGCCCGTACAAACCAAAGATCAACTCGAAGAGAGATTGAGGAAAAGAAAAATAGAATGGGAAAGTGGTGATGCGTACTATTGGGTGATCACGGAACGCGGCGTAGGAAAGGCGATTGGAGGCATTTCCTGCACGATTATCGGCGAAAATGCTGAAATAGGCTACCTGCTGAACAAAGACTACTGGCGAAGAGGATATGCAACCGAGGCAGCCACGGCAATTGTCAACTGGCTGAAATCAGTTCAGGCCGTTACAAGGATATCTGCAACATGTGATACGGAGAACATTGCTTCGATACGCGTATTGGAAAAAATAGGAATGAACAAGGAAAGGATCATTGAGAAATATCTTGTCAGACCCAATATAGACCAGACTGCAAGAGATGCGTTTCTGTTTTCGCTGGAGCTCGACCATCTGAGACCAAACGACCAGACAATCGTTTGACAAAAGGAACACTTGGAGTATACTCGCTGTAATCCGGTCAAACATGGCCCGGTGCAATGGTCGAGAATTGGCCGGATAGCGCTTTCCCATCGCAGACTCACACTTCCAACGTGAGGACACTAGACAGGAGAACCCAACATGATCACCCCCCTCACCCACCAACAAACCCAGTGGGTCGACCAAACGCTCAGCACCCTCTCCCTTGAGGGCTGTGTCGCCCAGATGCTCGAAGTCTCGCGGATCAGGGGCGGACCGGCCGACTGGTTCCAATTCATCGACCGCATCCCGATGGGCTCCATGGGCCCGCGCAGCGAGACTGCGGAGGCTCACCACGCCCTGCTTACCGAGATCCAGGGCTACTCGCCCATACCGGTGCTGGTTTTGGCCAACATGGAGCACGGCGCGACCGACTGGGCCGGCTATGGCACCGACTTTCCCCCGCCGATGGCCCTGGGCGCGGCAGACGACGAGGCGCTCGCCGCCGCGATGGGCGAGGCGATCGCCCGCGAGGCGCGCTATGTGGGCGTCAACTGGGTGCTCAATCCGGTCATCGATCTCAACTATAATCCCCACAACCCGATCACCAACACCCGCTCCATGGGCGACGACCCCGACCGGGTGTGCCGGCTGGCCCCGGCCTGGATCCGGGCCCTGCAGGCGCACGGCGCCGCCGCCACCGCCAAGCACTTTCCGGGAGACGGGATGGACGACCGCGACCAGCACCTGGTGAGCACGGTCAACAACTTGCCCTTTGCCCGGTGGATGGAGACCTATGGCCGGGTCTGGAAGGCGGCGATCGACGCCGGCGTGTGGACGATCATGCCCGGCCACATCTCGCTGCCCGATTACCAGGGTTACGCCGCCGATCCCGAGGCCGCGCCTCCGGCGACCATCAGCCGCCGGCTGCTCACCGATCTCTTGCGCGGCGAACTCGGTTTTGAAGGCCTGATCGTCTCCGACAGCACGAGCATGGTCGGGCTGACCTCGCGCGCCGCCCCGCAAGAGCGCGCCGTGGCCGCGGTCGAGGCC
>JAFGJF010000649.1 GCA_016929205.1 Anaerolineae bacterium
GTTGTCACTCATAGTATGCTCCTTGCTCTGTGGTAGGAGCTAGAGCATACTATGAGTCAACATTTTTGAAAAGTGTCCGGTAGTGAAGGTAGAATTTCAGTATGTGCAGGAGACAAAAATGGTAATCGTAACATCCATCCCAACCTACACCAAGAAGCCGGACCACTAGGTCCGGGGTTTCCTGTTTGCACCGCCGCAACTGACCGGCCCTAGGAAGACAAACCTGGGCCGGTTTTTGTATTCACGAAAGTGTATGATAACGAGCGTCAAATGAATACCAGACAACAACTCAACAACCCGTTTTGTGACAGCAAAAAGAGCAAGCGCACCTTCAAGCCGGATACCCAGTCTGGATAGCTGCGTTTACAACAATAAGCCTACACAGCCAGCTTCCAGCAAGGGAAACTGGCTTTTTTGCTGCAAACGCATTTGTAGAGAGGAAAACCTATGTCCTTGAACGATTTTCACATCATCGAATCAACCTTGCGTGAAGGCGAGCAGTTCGTTGGCGCCAGCTTTACGACCGAGCAAAAGACAACGATAGCGAAACTGCTCGACGAATTTGGCGTGGAATGCCTGGAACTGACCTCACCGTTGGCTTCGCCACAAAGCTATGAGGACATCAAGACCATTGTCAAGTTGGGACTCAACGCCAAGATTCTCACCCACACGCGCTGCACGATCGGAGATGCCCAGGTGGCGGTTGACACCGGTGTAGACGGCGTGGACGTGGTCATCGGCACCTCATCTATACTGCGCAAATTCAGCCACGGCAAGGATATCGACGAGATCGTCGACCTGGCCCTCGAGGTGGTCGAATACGTACACAGCCAGGGGATCGAGGTGCGTTTCAGCACCGAGGACTCGTTCCGTAGCAAGCGGCAAGACCTGTTCCGCATCTATCAAGCCGTTGACGGAATTGGCGTCAATCGGGTGGGCATTGCCGACACTGTGGGCGTGGCAACGCCGCGCCAGGTCTACGAAATCGTCAGCGAGCTGCGCAAACTGGTCCATTGTGATATCGAGTTTCACGGGCACAATGACTCGGGTTGCGCCATTGCCAACGCCTTTGAAGCCCTGGATGCCGGCGCGACGCACGTCGATACGTCAGTGCTTGGCATCGGCGAGCGAAATGGGATCACGCCGCTCGGCGGCCTCATCGCGCGGCTCTTTTCCGTCGATCGCGCGTCTATGTCCAAATACAATCTGCCCCTGCTGCCCAAAGTCGACAGCACGGTCGCACAAATGGTCGGCGTCGACATCCCGTTCAACAATTACATCACCGGGATCACGGCCTTTACCCACAAAGCGGGCATCCATGCTAAAGCGATCCTTAACAACCCCGAGACGTACGAAATTCTCGACCCACACGCCTTTGGCATGACCCGCTATATCAGCATCGCCCACCGGCTCACCGGCTGGAATGCGATCAAGAACCGGGCCGAACAGCTTGGGCTCGAATTGAGCGACGATCAGATCAAAAAGATCACCACCCACATCAAGGCCCTATCCGATGAAAAGCAGCTTTCCCTCGACGACGTCGATGGTTTGCTGCGCCGGTGGGCCAATGGCAACGGGCACAGTGTGCAAGAACAAGACACCGTGCTGGTTACCCAAACACGATAAAGGAGGAATTGTGGCACAAACATTGAGCGAACAGATCCTATCGCATGCAGCAGGCGGCGAGATGCACGCTGGCGAACTGACCGTTGTCGAAATCGGGCGGGCGATGACCATCGATTCTATTGCCCCGGAAGTGATTGACGTCCTGCACGACCAGCTTGGCATCGAACGACTGCCACACCCGGAGCGCTGCGCGATTTTCGTCGACCACGTTGCCCCGGCTTCCAACCTGGCAACCGCAGAAGGGCAGATTCGCGCCCGCCGTTTTGCTGCCGAACAGGGCATCGATGCCTTTTACGACGTTGGCTGCGGCATCTGCCACCAGTTGATGGTCGAGGAAAAACTCGTCCAGCCAGGTACCGTCGCCGTTGGCTCCGATTCGCACAGCACCACCTATGGCGCAATCGCTGCCTTTGGCACCGGGATGGGAACCACCGACATTGCCCTTGCCTTTGCCACCGGACGCGCCTGGATGCGCGTCCCAGAGACCGTCCGCGTCGATCTGGTCGGGCAGCTCGGGCCCCAGGTTGACGCCAAAGATGTCGTTTTGCACCTGCTTGGCCGCGTGCACGCTGACGGATTTACCTATCGCGCAGTCGAATTTCACGGCGCAGAAAGACTGTCCCTTGCCTCGCGGATGACACTGTGCAGTATGACCACTGAACTCGGAGCCAAAGCTGGCCTCGTCCCACCCGACGATCTGACCCGCAGACACGCACCCGTACCCGATTGGTTGGGTGTACAAGAGGGAGCGATCTACCTCGACCGGATGACGGTGAACCTGTCCGAGATCGAACCATTGGTCGCCTGCCCGCCCCGCGTCGACGATGTCGCGCCTGCCCGCGAGCTGGGGGACGTCAAGGTCGATCAGATCCTGCTGGGCACCTGCACCAACGGCCGGCTGCAAGATATGCACGCTGCCGCCGAGATTTTACGCGGTCAGCACATCGCCGGCGACGTGCGTATGATCGTGATTCCGGCCTCACACCGCGCGCTGCAAGATGCTGTCGAGGATGGCACGTTGAGCACACTGCTGGCAGCGGGGGCGACGATTGGCACGCCCGGCTGTGGCCCGTGCATTGGCCGCCACCTGGGCGTGATCGGCTCAGGCGAAGTCTGCTTTTCGACCAGCAATCGCAACTTTTCCGGGCGGATGGGATCGCCTCAAGCCAGAATCTACCTGGGATCGCCCCAAGTGGCCGCGGCGACAGCGCTAAAAGGATATATTACCGACCCAAGAGAGTTATAAACGACCAACTGGAGGACTAATATGAACCGAATTTGGCTTTTCGGACCGGATATCGATACGGATCAGATCATCCCTGGACGATATTCACCCTATATGACTTCAGAGGATGCGCTGGCGGACTATGCGTTCATCGAGCGACGCCCAGAATTTGCGCCCAACGTCCGGCCCGGCGACGTCATCATTGCCGGCAAAAACTTTGGCTGCGGCTCATCGCGCGAGTATGCACCGCGCGCCTTGCAAAAATGCGGCATTGCGGGTATCATTGCTCCCAGTTTTGCGCGCATCTTTTTTCGCAATGCCATCAACCTGGGCATGCCGCTTTTTGAAGCCGACTTGACCGGAATGGTAAACGATGGGGATGAGGCAACGCTCAACCTGACCGAGTCACAATTGATCGTCGGGCCGCGCATCCTCACCGTGCCGCGCCCACCGGCTTTTGTGCAGGACATTCAGGCCGAGGGCGGCATTGTGGCCTACTATCGGAAATACGGGCTCTTTCCAGGAGAAAAGAATGAATGATACACCCTTCCAGCTTGTCGTCATCGAAGGAGATGGCATCGGTCACGAGGTGATCCCGGCAGCGACGCAGGTGCTGGCCGCAACCGGGTTTGCATTCGAGACGACCCACGCTCAAGCAGGATGGGATTGTTTTGAACGCTGTGGCACGGCTTTGCCGGAGGAGACGGTCGCGCTCGCGCGCCGCGGCGACGCGATCCTGTTCGGTGCGGTATCGTCCCCCTCGTACAGAGTTGAGGGTTATAGCAGTCCTATCGTCAGACTGCGCCGCGAACTGGATCTGTACGCCAACCTGCGCCCGTCGCAGTCGTGGCCGGTCGAAACGTCGCGTCCAAGCATCGATCTACTGATCGTGCGCGAGAACAGCGAAGGGTTGTACGTCAAACGCGAGCGCCGAGAGGGCGATACGGCCATCGCCGAACGGGTGATCACCCGGCAGGGCTCGGAGCGCATCGTCCGCGTCGCCTGCGAATGGGCAATGCGACGAAAGAAGCACTTGACCGTTGTGCACAAGGCCAATGTCCTACCCGAAACATGCGGCTTGTTCCGACAGAGCGCGCTCGCGGTGGCAGCAACCTATCCCGATCTGACTGTCGACGAAATGCTCATCGACGCAATGGCGATGCGGTTGGTCACCCATCCGGAACGTTTTGACGTCGTCGTCAGCACCAACCTGTTCGGCGACATTCTCTCCGACGAAGCCGCCGGTCTCGTCGGTGGGTTGGGGCTGGCCCCATCGGCAAACATCGGATCGATGCGTTCGCCGGCACTTTTTGAGCCGGTGCACGGTTCCGCTCCCGACATCGCCGGGCAAGGTATTGCCAATCCGATTGCCGCGATCCTGGCTGCGGCAATGTTGCTCGATCACTGGAGCCAACCCGAACACGCCCATCGCATCCGCCAGGCCGTCAGATACGTTATCCAGAATGGTCCGCACACACCCGACCTGGGTGGTGCAGCAACGACCGACCAGGTAACACAGGCAATGATTGAACGAATAACAAATGACAACCGCTAACTTTGACCTGAAAGGAGTCAAGCATGTTTGCAGAATGTCCAGTTTGTGGAGCACAAGTAGAATTGGCCGAGGGCACGATTGTCAGCGAGATCATCGAGTGCCCGGATTGTGGGACCGAACTTGAGGTGATGAGCGTCGATCCCCCCGAACTCGCCGAAGCCCCCGAAGAAGAGGAAGATTGGGGAGAATAGAAAGGAAGGCACATTATGCCCAAAATCGGTATGCTGTGTTCGCGCGTCCGCGTCGAGGAGAAACTGCTGATCGAGGAATTGCAGAGACGTGGCGTTACGTTTGACATTCTCGACGATCGTAAACTGATCTTTGAGATTAACAAGAACGGCTGGGACTATGACGTTATCCTGGAGAGGTGCATCAACCACTCGCGAGCGTTGTACACGCTGCTGCTCTTTCGCGATTGGGGTGTGCCCACGGTCAACACTTACGAGGTTGCTGAAAACTGCGGCAACAAGCTGCTCACCACCAGCGCCCTCGTGCGTGCCGGCATTCCCACGCCACAAACTATGGTCGCCTATACACCCGATTCAGCGCTGGAGGCGATCGAACAGATGGGGTATCCGGTCGTGCTCAAGCCCGGTGTCGGGTCGTGGGGCCGCTTGTTGGCCAAGATCAATGACCGCGAAGCCGCCGAAGCGCTTCTGGAACACAAGCAAGTGCTGGGGTCGTACCATCACTCGATCTATTACA
>JAFGJF010000650.1 GCA_016929205.1 Anaerolineae bacterium
ACGCCGTCACCGACGCCGTCACCGACGCCGTCACCGACGCATCCGCCTGCCGCCACCTTGACGCCGACGCGCGATCCGTTAACCAACAGCGGCCCGCTTGCCAACAGCGGCCTGATCGCCTTTAGCGCGCGCATCGCTAACAACTGGGACATTTACGCCATCGCGCCTGCTACACGAACGCTTACCCGCCTGACCGCCCATCCGGCTCAGGATCGCGATCCCGCCTTTGCGCCCGACGGACAAAAGCTGGTTTTTGCCTCACGGCGAGATGGGTTTTGGAACCTGTATCTGCGCGGGCCTGATGGTGTGATCACCCAATTGACGGATGACGCCGCGTACACGGGCGAACCGGCGTGGTCGCCCGACGGCACACACATTGCTTTTGCCAGCATGCGCGACGGCAACCTGGATATCTGGACGCTCGAACTCGATGCGGGCAGGCCCATCGGGGAATGGATCAACTGGACCGCCGACAGCCCCCGTGCCGACAGCAACCCTGTCTGGTCGCCGGATGGCACACAGATCGCGTTCACCTCATGGCGCTACCACGACGCCGACATTTTCGTATTGGACTTGACGACAGGTGAAACGCGACAGATCACGTCGTCGCCGGCAGACGAACAGCTTTTGCAGTGGCCGGCCAACGACGACCTGATCTATATGCGTATCGACGGCGAGACACAGGACGTATACAGCAGAACACCTGACGCGGATTCGGAAACCCCCGGGACGCGCCTGACCCATTGGTCGGTCGCCGGCGCGGCGGCGCGTTCGCCCGATGGCACGTACCTGGCCTTCTTGCTCAGGTACACACACGGGGCCAGGCTTTTGCTGCAACGTCCGGATGCAAAAAACGATTTGCCCGTTCGACTCACGGAACAGCTCACTATCGACGGACCGCTTTCCTGGACAGCAGGCGATATGACGTGGCAAGCCGCACAGGGGCCGCCGCTGATACTGTACCAGGAGCAGACGCATCCGGGCGACGGTTCGCCCTATGACCTGGTTCGAATAGACGACGTACAAGTCGGCAACCCGTGGCTCAGCGACCGGGTGGACGACTCGTTTGTGGCCATGCGCCAGCGCATCATCGAGGAAACCGGGCGCGATTTTCTGGCCCAGCTCAGTGACGCCTGGCGGGCGCTGGACGCCAATGGTACCTGGTCGTCGTATTCAAGCTGGCACAAAACCGGGCGGGCCATTGATACCTTGATGGACTATCTGTCACCTGACCATCGAAAACGCTGGCTAGAAGTGGTGTTGGAGCCGGGTGGCGGCGAGGTGTATTTCCGGCTGTACCTGTATTGCACGGCCCAAGATGGCAGCCAGGGCATACCGCTCGACACGCGCCCCTGGGATCTGACAGCCGATGCGCGGCGGGCGCTCAACGGCGGGCGGCGCAAAGACTTGCCCAACGGCTATTACGTTGATTTGACTGATTTGATGGCACAATATGGCTGGCTGCGTATCGCCACGCACGATCATCCCGATTTTCATTGGCACACCAACTTTGTGGCCACAGAATATTGGCATTTTCAAAAAACAGACGGGTTATTGTGGTATAACGCGCTCTTGGAAGTATATGCGCCGCAAGATATTGATAGGTACCATAACTGGCTCGTACACAAGGCAAAGGGCACGCCGCCTTGGCTGGCACGCGCCAAAGGCATTCCCATTCCCAGAAAAGAACAAGATCTGCTGGATATGTTAGCTCGATAATAATGGACAACCAACTTGTGTTGACTCGAGTTGGCTTTTGTGTTATAGTACCACCCTTGTCCGTCCGGAACGACTTGGAGGTTTTATGAAACCACACATCCATAAAGACTTGGCCTCGAGTCTCATCTTTGTTTGGGTGATCATGAGCATCATAGGCTGTACCTTTGCTCCTGTAACGACGGCGGTGACAAAAACAATAGTGCCGTCCAAAGAGGCGGCGCCAACCAATACGATGGCGCCGGCGGCAACACCACAAAAAGAGAACAAGCCGGCCCCCACGTCCGAAAACGAACCGGCATCGCCGCCGAGAGGCGCTAACAAGGGGGTCATGGCCATTGATTTCACGCTATCCAATCTGCAAGGCGAAAGCGTCCAACTTGACAGTCTGCGAGGCAACGTCGTACTGGTCAATTTTTGGGCCGTCTGGTGTGGGTACTGTCGAGTCGAGATGCCCGCTTTGCAGGCCGCTTTTGATCAATATGCCGACCAGGGTTTTGTGATCCTGGGCATCGACGTTCAGGAAAGCTCAGAGGTGGTCGCGCCCTATGTTGACCAGATGGAAATCACGTTCCCGATCTTGCTCGATATGCAAGGCAAGACCACGGCATCGTACAAGATTCGCGGCCTGCCGACCAGCGTATTCATCGATCGTCAAGGCATCATCCAGCACGTTCATTTGGGGCCGCTCACAGAAAAGAACATACAAGATTATTTAGCGCTTATGGAGATCGAATAACCTTGGACAACAGCTCATCACGACCGCCGCTTACCGGGTGGCAGCGAAACCTGGTCCTATTCGTCGACCGCCAGATACTGACCCTTACCAGGCGCTGGTTGACCCTGTTTAGCGTATTGCTCGGTGCATACGTGCTCTTGCCCGTCTTGGCTCCCGTCCTGATGGCAAGTGGCGCGCCTGCGATCGGCCGTTTGATCTATATCGTGTATGGTCCGGCTTGCCATCAGTTGCCAGAGAGATCGTTCTTTTTGTTCGGATCTCGGGCAACCTATACCCTGGACGAATTCAGAGCATTGGGCTTGCTTCAAGATGCCGGGATCTTGGAACGAAAACTGTTCTTGGGCAACGATCAGTTGGGATACAAGACAGCGTTCTGCCAACGTGACCTGGCTTTTTACGGTGGGCTTTGGATAGGTGGGCTGCTCTTTGGCCTGGTGCGGAAACGCATCAAACCGTTGCCCCTGTTGGCCTATGGCCTGTGTCTGCTGCCGATGGCAATCGATGGCGGTACCCAGCTCTTGATGTTTCGCGAAAGCAACTGGACACTCAGATTGCTCACCGGGGGATTGGCCGGCATCGCCTCGGTGTGGATGCTGTATCCCCACCTGGAGGCCGCCTTTTCAGAGGTTCGCTCACACGCCCAACGGCAGGTTGGTAAAGCCTGAGTCACCCGGCATCGCGGCATGCTTTGGCCAAAACTTGACTTTTCGACAAACCGCAGATGGCAATGGGTGGCCTGCCAACGCCAGGTGCACCCAGGTATTTGTTCTCGTTGAAGACCTGTGATATAATCTGTGCCTTGAGGAAAACACGATGGGTATCAGCAGTGGTAAAATTATCACCACACTGCGCGAAAGACGACAAATCGAGTGGGATATCGTCAACTTGGTCAAAACTGGCTCGAGCGGTGAGACAAAGAATCGGGCGCAGCGCATTGCCAAAAGTGGCGACCAGGTGATACCCGTGATCTTGAACAATCTAAGCCATGCGAACCCGCAGATGCTGAATATGCTGGGCATCATTTCGTCATTCTATCCCGATCGCGACGAGATCGTGGCAAATCTGTACGAGGCCGCTGCTGATGTAGACACTCCGGATCGAAATCGCATTGCCGCGATGCTGATTCTGGAACGCTTTTTGGGCGTCGAGCCAGACCCTTATGTGGTTGGAACGCTTAGCGATCCGCAGACAATGATCACCGAATCGATCGAGGAAATGATCCAGGAAGCGGCGAACGAGCCCATGATGTTGCTCGAATATACCCAGGGCTTGGCTAAACAACCAAAGGAGGTGTTGGGCGACGTCATTGAAACCTTGCTCCAAATCGGTCAGGAACGAGCCGTGCCCATCTTGTGTCTGTTGGCCCAAGAAAACGACGATGAACTGGCAAATGCGGCGCTGAATGCCTTGGGGCGGTTGGCCCACCCATACGCGGTTCAGGGACTGCGTGCTTGCCTGCCGATGTTGCCACCGTCTCGACGCCTGCTGGGTGAACGCAGCTTGCGCAAGCTGCAATTCAAGGGAGTGACCACCGCGTCGCACCCGCCGCAAGATGAACGCTGGCGCGCGCTGATCAGTTCGCCCGACAGCGAGGGTCATGTCGCGATCTGGTTTATGCTGGACACAGGCGCAAGTCATAGCCTATTCTTGATCTTGCACCTTGACCAGGATCGTGGTATCTCGGATGCATATGGCGACTATCACTCATCTGAACAATTACTGCCGCCGCGACAGCCCAAAGGCTATATACATACCGTATCTTGGAAAAACGATTCAACGATGTGTATGTTGGAAGCAGATTTGGCATTTGGTCGTCACCTGGCTAAACGAGCCCAAGAGACGACCTTTGGGCTCAACTTGCCTTTGCCGTCCACGTACCGTCTTATAGGCCAGTTAATATGGCAGTACGGAGAAACGATTGGCGAGGCGATCAAGCCACGGCCATTACGTCCTTCCGAGGCACAGGCGCTTTTGCCCGAGACAGCAAACTTGCTCATCCATCCGGCGTTTGGCAACTGGTTCGCCTATGGAGAACTGACAGTCCAGCGCGCTTTGGCTATCATTCGATGGGCACCGTTGACCGTTGAGCACGAACTCGGAATGTGGGCCGGCAAGCTGGCAAAAGCCTATTTTGACCAGGAAAAGATCCGACAGCTCAAGGCAAGCCTGGAAATCATGGCTGAATGGCTGCAAAACGCCAACCAGGCCTATCTGGCCCAAGTGACACTGGCGGCAGCGGAGACGGTCATGACGCTCGATCCGGCAGAACACCCTTTGACGTTGGGCATGGCTGAACGTGGACTCAGGTTTGTCATTCAGCAATTCCAGCGCCAAGTTGCTTTGGGTTTAGAATAAGCGTCTATCTGCAAGCTGCGATCCTGGTAGACTCGGTCGCGGCAAATGAACAGGTATGTGAAAAACGGCAGCACACAATCTTGTGCCCAATAGCTTAGAGATGTGCCGCCGAAAGCAAGATAATACTATTAAAAGGAGTAAAGAGATGCCGAATTTTGGTGTGTGGGAGTGGTTAGTCATTCTGGTTATTGTGCTGGTCATCTTTGGCGCGGGTCGATTGAGAGATCTCGGAAAAGGATTGGGCGGTGCAATCACTTCGTTCCGCCAAGAAGTGAAAAAAGGAACCGAAGACGAAAAGAAGAATAACGAAGAAGAAGACGCAGAAGCCTAGTCAGTATGACTGGACGAGTCTGGCATAGACAGTTGTCATTGCTTTGATGATTATTGTCCTGACGATCATTGTCATGATTGTCTTGCATGCAATATGCGCAGCTTGATCGCCTAGCTGCGCATATTGCATCTATGCTCTTTCTGAACAAAATTGCTTCGCTGCCAAGGCTGCGCCGCTACCAAGAGAGTCAAACAGTCAGGCAAGTATGCCCTGCACAGTATGCATCAGTTCCTGGATGCGAAATGGTTTGTGCAGGTAGCGAGAAATGTCCAATTGACGCGCTTCGCTTTCGATCTCGGGTGAACCGTAGGCTGTAATTAAAATCATCTTGGCACCCGGATTGACGTTGCGAACGCGTTTGATCAGATCCAGGCCGTTGATACCGGGCAAACGAAAATCGACCACCAGCAGATCAAAGGGGCGCTTGTGAATCTGCTCCAGTGCCAGTTCTGCAGACCCAATAGCCTGGACGTCGTACTCGTCCCCCAGCCCCTTGAGGCCCTCTTGAAGGAAAAAGGCCACGCGACTTTCATCGTCTACGATCAAAATGCGTTTTCGCTTCACTGTAACCTGCCTTCACTATTGTAACATCCTGATTGCCCCCATCATACCATAAAAGCCAGACGGCCTCGATTACGCCTCGATTACTAGAGAATTACAGTTCGGTTATCGAGCCGCTGACCAGAACACCCATGGTCCGGGTCAGTCA
>JAFGJF010000651.1 GCA_016929205.1 Anaerolineae bacterium
ACGCCGTCACCGAAGAACAGCAGGCCGACTATATGGTGCGCGCCTACAAATATGCCCAAGCGCATTGGCAGCCCTGGATCGGCCTGATGAGCTTGATTTATATCGCCGACGAGAACTGGAAAGGCAAGGAAAACGAACGCGAGGAAGCGTGGTGGGCCATTACCCGGGCCAACTATCCGACACCCTGGACGCGCCCGGCCTATGACGCGCTCAAGGCGATGCCCAAGTAAGACAAGCTGCACCCACCGGGCACGACACAGCGCCATCGTGTTCCCGCAACGACCAAGCGGAATGGATCAAATAGCTCGATTCACACTTGCCTATAAACTGGACTCTGGCGTTTTGGGAGTTGAGGCTTCAGCCGGTCCACATCTAGTGGTCAAAAACCGGCTCAAGCCTCAACACCACCACGACATATAGATTCGCCAGAGTCCAGCTATAAACAAAACAGTGCCACGCACCTTGAAGGTGCGTGGCACTGTTTGCCCGAGCTCGCAAGGCTAGAACGTTCCCTTCATTCTCGGGTCAAACGCGTCGCGCAGGCCATCCCCTAAAAAGTTAAAGGCCAGCGTGGTCATCACCAGGGCCACCGCAGGCACCAGCAGCACGTGAACGTGCGAGCGCATGGCCCGGTACCCGCTGTCGATCATGATTCCCCAACTCGGCGTGGGCGCATTCACGCCCAGCCCGATGAAACTGAGGAACGTTTCAGTAAAGATATAGCCTGGAATAGCCATCGTCTCCGAAATGATGCACGGGCCAAGGATATTGGGCAGCAAATGGCGGAAAACGATGCGCATATCGCTGGCCCCAATCCCCCGCGCGGCCTCGATAAATTCTTTCTCTTTGTACGACAACACCTGTCCCCGGGCGATACGCGACATACCGATCCAGTTCAGGGCCCCGAGGGCGATAAAGATGAACAACATGCCGCCCATTTTGCGATCCAACTCGACCAGCGGCGTGGCAATGATCCCATCTCCGCCTCTGTTGGCGACAGCCTTGAAATAGACCTGCAGCAGGATGACAAAAATCAAAAAAGGAAAACCCCACAACACGTCGACAATGCGCATCATCAGGTCATCCACAGAGCCGCCAAAGTAGCCGGCAGTCAGCCCATAAATCAGACCGATCGCCAGGCTGACGGAGGACGCCACAAACGCGACTGACAGGCTGACCCGCGCGCCAAACAGGGTGCGACTCAACAGATCGCGTCCAAATTTGTCTGCGCCGAACAGGTAGTGGCTCTCGGGATCGCTCCACATCGGCCCTTTATAGTTGTCTGCAAGTTTTTGCTCGTCAATGCCTTCGGGGGCAAGCAGCGGCGCAAAGATAGCGGCCAAGGAAAGTAGGATCAAAAAGATGCCGCTGGCCACGGCGAGCTTGTTTTGCAGCAGGATCAGCCATGCGTCCTGCAGCGGGCTTCGTGGTTTGCGCACGATGCCTTGTTTCAAATCAACGGCAAGAGCCGTTCCGTTTTCGTTTGCCACTCTGGTATCTCCTTATTTCAAACCTAATCGTAGCGAATGCGTGGATCGAGCCAGGCATAGGTCACATCGACCACCAGGTTCGCCACCACGATCGCCACCGCGTAGAGCAGCGTCGTGCCCATAACCACCGGGTAATCGCGGTTACCGATGCAGGTCACAAAGTGCTTGCCCAGGCCCGGGATACCAAAGATCAACTCGACGGTAAAGCCGCCGGTCAACACGGCAGCAAACATCGGCCCCAGGATGGTCACGACCGGGATCATGCTGTTCTTGAGGGCGTGGCGCACGATCACAAAGTATTCGCGCAGTCCCTTGGCGCGGGCAGTGCGAATGTAATCTTCCTGGATCACCTGCAGCAGGCTGCCGCGCGTCAGGCGGGCGATCCCGGCAGACAGCCCCGAACCAAGGGTGATCGTCGGCAGGACCCAGTACTCGGGACCTTGCCAGCGCGCCACCGGGAACCAGCCAAGCTTGAGGGCGAGAAGCCAGATCAAGATCGGTCCCATCACAATGTTGGGGATCGATTGTCCCAAGATGGCGAAAAAGGTGGTCACATAGTCCGGCATGGTGTTTTGCTTGAGCGCGCTAATACATCCCGCGGGGATGCCGATGACGAGACCCAAAGCCAGTGCCATCGCTCCCAGGTGGGCCGATATCGGCAGTGAGGCAACGATCAGATCGTTGACCGTCTGGGTGCGATAGCTGAACGACGGCCCCAGGTCGATCCACAGCAGATAGAGCCCTTCTCCCAACTTGGCTTGGACAATGGCCTGACCAGGATGGATCGGGGGATCGCCTTCGGCAATGCTCACAAAGCGAGGGATCAGGATGTCGTACAAGAATTTCAAGTACTGCTGCCAGACGGGCTTGTCCAGTTGATACTTGGCTTCCAAATTGGCCACGACCTCGGGGGGAAGCGTCTTGTCTCCCACACGGTCGAACGGGCCGCCGGGAATGGCCCGGACGAGCACAAACGTCGCCAGCGTCACCGCCAAAAGCACCGGAATGAAAGACAAGAGCCGCCGAACGATATATCGAGTCATATGCTCCTCCTGAACAAACAAGCCAGCACATTCGTGTGATGGAAAGACGCCCTACAACCTATTGAACGTCAATACCTCGTAGGGCACCTTCCCATACGTGCCGATCTTGCCAGGCCGCAAACGTGCCGGAAAAGTGCCATGCAGCTCTGAGCTGCGTGGCACTTTGTTCTCACACGGTGTAGACTAGATGACTATTGAGCCGCCTTCTTGGCTTCACAGTCGATTGTCCACTTGTCCCAGTGCTGGCCACCC
>JAFGJF010000099.1 GCA_016929205.1 Anaerolineae bacterium
AGAGGGTGAAGGGAGGTGTCTATGGACACTTGTCCACGTAAAGTTTCGCAACCAAAGGTGCGCGTTCATTATCTGGGACATGCTTCCTTTGTCTTGCAGTTCGACAACGGTCTATCCGTGCTGACCGATTATGGCAGCTATAACGCCTGGGCGGAATGGGGATGGGACAGCCCGGTCCACGATGTTGGTGCGTTTGTGCCCGACGTGACGACTTATTCTCACACCCATCACGCGGATCATTACGACGAGAGCCGGATGCCAAAAGGCATTTCGCACGTCTTGAGGGGCGCGGAGGGCCTCTCGATCGGCGAACTCACGATCTCGCCGATCCGGACCAGCGAACAATCCCTGGACGAACAAGAGAATACCAGTTTTCTTTTTTCGTACAAGGAGGTACGCATCCTGCACCTGGGTGACTGCCAGGCCAACATGATGAACATTGGTGATGCTGCCAACAGGGCGTATCTCGAGTCGGCCTTGCCGCAAGCTTGTGATCTTGTCCTGATGCCGATCGAGGGGCAGAGCAAATTCATCCCGCAAGGCGAGGTGTTTATCGATCTGCTACGACCCGGAAGAGTGATCCCGATGCACTATTGGAGTCGGGCATACCGGGATGCGTTCCTCGATCATCTCCGGGATCAAAATGATATTGGAAACGAGCGGTATCAGATCGAGGCCGTCCAGGGACCAGGTTATGTGTTGGATGGCTGTGTCGATGGCGATGCGGTTCAGGTGATCTGCCTGAACCCCGCACCTTTTGTGATGGACGGGTGAATGATGGATATCCACGGTTGCGTATAGTCTATCCTCTCAGCGTCTTGGGGAAGGGGTGGGCCTTTCGCCCATCCGGAAGGGCAACCACTGCAGTGTGCGGTGAATGCCACTGCCGAGATTGCCCCTACCTATTGAAAAGATACCGTATAGTACCGTCAGATTAGTACGAAAGGCCTATTGAAAGCCTACCACATTCGTGGTACACTTGAACTAGATTCACCGGGATGTCGTATGCGAACCGTGACCGAGGCGTAAAGCAACCATGATATGTTTGTGATACAATAAAGGTAGCTGTGGATTGAGTATCTCGCATGGTCGTTTGTTCCGTTGATATTTTGGTCAGAACAGGTTCGTTCGATGATGAGTAAAAGAGGCTGCACACCGGCCGCGTTGCGGGCCATTCGGCAGCGTCTTGTGGGCAGCGTTGAAAAAGAGTGGCAGCGCCTGGAATCGACGCCAATCACACGTACCGAGTATGTGATTACCAGTCACTGCCTGGAACGTTACCTGCCTCCGTACGGTTTGCTTCTTGATGCCGGATGTGGCCCGGGCCGATACGCGGTCGACCTGGTCAAAAAGGGCTATCGGGTGGTTTTGTTCGACCTGATGCACGACTATTTGCGCTTTGCCCGGGACAAAGTCCTGGAAACGGGCGTCGAAAAGGCAATGTCAATACCGGTGGAAGGCGATCTCGGGTCTTTGCCTTACGCGGATGGCGTTTTTGACGCCGTGTTGTCCCTTGGCGCACCGCTTTCATATATCCTGGACGCAGGGGCACGATCTTGTGCGGTAATCGAGTTGGCGCGGGTGGTCAAACCTGGCGGTCGCGTCTTTTTGACCGGGATTGGCAGGCTGGCGGCCTACCGGGGCGGGATCTATTGGGCGGCCTGGGAACTTTTTGATCTCTTTATCGCTCCCGATGCGCGCAAAACGGGCCGCGTGCCTGGTTACGACTATTGGTATACCTTTGCTAAAGGAGAGTTGGACGCATTGGCAGAGGTGGCAGGGCTATCAGTCGAGGATCGTGTGGGGTGTGAGGGAATGGCCTCATACTTGCCGATGGATCATCTCGAACAGGTGGAAAATAACCCGCATCGTTGGCTGGCGTGGAAAGAGCTGTTGCTAGAGACGTGCAACGAGCCGTCGATCATTGGCCTATCCAACCACCAATTGATTATTGCACGCAAAATCGCATAGTGTGTTGCGAATGATCTTGACAAATTTGCGATTAGGCTCTACAATGGTGACACAGCGGGGGGAGAAGGACCCTCGATGGAAGACGGTTGTTCAAATAAGCGCGACGTCTATCTGACCGAGATTCGCGACCTTGTCCCGAATCTCGATATCAAGACGGCTTGTCTGAGTGATGAGGGCGCGTTTAATGACATCCTCAATGTCAACGACACGTTCATCTTTAAATTTCCCAGGTCTCCTGATGGCATAGAACGGCTCAAGACTCAAGCTGGGTTACTTGAGGCCATACAGGGGCATGTTTCCCTGCCTATTCCTTCCCCACACTTTGTCAGCGAGGATATGCAGACGGTTGGCGCGGCTTTCATAGGATACCGGATCCTTTCGGGAGAGCCATTGCACAATCACCTGGATCTGTTTTACACAGAAGCTGCCTCTCGGCGACTGGCCAACCAACTGGCAACTTTTCTACGAGATCTGCACGATTTTCCAACAGATTCGGTTGGCCAGATATTGCCGGTTCACGATCAACAGCGCCGTGAGGCGCTTCCCGGGACGTTCAGGCGGGTGCGCGAATCTCTCTATCCCTATATGCGCCTCGACGCGCAAACGCTGGTGACGGCGCAGTTTGACGCATTCCTGAACGATCCGGGCAGCTTGGATTACGGCATCGCGATCAAGCACGGCGACCTGGGGCCGGGTAACATCCTGGTCGATCCCCAGGCGCGGGAGATCTGCGGGATCATTGACTTTGGTTCGGCCGGACTGGACGATCCGGCGGTCGACCTGGGGTTTATCTCTTTGTGGGGCGAAGCGTTCTTGCACAAGTCTTTTGTCAGGCTGGTTTATGACAGTTATGGCGCAAGCGAGCCGTTGCTGCGGCGTGTCCGCTTTTACAAACTCGTGATCGCCTTGTGGGTGGCGCTCGATGCCTTACAAGGTCAAGATCAGGAAACGTTCAAGATGGCGTTAGGACCGTATATGTGAAACAAAAAGATGGGCGGATCAGCAGGCGCAGGTTTATCAAGTGGGCGTGCGCGGCCGTGGTATTGGGGCTGGTGCCCAGCTATCCTGTGTTCATCGAGCGGTATATCATTGTCGTCAATCGCTATCGCATCCTTGTCCCGAATCTGCCCGAGGCCTTTAGCGGGTTCAGGATCGTGCATCTGACCGACTTGCATTATGGCAAGCTTGTGCCGCTCGGTGTGATCCGGTATGTTGTATCCAAGGCAAACCAGATCGCCCGAGATCTCGTCGTTTGTACGGGTGATTATGTCCACGAGCGGCGGACGACGGACGAGATCGACCGTGTGTGGCCGCTTTTAGCTGATCTTACGGCCCCGGCCGGGGTGTATGCGACGTTGGGAAATCACGATCACTGGGCGGATACGGATCGATCCCAATACTGGTTGGACAAGACTGGGCAAAATCTAAGGCACAGAACGGTCTCGATCGCCAAAGGTGGGCAGAGGGTATGGTTTTCGGGAGCCGGCGATCTGTACGAGGATCACGTGAACCTGGACCGACTTCTCGCCGACATTCCGGACGGGGATTGCCGGATCGTCCTGGCGCACAATCCCGATACGGCAGATACGCCGTTTTCTGCACGCGTGGATTTGATGCTTTCCGGACACACACATGGTGGTCAGATCAACATACCCTTTGTCGGGCCACCCGTGCTGCCGGTCAAAAACAAAACCTATAGCAGCGGTTTGAAATTTTCGCCGCGTGGGATGCCGGTGTTCATTTCCAGGGGGATCGGGTGGGCAGTCTATCCGGTCAGATTTAACTGTCTGCCCGAGATCGCGGTGCTGGAATTGATTCCCAAACGCAGCCAAAAGCGTACTTGGGGGCTTTTGGTTTGAATCTCAATCGTTCAACAGGGGCGGAGAGTGATCGGCGCGGAGGCCGGCGTGGAGCTCGGCACGGAAAAAGATCAGGGATATGACTTGGAACCGAAAGCGTGGCTGCGCGTCGTGGCAGATGCATACGCCACAGGGAAAAAAGTCTGGACGCGCAATGGCATAACGGTGCGGCGTGTGACTGGTGGCGCAAACAATGCCCTTTACCAAGTTGTCTTGGACGGGCAACAATATGCTTTCAAGTTGTGCGTCGCTGATGAGCGGCGGCGGGCTGCGCGCGAATATGGCGTGCTCGACTTGCTGGCATCGGCAGGAGCAGACCTTGCGCCGCAGCCAGTCCTGTTGGACGAAAGCTGTGCTGTCGTGCCTTTTCCGACCGTCGTCTATCGCTGGCTGCCAGGGAAATCACTTGGCCCGCTGCTTACGATTGGGCAATTGCGCTCGCTGCTTGAGAGCGTGCAGCGCATACATGCCATCCGGCAAGACACATTCGGACGCGATAGTCTCTTGGATGCCTGGTTTCATTGGTTCGATTTTGAACCATACTTGAACGAGCTGGACGATTTCCTAGCTCGTTATGGCGGCTGGCTGGCGATCCACAACGAGGATGGGCCGGTATTGCGGGATCGGTTGGCTCGCTTGGTGGACGGCTGCGCGGAAACGCTGGCGCGGACAGCCGTTGATCCGGGCCGTGGGTGTTTTTCAGCTTGCTTGTGCCGCGTCGATCCAAACCTGGCGAATAGTGTTTGGGATGGGAAAGAGACGTTGCGCTGGGTGGATTGGGAATACAGTGGCTGGGGCGATCCGGCGCTCGATCTTGCGGATCTGCGTTGGCATGCCGCTCTCGACGGGCTCAGTGAAACACAGCACGCCTGGCTGCGGAACAATTATGTCCGTCCAGCCGACGATCCGGGGTTTGAGGCGCGTCTCGCGGCCTGGGACTGTCTTTTGTCGACACGGTGGCCCTTTTTGATTTTGCGTGTTCTGTGGAGTGCATATCACGGTTCGGACCGGGTACGCTTGACCCGGCCTGAAAGCGATCCTGAAGAATTGGTCGTTCGTTTCGTGCGCACCATCGATCGTGCTGAACGCTTTGCTGTGGACCAACAAAGGAAACGGTTCGGCCGAGGGGGGGCGTAGAGGGGGAAGAAAAAGAGGCAGGCAATGAACGAGAAAACCTATCGTTCCCATTGCATTGCAGATCTACTGGTCTTACTTGGGCAATGCAGGCATCGTTGCCTGATCAAGATTCGTTGCCATCGCACAGATAGATTGTTGTGGGTGGTGATGGTGATCATTATGTTGTGTGGGTCAATTGCACCCGAGGTGTATGCCCAGATAGAAACGCCCTTTAGCGTTCGTTTCACCACTCACGATACCGGTGACATTGCCATTGTGGGGAACACGCTCCTGACTTGCCCGGCCAGTGCTGGTACCTGCGGCGATGCCCAAAGCGGCTTGATCGTGGGAGGAGCAGGGAATGACAACTATTATAGCATGGTGTATGTGGACCATGACAGCGATCCGGCCACGTTTAACTCGAGCAACGCGAACCTGGTTCTTCCATCTGGTGCCACAGTGCTTTGGGCTGGTCTGTATTGGGGAGGGGACATCGACCCCGTAGAAAATGGCATGCCGGCTCCCGATCCGTCACAGCGGCATCGAGTACGTTTTGGGACGCCTGTTATGATGGACTATGTGGATATTGCCGGTTTGGTTATTGGCAACTCACTGTACAATGGTGACGATTATCACGCCTTTGCCGAGGTAACCTCTATGGTGCAAGCCGGTGGAAACGGAACGTATCGCGTGGCTGACGTGCAGGCTGGCACCGGCTACGATTGCAACGCCGGATGGAGTCTGGTTGTCGTTTACCGCGATCCTGCTCAAACATTGCGCAATCTGACCGTGTTTGACGGTTTTGCGACAGTCACGACCGGGAGTCCCGATGTGACGATCAATGTAAGCGGGTTTGTCACCCCTTTGAGCGGGCCGGTATACACCAACGTCGGCCTGGTGATCTATGAAGGAGATGTGGGGCTTGTCGGCGATCAAATGTGGTTGAACGGGATCGTGATGGGCGACGCACTCAACCCGACGGGGAATTTTTTCAACAGTTCGATCTCTCGCCTTGGGGTTCCCATTACGGCCAAGGATCCAAATTATGTTAATCAACTAGGATTTGATATCGACGTGATCGAAGCCAGCGGGTTGTTACCCAACGGGGCGACCGATGCCACGATCAGCCTCACGACAAGCAGTGACTTTTACTATCCCGGCGTGGTTACCTTTGTCACCGAGTTGTATGCTCCGGATATCGAGGTTGGCAAGAGCGTTGTCGACCTCAATGGTGGAGACGTAGAGGCGGGTGACGTACTCGAATACACCCTGTCCGTTATCAATGACGAGCAGGATTCTGCCGTCGACACCGTCCTGTTCGATTCCATTCCCGCATATACCAGTTATCTCCCCGGAAGCCTCGAGATCGTGAACGGCGCAAACGCGGGGCCCAAGAGCGATGCGCCGGGCGACGATCAGGCTGAATATGATCCGGCAGAAAGTCGTGTTGTCTTTCGCCTGGGGACAGACGCGGATGCGGCTGTCGGTGGAACCCTTGAAGCAGGCGAGTCGACGACGATGCGTTTCCGGGTAAGAATAGACGTGGCTGTACCGGATGGCACAATTGTTCGCAACCAGGCGAACGTTGATTATGTTGCGGAAACCCTGCGCACACCTCTGAGCGCAAGCAGCCCGCCTGTTGAACTGATGGTCGTGGCGGTACCGCTGCTTTCAGCTACAAAGGTCGATACCCTTGCCATCGACAGCGATGGGAACGGTGTGCCCTCGCCGGGAGACCAGCTTCAATACACGATTACGATCACAAACATCGGCTACAAGGAGGCGACCGGGGTGCGGTTTGATGATGTACCGGACGTGAACACGGCCCTGATCGTAGGCTCGGTAAGCACGTCGCAGGGAACGGTGACCAGTGGAAATGGTGCCGGAGACACGGCGGTGGGCGTAAACGTCGGTGTGATACCTGGACAGGGCGGGAGTGCGACGGTGAGCTTTAGGGTGGCGATTGACGATCCATTACCGGTCGGGGTGACGCAGGTAGCGAATCAAGGCCTGGTGAGCAGCGTCGAGTTGCCGACGCTGCCGACAGATGATCCAGACACGTCGCCGGTCGGTGATCCGACGGTCACGCCGGTGAATGTTGTGCCCCTTTTGCTGGCGAGCAAAACAGATGTGTTGTATGCGGATAATGATGGAGACGGTGTGCCTTCGCCTGGAGA
>JAFGJF010000652.1 GCA_016929205.1 Anaerolineae bacterium
CCTATGACAAAAACGCGATGGTGATTTGATGTAGACACAATGATTCCTCCAGATGATTGCCAATAGTTTAAAATGTATATTTATGTTCTTAATTGTGACGATATAACACATCGTGACACTGTTCTATATCGTCACCCACCCATTCGCCGCGCCTGTCGTTGAAAAATGGCCAAACCCCGCCGCAGAATCTGCAGTACCACATTGACCTCTTGACGTGAAAACGTCCCGACTGCAAATAATACGATCAGATAAATTGCGCTTCCCACTAGAAACAATGGCAGCATAGACCAGGCTCGCAGCAGCCACAAAATCAGCGCCATTGCAGCCCCAGCGACGGCAGGCTTGAGCAAAAGCTGGAAATGAACGGGATACGACCGAGACTTCGCGGGCGCTTCCGTTTGCACCTTACGTACCAGGTAAAGATACAGCACACCGAAAAAAAAGAGTTCTGTGAAAATAGTCGTCACCGCAGCCCCGACGAAACTGTACACCGGCAGAACAAACAGATTGACAACAACGTTAAAGACCGATGACAAAGCCACGGCTACTGAACGCTCAGGTTGGTACCCACTCGCCGTCAAGGCAGTCGCCAACGTATTGTTGACAAAGCGCAGCGTCGTGACCGTAGCCAGCATTCTGAAAACGGGAGCCGAAAACGCAAACTCGGCGCCATACAGCATATTCACCAATGGATCGGCCAGCCCCACACACAATACAGACAAGGGAATGCCCACCACAACCTGATATTTGATCGCGCCATTGATATAGGTGATGATGCGTTCTGCCTGCGACTCGAACTCTCGCGCCATCAACGGCATCAAAGCATTATTGATTGTTCGCGCAAAGACGTTAAAACGATAAAAAATCCCGGTGGCAGCTTCATAAAGTCCCGACGCAACAGTACCATGATAAGATGTCAACATAACGACGTCAATGCGTAAATAAATCGGTCCCAGCGCCATATTGACCGCATAAGGCGTTGTGAGTCGCAGCAACTCGCGAGTAGAGATGCCGGCAGATGGTCCAGAGACAAGCCGTCCGGGTCGCAACGAGCGGCCGATCAATCTGCGATAGAGCGGCATGGCAACCAAGAGTCCGGCCAAACGCGATGGCACATAGACCACAAACACCCACATAAATGGCAAACGGAAAAACAGGACGATGGCACCAACGATCAGAAAAGTCAATTCCTGCACAATCATGACGATGGATACCATCTCCATCCGCTCAAAACCATTAAAAACCCCACAAGCGATCTGTGCCATACCATCGAAAACCAACGCCACGCCAGCAAGTGCAACAGCGATACAGGTCGAAGAAGGGCGTCCCAGCAAAACTGCCGTGATCGCCATCAGGGGAATGGTCGCTACCCCGGCAACGAGCACGATCGTCATCGCCTTTTCGGCATAATGATGCGCCTGATCGCGATGCGTAGCCACTTCTCGAATGATTGCTGCAGGCAGCCCCAGAGTAGCAAGAAAAGTAAACATGAGGCTCAAGCTCAGCACAAAAGCAAATTCCCCGACTTTTTGAGGGCCAAATAGGCGGCCCACAATGATTGTGATCAACAACTTGGATACCGTCGTCGAAGCCAAGGCAACGATTTGCGCCACAACGTTCTTGCCAACACGAGCAACCGTGTGGTGCGTTTGCTCTAGCATTGGCTCGCTGTTTGGTTGATCCGCCGGCCAATGTGGTTGTTCACCCATCAGTCGACTCTTTGCTTTCAGGCACACCCATACGCAACAGCAAATCCGGACGCCGAAGATCGCGCCACAAAGCCGGGTATGCCAACAATCTCTGTTCGAGGCGGCTCATATAGTGTTGCAGATCCTGGGCAATGTCCGCCGCCAATGTTCCTTCGCTTGTCCACTCCATAGGTTCGATCAAAACACACTGACCACGTCCAGTTTTCGACGGTGTCAAACCAGCATCCTGTGCCGGAACCCCAGACTTGCCTCGGACTGCCCCGCTCGCTGGAATAGCAGTAAACACACTGACCCCCAACCGTTTGGCCGTTTGGATGCCACTGACGTCCAAATAAACGGTGCGACTCAGAAACTGCACCGGCACCAGGCCAGGAAAACAATCCTGATCGCGAACGAAATATTGATCTGGCAGCAGGTAAACAATATCCATCCCGCTTTCATTGTCTACCAAGACCCTGGACAGCTCAGTCTGCGATGCCTGGCTCGGGTCAATGGCGATCATTCTGATCCGTTCATTCAAACGTTGCACCCTCGGCCAGTAAAACTTGTTGTACCATCGGCTGGTTTGCGGAGGTGGGGCCTGACTGCCGCCATATCCTACCAACCAGGTTGGATAGCCTCGCGCTGCTAACGCGGCTGCAACTGCATAGCCATACACACCATAATGAGCCCCCAGCAGCAAAACTGGCCTGCTCTGCTTTTTCAATTCGTCCAGATAGTGCAAGCCCTCAACCTGTACTAGATGGACCATATGCTCGTCGCGTAACGAGGGCAGAAAATGAAGGATGAGCGCATTCCAACTGGACATGACGAGTTGCGCGTGCACCATCTCTTCAAGATCCCGACGACGATCGTCGCCCTGGTCAAACAAGCCCCGCAAATGATTCCGCACGCGACGTACCGATCCTCGGTTGCTCTTGTGCAAAACCATGCCCGCCAACCAGCTCATTTGGCGAATGGCCTTGACTCGTACTGCGGGCGGAAGAATGTTCAGTCCGGTCGACAACGCCAGAGCAGCCAGGTATTCGATATCCCCCGGAACCATCAACGGAGGGGTACGCACACTTGATAGGGCCTGATCTCTCACAACCTGGCCTCCTTGCGCAATGTCTTTTGCATCGTCACCCCAATTTGAAATCGCCATTTGCAGCCAACTCTATACACACCGTGTTGGCACCTTATGAACGACGGACTTTGCCAAACCAACTCAGGCGCTTCCACTTGCGACGGATTGTTCGCAACGTGTCCATCCTGAAAATCGTGCGGAGACTTGGCTTTTGGTCGAGGTTTGTCTGTGGGCTGGTATCGTCCCCCGGCATCCGCCTCGTTGTCTGGCGTCGAGTCCGTCGTACGTCAGCCAGGTAAGCATTGTAAACCAAACCGCGACGCTTCATCTTGACCTTTGTCAGCACAACACCTAACACAGTCGCACCAACCCTTTGGATGATCTCACACGCCTCCAAGGCAGCTTGCTGAGAAGTGCGCTTTGCTTCGACCGTCAAGATTACCCCATCCACTTTGGTCGCCAGAACTGCAGCATCGGTTACGGCCAACACGGGCGGTGCATCCAGAATAACCAAATCTGCATTCCGCGCGATCTCGGCCAAAACCAGTTCCATCTGTTTCGAGTTCAAACGCTCTGAAGGATTGTCAGAGGCAGAACCGCTGGTGATCAGATACAGATTATCAACAGGTGTGCTCAACATAGCCCCATACACGTCTCGCACATCGCCGGACAAGAGATCTGTCAATCCTGAGCACGCAACTGTGTCCTCTAAAGCCAGCTTTTGCTGACTGGCGAGATCGACACCGAGCAAATGATGCAATTTGGGAGAATAGAGATCCGTATCAACCAAGACCACCTGCAGCCCCGCACGGGCGCACAAAACGCCCAGTTCAGCAACCACGGTTGTGCCACCCGTTTTGGGTTCTACAGCGGCGACCAGTAACGTCTTTAGCGATTGGTCACCGGCAACAAACCGAATGTTGGTGCGCAGCACACGATACGCTTCTGAAACAAAAGAGCGTGGAGCCACTGATGTGACCAGGCCAGACACACCAATCGCACCAGGCTTGTTGCTTGCCCTTTTGCGGTGCCTCCTCATTGCAGCATATTCTGGGTGTCGCAGCTTGGGAATCGTGCCCAAGGCCGGCAAGGACAGGGCACGTTCCACGTCATCACCTGTTTCAAAAGAATCGTCCAGGTACTCGACCAAAAACGTCAACCCTACGCCGAACACGAAACCGGCAAAAGCTCCCAAAAATGTATAAATGGGTATATTGGGCCGGATCGGCGTCGTCGGTGTAATGGCAGGCTCGATCACCGTGACATCCAGCAATTGGGCCTGGACGAGCCGGATATTCAAGAATGTCTCCAACAAGCTGACATAGGTGAGCTGTTGATTCGTTAGATTTGTCTCGATGAGATTGGCCTCGTCCTCCGTCAACAGACCGGACGACATACGCGCCTTTTGCAGGTCCGACTGTGTCTTTTCGAGTAACTCTTTCAAGATCGTCATCTGCGACACCACGTCCCGCTCCAGAGCGACGATGCTCTGCAATTGCTGCTCCGTATTGTGCGAAGAAACGAATGTGAAGACGATCTCGTTTGCAATATCGCTGGCCTGCTGCGCATTTGTATATTGTACGGTCAATTCGAGCAACTGCGTTCCAGGGATCAACTCGGTGCCCAGCATATCCGCAACGTCATCCGGTGCCAGATCCAAACTTAGATTGGCGATCACGATCTCTAGCAGCGGTCTGGCTTTGAGCAATTCGCTATACGTCATCGCCAGATCTTCACCCGTGGCAATAGAAGTCTGGTTCAAAGGCGCATTTTGAGATGGGTTGACCATCATCAGCACCCTGGCCTCGTAGATCGATTTCATATTCCGGCTCGCCACAAAAACAAGGACGGCAACCACCACCGTGCCCGCAACCACCAGCCATAGTCGTTTCCAGATAATGTCGAGGATTTCTCCCAATTCCATACAACACTCGTTTCTCTGTCTTTCCTGCGGAGCGACGATCACTCCTGCGGAGCGACAATCACTTGCCCTTCCTCAAGCCCTTCGACGATCTCGATCCGATCATCGCCTCTCACTCCAATTTTGATATCCACACGGCGTTGCTGTTCGCCCTCCTGAACCATCACAAACTGACGATCCTGAAAGGACCGGATAGCTTGCGGCGGCAGCCATAGCACGTCATCCTTTTCCTGCAACACGATCGTGACCCGAGCCAGCGTACCAATAGTGAGATCGTCATACCCTTGACCGTCGTCCTCCAGGCTAATCCGCACGGAACTGGAAGACCCTGTCGAACCGTCCGCACTACCACAGGTACCGTACGGGTAGGGCAGACAGCGGATCGTGCTAGACCAGGTCCGTCCCGGATGCGTATCCAGCGTCACCGTCGCCTTTTGTCCCTCATAGAGCGCTTGCACTTGCTTATCGGTAAGATCGGCGCTCACCTCGAGTGTCGACGGATCGGCAACCACGATTCCGCCCCGGAACGCTTCGATCAAACGACCTGCATACAAAGATAGCGAAACTATTTCACCATCTATTGTCGCCAAAATCCGGCCATCGCTCACAGACTGCTGTAGACGCTCCAGTGCCAGCTCGGCCTGATCCACATCATTGATCAACACCGAATCAACACCCTTTTCGAGGTCTTCTTCCAACCAGTCCAATTCTTGTTGCGCACGCTTTATCTCCAGAGCCAGCAGAGGGTCCACTCCCTTTTGCAACTGAGCCAGTTCGGCCTCCGCCTGCTTGACTGCAATTTCCTGGATCTTGATATCATGCTGGTAGACCGCTTCATCGGCAACGGCCTGATCATACTGTGCCTGGGCCGCCTCCAGGACCCACTCTGCTTGCTGCACTTCACGCGCTGCCGCGTCACGCACTTCTTGCGGTTCCCAGGGACGATCGAGCGCTTCCTTGTAGGCAATTTCTGCTCGTTGTACCATATCCTGCGCCTGTGCCACTTGCACGCCTGCGCTGGCAATCGTAGCATCATACGTAGCCTGCAACGCCAGTGTTCGCGCCAGTTGCTCCCGCGCCAGGATAAGCAGCGTCTCGTTCTGCTCGATCTGATACGCATTCGTATCCTCTGCGAGCATTGATCTCGTTTTGGCGACCTCCAGATTCAGCCTGGACGCCACGATTTCGCGTGCAAGAGCATCTTCAGCATCGGACAAACGTAGTTGTGCCGAATTCAGTGCCACCTCGGCTTGTGCGATCTGATTCAGCAAATCATCCATCTCGAGCTCGGCCAATAGATCGCCCTGCTTGATGCGATCACCGGGCTCGACGTACACCTGCCTCACATAACCCGAGCTTTTAAAATACAGAGTCACCCCTTCGACTGGAGAAACTCGGCCAGCAAACTGCTGTAATCTGACCACCTTGCCTCTCTGCACCATAAAAGTAGAATCCGCCAGTATAGGAGAAGCCGCAGGAACCGTCGCCGTCGATGGCGGTTCAGTTCCTTGACACCCCACGACAAACACAAGCACACATATGCCTACAAGCAGCCGATACAAGTTGACTGCACATTGTCGAAACAACATCATATCTTATCCCACCATGCCTTCTGGCGCGGTTACCTCTTTTTGCGCCACTCCGTTTTCGGCAGTTTTGTCACAAAGACACTTGTTCCTACATTCTGAGAGAATGATTTGCCCTTTCATCACCGCTCTCATTGAAGCAAGGATCTCTCCTGCTCGCATATTCTTGCTCAGGAATCCATCGGCACCATGTCTAATTGCCTCGTAGAGATGCTCATCTTGATCGTAAACTGTGAGCATAATGATCTTGACCTCGGGCAGTTCGCGCTTGATGGCACTAATAGCCTGCAATCCGTCGCTGTAAGGCATCTCCATATCCATCAAGATCAGATCGGGTATCAACTCGATCGCCTCAGCCAGTGCCACAATCCCGTCCCCGGCCTCTCCAACGACCTCAATGTCTGCCTCGCATTCGATCGCCTTTCGAACTCCTTGTCTGAAAAGTGTGTGATCATCGGCC
>JAFGJF010000653.1 GCA_016929205.1 Anaerolineae bacterium
ACGAAGTGGGCCAACTGGCGACGACGTTTAATGCCATGCTGTCTCAACTGCAAGATGCCTACCAGCAGGTGGCGCGCTCGCTGGAACTGCAGCGCAATTTTGTCGCCGACGTATCGCATGAACTGCGCACCCCATTGACGACCATCCGTGGCAACCTGGCGCTGTTATCCCGCCAGCCGCCGATCCCCCAGGAGGAACAGGCCGACATCATGAGCGACATGGTCGACGAGAGCGAGCGTTTGATCCGCCTGGTCAACGATCTGCTCACCCTGGCCCGCGCGGACGCCGGCCGTCACCTGAAAAGTGAATCGGTCGAGGTCGAGGCACTGATCCAGGATGTATGCCGCCAGGCCAAACAGATCGCCCCCGAGCGAACCGTCCTCCACGCGACACCGCCCGGCGCCACCGTGTTGGCTGACCCCGATGCGCTCAAACAGGTCTTGCTCGTCCTGGTCGACAATGCGCTCAAGCACACCCCGGGCAACGTCACCATTGCCACCCGGGTCCAAGATCACCTCGTCGCGATCGACGTGCGCGATGCCGGCCCCGGTATAGATGCACAAACCTGCGCCCACCTTTTCGAACGTTTTTATCGCGGCAGCAGCCACCCCGTGCCGGGATTTGGGCTCGGTCTGTCTATCGCCAAAGCCCTGGTCGAAGCACAGCATGGCACGATCGGCGTGCGCAGCCAGGTCGAAACGGGCAGCGTGTTTACAATCAGCCTGCCCCGAGCCTGACGAGAAAGTGCCTGACGCATGCCGCGATCAGCTCGGCATAGACGCGCGCGCCCTCGGGACTGACGTGGACGCCATCTTTTGGACACAGTTCGGGCCGCTCGGTGCTGGCTGCGTGCCAGTCGACGATGACGGCGTTTGGGTACCGGGATACGCCTTCGACCAGCATCGTATTGACCGGGTCCTGCCACCGTCGTGGGACCTGGACGTTTACAAATGCGACCACATCCACGTTCGCCAGGATCTGCATCATTTCTTCAAACTGTTCGTCTCGAAAGATCCCGTTCGAACCGAGGTGGATAACCACCACCCTGCCGAGCTGCCCGGCATCGCGCTGTGCGCGCAGGATGCGGATCGCGTCCGGTGCCTGGCGGCCAACGGCAGCGTCGATTTGGATGTGTTCGACAGCCTGTTTGAGCTCGCGGGCGGCGCCCAGCATCACCGAATCCCCGATCGCGGTCACGGTGAGGATGGGGGTGGAATGCAGCAAGGGCACCGCTAGAACGTCTTCGCCTGGTGGCGGCGACAACGTGCCCGGCCAAGACGGGTTGTCCGGCACCGTCCGGACGGGCGGATAGACGTCCGGTGGAGCACCCGCCGGTGCCATCACCGTGGGCGACATAATCCAAGTCGGTACCATTTGCCGCGGGAATGTGGTTGGGGTAACGCCGATCGCGGCTGCCGACGCAGCAGGTGTAAGCGCAAACGGCGTCACGGTCGGAGCAGGCATGCCGGCCAACCCGGTCGTTTCGTCCGACCTGGTCAGGCTGGCAGATGCGGCCGCGTTGCCAGGGGCAACGACGTCGGCAACGCTGGCAGACACAACAGCCTCGATCGGCATGACGGTATCGCCAGGTTCGTTGGGCAGGTAGGAGGCCGGCTGCGGGGGCGTTGCCGTGACCACGGACTCGCCGATCGCGACGCAGAACAGGGCCAATGCGCCGATCGCCCCGGCCCACTGCATGCCGATCCACAACCTCCGCATCCCGTGCGCCCGGCGCAGCGTTCCCCAGGCTTGCTGCAATGTCCCCTTGCGGATGGGGACCTCGACGAGCCGGTAGGACAGCTCGGCCAGCAGGCCTGTTGCCAGCAGCCGCAGAACCAGCAGGGGCATCCCGTCGAGCGGCACGTCGAGGTAAGGGCGGGTGAGTACAAAAAGCGGCCAATGCCACAAATAGAGGCCGTACGACCGCCGCCCGATCCAGCGCAGCGGCGCGGCGCCCAACAGGCGCGGCACGAGACGGGAGCGGGGATCGGCGACGACCGCGATGAGTACCGCCGTCGCCAATGCCACCGCGGCAAACCCACCCCGGTAGAGAACAGGCTGAAATTCATCGATCCACAGGCACCCGCAGGCCAGCACGGCCAGCGCTGCCAGGCCGACCCCATCGAACCACAACGAGCCCAACCGGCCGTCCGGCTTCTTCTCCCGTCCCGGTGTGCGGATAAGCGCCAGCGCTACGCCAACGAGCAGCCCGGCGGCACGGGTATCGGTGCCAAAATAGACGCGCGAGGGATCGACGTTCGGATCGTAGAGGAATGCCATCAGCAAGGTCGACGCCATCGCAGTGGCGAGCACGCCAAGCAGCACCCGGCGGCGCGGCCAGCGCCTGGACGCAAAGGCAAAAATCGGCGGCCAGAGCAGGTAAAACTGGCCCTCGACGGCCAGTGACCACAGGTGGCGCAGCAAAGAAGGCCGGCCCATGGTCTCGAAATAAGACCGTCGGGCCAAGATCAGAACCCAGTTGCTGGCATAGCCGGCTGCCGCGACCGCTTCGGCCCGCAGGCCGGCGACCTGGTCAGGCAGGAACAGCACGGCGTAAGCGAGCACGCTCCCGATCAGCAGGCCCAGCGCGGGAAGCAGCCGCCTCGCGCGGTGCAGCCAGAACGTTTTGAGATCGATCCGCCCTTGCGCCGTCCATTCGGCCCGCAGCAAGGCCGTGATCAGGTAGCCGCTGAGCACAAAAAAGAGTTCGACCCCCAAAAAGCCGCCCGGGATCCAGGCCAGATCGGCGTGGTACAGCAGCACGGCAACGACGGCCAGGGCGCGTAAGCCATCCAGGCCGGGCAAGTAGGCTATTCGGGCGCGATCTCCCTTTGTGTATGCCATCTCGGGCGCATCCGTTCTATCGCTTGCGGTTTCCAGATCCATTGTACCACGACCGACCGGTGAAACCAATAGGAAATACGCCCTATTGTAGCCTGCTTTTGTGCCGTTCGCATCGTTTTCGCTCAGGTTTTAGGCGATCAACCTCCGTCGCCCCGCGCGCAAGCCAGGTGTTGGTTTGTCAGAACAAGCATTTGATAGTACAATAGCTGCTATAATTGTAGTTACGATTAGGATCACAGGAGAGATCAATGTCATTGATTGGCGTGCGTGAACTGCGGGAACGAGCCAGTGAAGTGATTCGACAGGTCCGTGAAGAACATGCCGAATACGTGATCACTTATCAGGGCCGGCCGGTCGCCATCATCCTGCCCCTGGACACAGATCGCGCAGAGGCAGAGATGGTTCAGGCCGGCAAAAAAGCCATTCATCGCAACGGAGAGCGTTACGAAAAAATCGCCAACGAGATTCGTGCGGCCTGGCCGGCAAATCTCTCGACTCAGGATCTGTTGGACGACATCCGCCGCTAAAAAAGGGATACGATGTATACTATTGATGCCAGCGTCCACGTCAGCGCATTAAACCCTGTCGAAGCCGAGTCCGCTACTAGCCTGGCGTTTCTGACCCTGGTCCAACAGCGCCAATACCCCGTGTTTTGTCCCACGTTACTGCCGGTCGAAGTGGCGGCTGTCGTTGCGCGCGCACTGAACGATGCCGGGCGTGCCGAAGCATTGGCGACCGCGTTGCAAGACTGGCCAAACCAAACGTTCGTCCCACTGGACGAAGCGTTGATGGACCGCGCCATCAACCTGGCAGCAAGCACACGTCTGCGCGGAGCTGATGCCGTCTATGCTGCCGTGGCCCAGCAGTACAATACGACGCTGGTCACCCTCGACCGGCAGCAATTGCAGCGTCTCCCCTCAGTCATCAGAGTGATCTGTCCTGTAGACGTGCTTGGTGAAGCATAAAAGCATAGATTATGATATAGCTGCTCTGTGGCAAGGTGCTAGGTTGGAAAGTAATCACGAAACTTGGGCTGTTTGCTTTCACTCACCGTCGCCAGCCCAACTCGGCCACTACCGGCAAATGATCCGACTCGCCGTGCCTTACGCCAACGGTGCAGTGCAGCGGCACAAACGCCTGTGAACAGAATACCATATCGATACGCATTTGTCTGGCCGGGATC
>JAFGJF010000654.1 GCA_016929205.1 Anaerolineae bacterium
AACGGCGCGTTGACAGAACACAACGGCGCGTTGACAGAACACAACGGCGCGTTGACAGAACACAACGGCGCGTTGACAGAACACAACAGTGCGTTGACCAAGCACGATGGGGGATCAAAGAGCAAGGTTGCCATCGATCGTTACCTGATCCAACGGATCGGGTTTGTTTTGTTAGGCGTCTCGGTATTGGTTGTGGTGCTGCCCATCTTGTTCGTCGTTGGCACAATCCTCGTGCGCGGCATCGGTGCGATGAGCTGGGCATTTTTGACCGCGATGCCCCGCGAGGGGATGAAAGCGGGCGGCATTTTCCCGGCCATTGTGGGCACGATTGTGTTGACCATAGGTACGTCGCTGGTGGCCATTCCCATTGGTGTCGGCGGAGCGATTTATCTGTCCGAATATGCGCAGGATACGCTGTTCACTCGCGTCATTCGCCTGGCGATCATTAACCTGGCCGGCATCCCATCGGTAGTTTATGGTCTGTTTGGGCTGGGGTTGTTTGTGCTTTTTTTGCAATTTGGCACGTCGATTGTCGCTGGCGCGCTGACGCTGGCCATTATGACCTTGCCGATCATCATCAGTGCGGCCGAAGAAGCACTGCGCTCCGTGCCGACCGAATTTCGCACCGTCAATGCCAGCCTGGGTGGCACGCGCTGGCAGGGCATCTGGAACATCGTTCTGCCCCAGGCGCTGCCCGGCGTCATCACTGGCGTAATCCTGGGCCTTCTGCGCGCGGCGGGTGAAACGGCGCCGATCTTGTTCACCGTCGCCGCCTTTTACCTGCCCAGTTTGCCCAGGTCGCTGTTCGATCAGACGATGGCCCTGCCCTATCACCTCTACGTGATCAGCACCCAGGTGCCGGGCATGCCGGCGCAGATCCAATACGGTACGGCGCTGGTCTTGTTGGCCCTGGTTCTGTCGTTGAACCTGGTTGCATCGGTGGTCCGCAGTTATTTCAGACGAAAAAGACAATGGTAGAACAATTTACACCCAAGATACAAATTCAGAATGTCAGTTGCAGTTATGACGGCCAGCCCGCCTTGCGTAATGTCACCCTCGACGTCCCGGCCAACGCGATCACCGTCTTTCTCGGTCCGGCCGGCGGCGGCAAGACGACGCTGCTGCGTATGATCAATCGTCTGAACGACCTGGAAGACAGCTCGCGGCGGACCGGAAAAATATGGATCGACGGCCAGGATATCTACGCGCCAGGAGTCGATGTCAATGCCTTGCGGCGTAAGGTGGGTATGGTCTTTGCCCTGCCTTTGCCTTTGCCTGGCACCGTTCGCGAAAACATCACCTATGGTCCCCGGTTGGCAGGCATCCAAAACAGGACCCGCCTCGACGAGATCGTGTATCGCAGCCTGAACCAGGCTGCGTTGTGGAGCGAAGTCGAGAACCGTCTGGACGATCCGGCCAGCGCCCTGTCGGGAGGACAGCAGCAGCGCCTGTGCATTGCTCGCAGTCTGGCATTAGAGCCCGACGTGCTGCTGCTCGACGAGCCGACCTCGGGTCTGGATCCGATCTCGACAACCAAGGTCGAAAACTCGCTGCACGAGTTGAAAAGCGACTATACGATCATTATTGTCCCGCACAGCATCCAGCAGGGCGCACGCCTGTCGGATTATGCCGCCTTTTTTTTGATGGGCGAATTGATCGAACATCGTCCCGGTGCGGAGCTGTTTACCGTACCCCGAGATCAACGTACCGAGGACTATGTCACGGGGCGATTTGGATAGGAGACATTCGGCGACCATATGGACAAAATTGAGGTCAATCACCTCCACTTTTATTATGGCGATTTTAAGGCGCTCTCTGATGTTTCGATCATGATCCAGGATCGTAAAATCACGGCCTTGATCGGTCCGTCTGGATGCGGCAAGTCGACGTTTTTGCGTTGTTTGAACCGGATGAACGATACGATTCGTGGGACGCGTGTCGAGGGTGAGGTCTTGTTGGATGGGAAAGACATTTACGCGCCCGACACCGATGTCGTCGATTTGCGCAGCCGGGTGGGGATGGTCTTTCAGCGGCCTAATCCCTTTCCCCAGTCGGTCTTTGACAACGTTGCCTTTGGACCGCGCGTGCTGGGTATGCATCACCAGGCTGACCTGGACGGGATCGTCGAACAAAGTCTGCGCGGTGCGGCGTTGTGGGACGAGGTCAAGGACAATCTCAAGCAAGATGCCTTGCGTCTCTCGTTGGGCCAGCAGCAGCGCTTGTGCATTGCCCGGACCACCGCCGTGCAGCCCGATGTGATCTTGATGGACGAGCCTTGTTCTGCCCTGGACCCGATTGATACGCTTCAGATAGAAGAATTGATACAAGTGCTCAAAAAAGACTATAGCATTGTGATCGTCACGCACAGTATGCAACAGGCTGCCCGTGCGTCGGACCGGACGGGCTTTTTCTGGCTGGGCGAACTGGTTGAATTTGGGAAAACGCAGGACGTGTTTACGCATCCCAAAGAGCAAAAGACCGAAGCCTATATCACGGGACGCGCCGGCTAGCAAAGGAGACGCTCATGCCAAGGGAAATGTTTGATCGTGAATTGCAAAAGCTGCAAGATCGTTTGCTTGTCCTGGGCAGTATGGTAGAGCAGGCACTTCGAGATTCGGTGGCAAACCTTAAAAAGAGAGATTTGGATGCCTCGCGCCACCTTGTCGCCCAGGACCACGTCCTGAACGAAAAACGGTACGAGATTGAGGGTGAAGCGTTGATCCTGATCGCCACGCAACAGCCGATGGCCAGCGATCTGCGCCAGATCGCCGCCATCCTCGAGATCGCCATCGAACTGGAGCGCATTGGCGACTATGCCAAGGGGATCGGCAAGATCAATCTGCTGATCGGCACCGCGCCGCTGCTCAAACCGCTGGTGGATGTGCCACGTATGGCCGAACTGGCATGTGACATGCTGCACCGTGCCTTGCAGGCGTTTACGACTCACGACGTCGACCTGGCCTATCTCATTCCTAAAGAGGATGACGAGGTAGACGATTTGTACAACCAGGTCTACCGCGAGCTGATGACCTATATCGTTGCCGATCCCAGAAACATCGAGCAGGCCAATTATTTGTTATGGGCGGCGCACAACCTGGAGCGTGCCGCCGATCGGGTGACCAATATTTGCGAACGCACGATCTTTACCGTCACCGGGAAATTGATCGAGATCAGTTCCAGCGACGACGAGATTTTGTCTGCCTGACCGGCGATAAACCAAGAGCGTACGAGCCGTTCGCACGCTTTTTTTTCTCCACGCATCATGCAACAGCAAACGGTGCGCCCAGCTCTGAAAACAAGTGCCCCGTTTTAAATCCTTGCTGGATAGCCTCTTCCA
>JAFGJF010000655.1 GCA_016929205.1 Anaerolineae bacterium
CCAGCCCCATTCCATCTCGTTGTTGCCGCACCACAGCGCCAGGCTGGCACGGTGGCGGAGGCGGCGGATGTTTTCAATGATTTCCACCCGGACGTTTGCCAGGAAATCGGGATCGTCCAACGGGTAGATACTGCACGAGAAGATGAAATCCTGCCAGACCAGGATGCCGTACCGGTCGCACAGGTCGTAGAAACGATCTTCCTCGAAAAAGCCACCACCCCACACGCGCAGCATGTTCTGGTGCGTCTCCGCCGCCGAGCGGATCAACCCTTCCAGGTATTCATCCGAGATGCGGGTAGGGAAAGAATCAGCCGGGATCCAGTTGGAACCTTTGGCGTTAACGGGCACCCCGTTGACGACAAAGGTGAAGGATCGCCCCCATTCGTCCGGCTCCTGCCGCAGCTCAATCGTGCGCAGGCCCAGCAGGTATTCGCGCTGATCCAGCACAATGTCACCTTCATACAGCTTGACAGCGGCCTGATAGAGCGGCTGCGCGCCGTAGCCATTCGGCCACCAAAGCTGCGGATCGGGAACGACGATCCGCAGCGTGATGTCGTTGTCCGGGGCGACCGCTGCGCCGGTTTCAAAAACCTGTCCATCCGGCGCAACGATGCGCATGACTGCCGAGCGAGGCGCTTCCTCCCAGCTTTGAACAGCTACGCTCGCCTCGACGGTTGCCTGTCCCCCGGCGTGCTCCTGCCTAAGATGGACATCCTCAATACGCGCGCCCTCGTAGCCTTCCAGCCGAATATCCTTCCAAATGCCGATGGGCGGTAACTGCGGGCCCCAATCCCAGCCGAACTGGCACGGCGCTTTGCGCAGATACGGCCCGCCCGGGATGGCTTGCGAAACACCGGGCATGGGGCGGAAGGCCTGTTGCGCGGCGGCAAAGCGCACGGGCGAATCAAAAACGATCCGCAGCTCATTCCCTTCTGCCTTGAGCAGCGGCTTGACGTCCCGGCGATACTGGCGGAACATGTTCGCCGCGTGGCCCAGCTCGTGGCCATTCAGGCTGACGGTCGCCAGGGTATCCAGCCCGTCGCAAACCAGCCAGATGTGCGCCTGCCGCAAAAGTTCGGGCGCGACGGCAAACTGGTAACGATATTCCCAATCTGCTTCGGCCACCCACTGCACGCGACGCTCGTTGTCGCCCACAAAAGGGTCAGGAATGCGGCCCAGGGCCAGCAGATCGGTATGCACGCCGCCCGGGACACTGGCGGGCAGCCACTCTTCCATCTCCCGCTGGGGGGCACCTGCCTGGCGAAACTGCCAGGCACCTGCCAAAGATTGCGTGCCCATCGTGTCTTTTCCCATGAACTCACATTTCTTTCCAAATAGCGTATCATTTCAATAAAATGGGGTAAGTTGGGGTGTGTGCGGGCGGCTTCGCCGCCCGCACACACCCCAACCCCGAATTATTGAAAAGATACCAAATAGCCTGCAAGGCTCGATAGTCCAGGAGTATGATACCTTCTTCTCGGACGATGTCTTTGGCCTGTTGAGACGTCAAAAAGCCCGAATCTGTCTGACGGTAATCAGGCCACTCAGAGATGGCCGTGAGGTGAATGCCAAAGAGTACTTCCGGATGGTCTGCGAGGACATGCATAGCATGTAGCATTCAGGGACACGGGACCATCAAGCTGGTGGAGCAGGCGATGCCCTCCTGCAACGCGCGGAAGATGGCTTCATTTACCGCATGGCACATTCCGAAATCATCGGCATTGACTATCAAAAGACGAGCATCGGCCGGATATCCTAGCAATTGATTCGCTTGGCCCTTGGATGTCATGCTCGTCTTTCTGTCCGATCTCCTAGACCCTGTCTGATAAGGTTCGTAGTAACGGCTTTAGCCGTCCAAGAACGACGGAAGCCGTTACTACGAACAGGAAAGGTTTCACTCTTCCGATAGCCTCTTACTTCGCCTGGATCCAAAGGGGGGTGGACTACACAGTCGAGAGATCCCATTCTTCGTAGATCTTGGGTACGTCACTGATCAGGCGTTGGGTGTAGACCTCTTTCGGACGCAGAATCACCTCATCGGCGGATCCGCTTTCTACAAATTTCCCACGCTCCATGATATACACAACGTCAGAGACGTAATACGCCAGGCCAATGTCGTGGGTGATAAACACAACCGTCATCCCGATTTCACTGCGCAACTGCATCAGCATATCCAGGATGGTGGCCCGTGAACAGGCATCGATCATCGAGGTCGGCTCGTCGGCCAGCAGGATCTTGGGCTTGAGCAGGAAGATACGGGCAATCATCAGTCGCTGCATCTGTCCGCCGGAAAGCTCAAAGGGATACTTGTTGGTCAGTTCCTCGAACTCTAGGTTGACAAAGCCGCACGCCTCGGCCATCAGCTCTACTTTTTTCGCATGCGGAAGCCTTCGACCGCCACGCATGTAGATGCAATCCAAAAGCACGGCATCGATCTTTCTGAATATGTTGTATGAGGAGTACGGATCCTGAAAGATCGCCTGGATGTCTTTCCAGTATTCCCGTTTCTTCTTCTGAGTCCCGATATCACGCTTCTCCCCCTGGAAGTAAACCTCGCCTTCACTGGGGTTGATCAATCCCAGGAGCATCTTGGCCAAGGTGGTCTTGCCGCTGCCTGATTCACCCACGAGGGAGATGACTTCACCCTCGTGGAAATCGAAATCCACGTGATCGACGGCAACCGTTCTCGTGTGGCCAACCCCGAATATCTTGGTCAGACCTCTGCCGCTCAGACAAGCGCTCTTTTCACCCGGCATGCTTGTATGCCTCCCTCAGTGTCTCTTCCGACAAGATGCAACGGTAAGCGCGACCATGCCCCGCGTCGTAAAGCGGGACAGAGATCACCTTGCACTCTGCCCGAACGTACTTGCACCGTTCGGCAAACCGGCAACCCTGCGGCGGGTTTTTCAGGTTCGGCGGCATCCCGGGAATGGCCGTCAACTTGACATCCCGCAGGCCGCTCTCGGGCACAATGATGGAGCCCATGAGGCCTTTGGCATAGGGGTGGAGTGGATCGAATACGGCTTCTTTGGCAGCGGCCTTTTCCACGATCTGCCCGGCATACATGACCATGATCTCGTCGGTGACGTTGTACAGGAGAGGCAGCTCGTGGGTGATAAAGATCATGGACTTGACGAACCCGTTTTCCATCAACCCCCTGAGCATCTTGATCACCATCTTCTGTGTCGTGACATCGAGGGCGGAGGAAGGCTCATCGGCAATCAGTACTTTTGGACAAAGAAGCACAGACACGGCAATCACCGTGCGCTGTTTCATGCCACCTGAAAGCTCAACGGGATACTTTTGCAGCACTCCTGCCGGAAGCCCCAGGGTCTCGAAGGCTTGTTGGGCGAATTCATGGATCTCTGCCTTGCTCTTGTATGGATCGTGCGCTTGAAAGACATCCTCGATGAAATGGATGATCTTCTGGGTGGGGTTGAGCGCGTTCATTGCGGCTTGGGGAATATAGGCGATCTCTGTCCCCAATATCGATTTGCGAACGTCATCGGGTTTCATGCCGGTAATATTGCGCCCATCGATGACGATCTCGCCAGACATATAGTGCAGGGGAGGGAAGTAATAGCCCATGAGGCTGAGCGCCAGCGTCGATTTTCCGCAGCCCGATTCTCCCGCAATTCCGAGCGACTTGCCTTCTTCGACCTGCAGAGAAACGTGATCCACCGCGTAAACACTTTCCCGAAACCGGGTGATATATCTCGTCGTGAGATCCCGGACCTCCAAGATCACCTTCGACATGTCAATCACTTACTCCCTCAATGTGGGATTGAATACCTGGTCGAGACCCGTATTCATCAGGTTCAGCGAGAACGATATCAGAGCGATGACAATGATCACGGGCAAGTACGCCCACCATTTGCCCAGGACCTGCGCCTGATAGATAAAGGCCCAGTTGAGCATCAGACCCAGGGTTGGCGTTGTCGTAGTTTTCGGTCCCAAGCCAAGGATCGATAGTCCGGCCTCGGCCAGGATGGCCGAGGAGATTTGCAGGATCAGCGCCATAACGACATAGGAAGCGATGTAAGGCAGAATATCGGTGAGGATGATGTGAAAGATCGAGTGACCGGATAGCTTGGACAGGTTGACGTGGTCGCGATTACGCAGAGAAATCACTTGCGCCCGTACAGCCCTGGTGGTCCATACCCAGGAGGTCATCCCGATCACCACCGCGATCGTGACCGCACCGCGGTGTTCCTGCCCGATACTGAATGAAATCAAGATCAACAAAATCATACCGGGGATCACGGTGAAGAGATTGGTGAAGAACATGATGATATCATCCATCAGGCCACCAAGATAGCCCGCCAGCAATCCCAGCGTCAATCCGATCAAGGTGGCAATGATACCCGCCACAAATCCCATCTGCAGCGATACGACAGTGGCCTTGACCAACTCCGTCAGTACATCCCTGCCAAAGTTGTCGGTTCCAAACGGCAGCACGCGTACATTCGGAACCTCGTTGACATTTGTATAGGCAGACTGCGCTATGACACCCTTCTCCTCCAGGGCACCCGTATCCGGGTTTGGCGCCGCAAGGATCACCCCCTCTGTGGACAGAATTCCTTCAAGGGAGGCATCGAGCCTGATATAGTAATTCCTCTTGGCGTTCGTCGTGCCAGGAATACTGATCTTGGGATCATAATTGTTCACCCACTGATCCAGAAGCTTTTGTGTATCCGTGGTGTCGATCTCGTCTTCCGGAATGCCGGCTGCCACGAGCCATTCCTTTATGGCGAGGCGGTCCTCCTCCTTCAGTTTGCTGGCGACTCGCCTGGCATCGGCATCCTTCAGAATGAGGGTATAGTGATCCGTGGAACCGATGCTGTCATATAGACTCACATAGATCCCGGGGGGAAAGAACGTACCCTGGCTGATGATCTCCAGCGGTGGACTCTTCATAAGCAGCGGATAGATGATCACGATGAGCAATACGGCCACAAAAATGGAGAAACCAACAAGGAACTTGCCGGAGCGAAAGACCTGTCGAAGGGTATGTTTCATAGCAGCAACTCCCCTCAATCTTCAGCCTGCGCCGCTTTGATCCGCGGGTCAATAAAACCGTATAGGATTTCGATGACAAAGGTCGCGATCAGAGTCATCA
>JAFGJF010000656.1 GCA_016929205.1 Anaerolineae bacterium
GGCCTCTGCCTTGAGGTGCTGGCAGATCTCGTAACCGTCCATGTCCGGCATACGTACATCGAGCAAGATCAAGTCGGGAGGAGATTTAAACGCCGCCTTGAGAGCCAGATCGCCGGTGATGGCCGGACGGACATGATAGCCGTACTTTTTCAAGATGGCGGCCAATACCTGCAAATTCGCCGGTTGATCGTCAACGATCAAGATATCCGCTTGGGTGCTCATCATCTGTTTCCTCAAACAAGCCTTGCAGGGTGTCAAAGCGGTACCCTGCGACCAGCTCGGACAACGTGCCCACCAGGGGCTGTGCCTGCGGATCGAGTTGGCCGATCAACCGTTCCGCAGCCTCGGGATCGACAGCTTCGACTGCCTCACGAAAGGCCGATCGCCATTCCGAGGGCAAAGTGGACAGAGAGGCCGCGCTGACCACAGCCACCGGCGCCGCCACATCATAGACCTCATTCGCCTGGCAGACGCGGTGCAGATGCAAGTGCTTGTCCATCATGGTCTCGATCTCGGTCTGGTGGAGCGGTTTCAAGATCAAATCATCGCACCCGGCCGCCAGCATCGCCGCCCGCTGTTCCTGAAAAGCGCTGGCCGTCACGGCGACAATCACCGTGTCCTGACCCGACGGGGCAGCCTTGATCTGTGTGGCGACCTGATAGCCATCGAGCACGGGCATGCGCATGTCCAGCCAGATCACGTGCGGCTGCCACCACTGCCATATCTCAATTGCCTCCTGGCCGTCGCTCGCTTCGCGGATCTGGGCACCGAACGGTTCGAGCAGTTTGACCATCAACAAACGGTTGTATGCCTCGTCGTCTACCACCAACATACGGTAGGAATGCAGGTCGGCATAGACGGTGTGCGTCGCATCGATCGCGTCCGCCACGATCGGCGCGGCGATGGCGACCGGGATCGAAAACTGAAAGGTCGAACCCTGGCCCAACTCGCTCTGGACCGTGATTTCGCCGCCCAGCAAACGGACAAACCTCTGGCTGATGGCCAATCCAAGCCCACTGCCTGTCTGGCTTGCCTGGACCGCATCGCCGTGTACAAAAGGTTCAAACAGGTTGTCGCGCTGCGCGGCGGGGATACCCGGCCCGGTATCGGTCACCCGAAAATGGAGCCGGTCCTGTTCCAACCACACCGCCAGCGAAACCTGGCCGGACGTGGTAAACTTGATCGCGTTGCTCATCAAGTTCAACAGCACCTGACGCAGCTTGGTCTCGTCGACGAGAATATACTGCGGGACCCCTGTGTCCCGATCAAAAGAGAGCAGAAGCTGCTTTTCACCGGCCTGCAAAGTCAAGATCTCGACCAGTTCGTCGAGCAGACGATACAGATCGATCTCGTGCTCGTGCAGGCTCATCTTGCCCGCCTCGATCTGGGACAGATTCAGCACTTCGTTGATCATTTGCAGCAGGTGCTGGCCGCTGCGATTGACGATCTCGAGCTGTCCCTGGTACTTGTATGGGATATCGGGATAGCTGGCCATGAGTTGAGAAAAGCCCAGAATGGCGTTCAACGGCGTGCGCAGCTCGTGGCTCACGTTGGCCAGAAAAGTGGTCTTGGCCTGATTGGCGGCTTCGGCCGCATCGCGGGCTTGGGTAGCCCGTTCCTGGGCCAGCCGGATCTCGGTTTCATCGTTCAGGACCACCAACACACCACCAAACTTGCCGCTGACATCTCGCATGCGTGACATCTTGATCTGATAGTGGCACACGCCACCGGGCGTCTGGATCGCCTTGGCACCGGTCAGATAGCGCCCCCCGCCGCGGGCAAAGGCCGCCAGTTCATTGGCCATCCAGGGCATCGCTTCTTGAGCCAGGCGGCCATTGAAGCGGCTCCTGTCCACGCCGGTCGCCGGCAGTTTATCTCCCGACAGCTCGCCGAGCAGCGACAGCGCCGCATGATTGAGGTTTTCAATGTGGTTCTCGTTATCGATCAAGATAACCGGGGTTGACAGACTCTCAAAGAGGGTCAGATATTTGTTTTTTTCGTTGGTCATCCAACGGTTGGTAATCTGGAGTTCACGGATGCGCTCGACGCGGCCCACCCCGGCCCACTCGCAGCAAAAAGCAATCTCGCTGCGGTCAAAAAAGCGATCCAACAGCTTCTGATACTCGTCCGCCTCGAACGAAGACAGGTCGCTCGATTGGATCAGTTCCTGATAGCTCTGCCGGTAATATTTGAACAGGCCGAGAAACATGTTCAACTCGACGCCGCGCTGCCGGTGTTGTTGGGCCTCCTGGATCATAAAAGCAGTGATCGGGTCATGTTGATAGTCCTCGTCTACGGCCAGTTCGAGCTGCGTCTGTCCGGCCTCGATGGCAGCAGTGAACGCATCGGTCAAACCGCAGATCGATGCACGCCAGGATTCGACCAGCGTCGACGTATAAGAAGCATAACCATGCCGGATGGCGTGACCGATCACCCGCTCCAGCAGCCAGTCTTCATGCTCGTGCAGCAGTTGGCAGAGACGATGCATGGGATCCCTTCTCAAGCGACGTGTCCCGGTCATCCTCCCCAAATCAAAGGGGCGTTAATTAAGAGTACCATAAACCAGGTCTCAGCACAAGTCTGAACCCCGAAGCATATCCATTCCGAGGAACCTTTTGGCGGCCCAAGACGTCTCCAAAGCAGTGGATCGTGTTTTGTCCCGAGGAGGATGACCATGAACAAGAGAACACTGCGGCTGCTCGCCGGATGCTGGTTGGTGTTGGCCCTGCTGGCGTCCCGGCCGGTCTATGCCGATGGGATCGTGATTATCGATCCCCCACTGCCCGACATCCCGCCCTACCTGGTGGTCAAGTATCACCACGTCCGGGTGACTATCGACGACCAGGTAGCGACCACGCACGTGGACCAGGTATTTGTGAATGAGAGCCGGCAGCAGGTCGAGGGAACGTACACGTTCCCACTGCCCGAGGGGGCGACCATCCAGGATTTTGCCATGTGGGTGGATGGGAAGCGGCTGGAGGGTGAGATCCTGCCCGCCGACGAAGCACGGCGCATCTACGAGGACATTGTACGGCGGCAGCGCGACCCGGCTTTGCTCGAGTACATCGATCGCAGTATCTTTCGCGCGCGCATTTTTCCCATCCTGCCCGGCGAGGAAAAACGGGTCGAGATCGAGTACAGCCAGGTGCTGCCCCTGGAC
>JAFGJF010000657.1 GCA_016929205.1 Anaerolineae bacterium
CCGCTGCTGCACAACAACTCGATCTATCCCTGCGCCGACATGCGCCCCTGGGAAGCACTCAAGCAGCAGATCCGCGAGCAAAACCATGCGCTTTTGACCTGACCCGGGACTTTCGAAGCAAAAAAAGCCCACCACTTGCTTTTTGCGCCAAATCAAGTAGAATGGGGCCATTCTCGTTTGAAACAGGAGGAAAAACGATGGACAAACCTGTTCGCGTGCGATTCGCACCCAGTCCGACCGGATACCTTCACGTGGGTGGCGCGCGCACAGCACTCTATGACTGGCTGCTAGCCAGACAAACCAACGGCACATTCATTCTCCGCCTCGAAGACACCGACCGCGCTCGTTTTCAAAAGGACGCCGAGGCCGACATCCTGGACAGTCTGCGTTGGCTCGGTTTGCAGTGGGACGAAGGGCCGGAGGTCGGTGGCGAGGTCGGCCCCTACCGCCAGTCCCAGCGCACAGACCTGTACCGCAAATATGCGCAGCAGCTGATCGATCGGGGACATGCCTACAAATGCTTTTGCACCCCCGAACGGTTGGCCGAGGTCCGCGAACAACAAAAAGCGACCGGCAGCAAACACACCGGCTATGATCGCCGCTGCCGCGATCTGGCCCCCGATCAAGTTGTTGAGCAAGAGGCCCGGGGCGCATCCTTTGTCGTCCGCATCAAAGCTCCACTCGAAGGCGCGACCTCGTTTCACGACATCTTGCGCGGTACGACCACCGTTGACAACGAGATGCTCGAAGACATCATCTTGCTCAAGTCGGACGGCTTTCCCACTTATCACCTGGCAAACGTCGTCGACGATCACCTGATGCAGATCAGCCACATTATGCGCGGTGAAGAATGGCTGTCCACCTGCCCGATCCACGTCATTCTTTACAACGCCTTCGGTTGGGAGATCCCGATCTACATCCACCTGCCCGTTTTTCTCGATCCCGGCGGTCAGGGCAAAATGAGCAAACGCAAAAAAGCGGGGCCGGGGGGCCAGGAATACATGGTGCTGGTCAAGGACTTCCGCGCCGCAGGCTATTTGCCCGAAGCATTGATCAATTACATCGCCCGCCTGGGTTGGAGCTATGACGATCGCAGCGAGTTGTTTAGCCGCCAGGAACTGCTGGAGAAATTCTCGCTCGACCGGCTCAATGCCTCGTCAGCCCAATTCGACTATGCCAAGCTGGAATGGATGAACAGTGTCTATATCCGCGAATTGGCTGCAGAGGACCTCGGAGAGCGTTTGCTGCCCTTTTTCCGCCAAGCCGGGCTGGATGCCAGCCTGGACGTGATCACCCAGATCGCACCGATCGTCCAGGAACGGATTAAAACCCTGCCGGAGGCGGTGCCGTTGACCGACTTTATTTTTCAAGCGGATGTAGCCAGCGACGCCCAGTTTCTGATCGGCAAAAAGATGGATGCCGCATCGTCGCTGCAAGCACTCAAAAAAATGCGCGATCTGGTCTCCACAGCTCAAACCTTGACCCACGAGGCATTAGAGCAACCCATACGCGATCTGGCGACAGAAATGGACGTCAAAGCCGGATCTGTCTTTGGCATCCTGCGTGGTGCCGTAACCGGACGCCAGGTCTCACCACCACTTTTTGAAACAATGGCCATTATGGGGCGCGAACGAACGTTGAAGCGCATCGATCTGGGAATAAAGGTACTCGAGGCATTATGAACGAACAACTAAACGTTGAATCAAAACCATCTCGCTGGCACCAGGCAGGCATCTTTTTCGCCTGGGCCGGCGGCATCGCCGGCGTTACCGCGGTGGGCCTGACCCTTGTCTGGCTGATCGTCAACCTGTTTACGCGGGGAGCATCTCTAAAGCTGACAAGCCTTTCCGACTGGATGTTCTGGGGATTTGCCGCCCTGCTGGGCATTGGCCTGGTCGCGCCCAACGAACCGGAAGTGGAAAAATCAATCGATCTCAAGACCCGTACATCCAAGCGGTTCTCTTCGTCGTCAACGCGCGGAGCAGCCAACAATGGCGACGATGATGATGATGATGACGATGACGAATCCGGTCAGGCGAACTCATTTGAGGAGCGCAGGCGACGGGCGCTGCGCAAGCGCATTGCCCGTGTCTACAACCCGTGGCGGTGGCGCTTCTGGATGGCTTCGCTGTTTGTGATCACCCTTTCAGTTTTGTTTGGCACAGTAGGATAACACGACCCGGCATAACCCAACGCTATCCTCCTCCGGGTTACTCGACTCGTGGGAGGATTCTTTTTGTTGCCCTATTTTAGTGACATGATCGATTCCAAGCGCACCCACGTCTGGCCGTTTATTACCTTCCCGCTTGTTGCCGGCGCGCTTTTGTCCGTAGCCTGGTGGGACTGGGTGGACGAGGGCCGGATTACGGCATGGTGGCACAGCGAGCACATTTATGCCTCAAGCGGGCAGCAGTTGAGATGGATCGTGCTGTTTGCCGAGATCGTTTGCCTGGGGCTGTGGTGGTTGTGTTTGCGCGTCGATCCAGATACAAAGAACAGCCTCAGCGGATCCAAAACGGCTCCAAGGGAACCGCCAAGTCCCCGTTCTCGGTCTGGATCCGACGATCCAGACCGGGCCAGGCTGGATATACAAAGTCTGTGGTGTGCTTCAGCGCCTTTCGCGCTGGCCTGGCTCGTTCTGCCTTTTTTTGCCCGCTATGCGTTTCACCCCTTTGGCATCCAGTACGGCAGTTCGATCTGGATCCATGGCCTATCTGCAGTTACCGTGATCGTCGTTGCCATTCCCGCGAGCAGGCTCCTCTTCAAGTGGACACGTGCCGAGCACCGATCGCGCGCCGGCCTTGTTTTGATCTGCTCGTTTGCCGTTCTCTATGCTTCCATCTTTTGTTTTTTGAGCAGTGCCCGCCACGCCTCTTTTCGTACGCACGCCCTTGATATGGGCACGATGGACCAGGCAGCGTGGAATACCGCGCACGGACGCATCCTGGAACGCACTCCCCTCTATCGCCATCCTGCGCAAGGGGCACGATATGAAAACCGACTGCTTGACGCCAAGCTGGAACTGATCTTTATTCCCCTTTCAGCGCTCTATGGATTGTGGGCCGATCCACGCATCTTGTTGGTCACGCAAACGCTATTCCTGGCGGCAGGAGCGATCCCGCTTTATCTGTTGATCGACGATCTTGGAGCGAACACGTTTCTGTCTCTTGTATTGTCTGCCGCCTATCTCTTGTATCTACCATTGCATTACGTTACGATGGCCGAATTTCATCCCTCGACGCTGATGGTACCATTGTTCATCGCCGCCTGGCGGGCTATGCGGCGTGCCATATGGCCTCGGTATTACGTGTGGCTGGCCCTGGCCCTTTGCTGCCGGATCGAAGCGGCGATCGTGCTCCTGGTGCTGGGCATCGTCATCGCCGTATGGCACAAAGACCGGCGAACCCATGGCATCGTCACCACGCTGGTGGCCTTCATTTGGCTGATCGTCGATCTAGCCGTCATCGTCCCTGCTGTGCAGCGAATCTATGGCCCGGGTGCGGGCAATCTGATCGAGCGCCGTTTTGGCGCATTGGGCAGCACGCCGGCGAGCATTATCCACAACACGCTGACACATCCGCTGCTGATCGCGCAGCAATTCCTCGATCGCGAAAAAATACAAGCCTTGTTCGATCTATTTACGCCGCTTGGGTTCATACCGTTGCTGTTTCCACCAGCACTGGCACCAGCGTTGCCCGTCCTTGCCATCAACCTGCTGGCGGAATCGGTGTGGCAGAATTCGATTCAAGCCCACTACATGGCCGCGGTCATCCCATTCTTGTGGATCGCTTCCGCTGAGGGCCTGGCCTGGCTGGCGCACAAACACCGCACCGGCTGGCAAGCCAGGCTCGCGACAACACTGGCGCTGTTTATCTTCCTCAACACGGGGCTAAACAGTTTTCTGTTCAGCCCCTATCCGCCGGGCAGAGCCTTCCGCCTTGCCGACTTTTACCAATCATCAAACTACCAGGAAGCCCTGCGCCAGGTGATTGCATTCATCCCCGACAGTGCCACCGTATGCGCACAAAGCGACCTCCATCCTCACCTTTCGCAGCGACGCGACATCGCACTTTTTCCATACTGCCAGCTAGAGGGCGACACAGCAGCCGAGTACATCGTCCTCGATCTGGACGCCGCATCCGACAAAAGCCCGATGGATTTTCACGCATTTTACGAGTTGGTGAATCAATGGCTGGAAAAAGAAACCTTTGGCGTGGTGGCACATCAAGGTGGCGCGCTGTTGTTACAACGCGGCGCGCCGCGTGCGAACGTGAGCGACGTGCGAGCTGCACTGGACAAATATGGGCAAGCCTTTTACCGGGTCGACTATATCGAGAGCAAGACGCCAGCCAGCATGCGCGCGCAAGAACAGTACCGCGTAAAGATAACGCTGCGCAACACTGGCTCACAGTGCTGGCATTCCAAAGACCAACTGCCGGTCCGGCTCTCCTATCGCTGGCACACTGAAAGCAATGCCCTGTTAGCCGTCCAACCTATGCGCACAGACCTGCCCCACCGCGTGGAGCCGGGCAATGTGGTCACGCTCAAAGCATGGGTGGTCGCTCCGCCCAGGCCGGGCAAGTACGTCCTGGAATGGGACATGCTGCGCGAAGGGGATGCCTGGTTTGGCGACAAGGGAGGAAACACACTGAGACAAGAGATCGTGGTTGAATAACAATGGCCGGCGGCTATGGAAGATTCTGCTGAAAATCGTCGCATATGGAAATGCGTCCTGCAAACAACGACGATTTACGATGTAGGGAAATTAAATAGCCGCCGACCCGCAGAATCAAAACAAACTCAGGCCGGGCAGTATAAAAAGCACAAATCCAATCGATGCCAGCAGGACCAGGACCGCAAAACCAAGCGTCACCACGGTCTTGAACGTCTCTCCCCTTTTGCGCTGAGGACGGGCCACGATCTGCACCCGTTTTGACGGAGCCCCCTTGACACGCACGACCAGTTCCACAGTACTTTCCTTGTTGCGGGCAGGCAGCTTTTCCGGTTGTCCGACCATCAACTGGACTACCTTTTTCTGTCCGGGCAGGCAGACCAAGTGCTCCGAACTCAAAGCCAGCCATTCCGGCTTGCCTTCGATCCAGCATTCGGCACGTACCTGCCCACGGTTCACAACGTTGAACACACTCAATTTCGCAGAAGGCTCGTTACCAGATGGAATCACCAGCTCGACTTGTGCCGGGGTAACATCCACAACAGCAGGCGGCACCTTGACCTCGATCGGGATCACCGCTGACTGCGCACCTGAAGCCTGGACCTGGACCTTGGCCTGGTAGGCTTGCCCCGGCGTCAAGTCCTGCGTATGGATGACGACGGGCAGCGTTTGGGTCTGCCCTGGCGCACAAGCCACTTTTCCCTTAACCTCTACCCACTCGGCCGAGCTCTTGACCGTACCATACAGATAGCCACCGCCTGAATTCTGGATCTGGATCTGTTGCGATCCATCTTGTTCAGTCACACGGTCGTATCTCAACCGCCCAGTCATCACCTCGAGCTGTGGCGCTGGCATCGCCTTGGCATCGAGCGAACGAATCAGATACTCGAGCCCGGCATTGGGGTCGTCCGCATAACGAGTGACCGCCTCCTGAGCAGCGCGCGCTGCCGCCGAATCGTAAAGTACGTCGCTCAACCAACGGGTGAGACTGCCGTCGTACAGGATGGCGCTGGCATAGTCCCAATGCTTGATGCAAAGTTGGATCATGTCTTCACGCAAAGTCGCTTTGTCACCATCGGGAAACGTTAGGGGCGGCAGTGACTGCACATTGCCATTTGAAAGCGCCTGCAATCGTCCGCTAAATTCACTGGCAGAAAGACGATCCTCGACCTTGTCTTGCAGAGCCTGCGAAAGCACCTGGCGCAAATCCAGAGGAATGGTTTCCATCTTGGGAAACTGGAAAGGATGATGGCGCGGATCGTCATCAGTCAACATGTGATAAGCCGTTGCCGCCAGCGCATAGACATCGGAGCGCGGTTCGGCTTTCCCATCATACAGTTCTTGAGCAGCAAAGCCCACGGTGCCATACACACTCGATTTTTGCAGGCCTGGTTGACCTGCAGATTGCTGCGAATACCGCGTTTTGGCTGTACCAAAATCGACCAGCACCGCACGCCCGGTGTTTTCATCAATAATGATATTGGCAGGCTTGATGTCATTGTGAATGACCGGGGGCTGGTGCTGCTCCAGGTAGACCAACACCTCACAGATCTGGATCGCGTAGCGGATGACATCCTGGACCTTGTAAGGCCGGCCCTTGACCATTTGACCGTCTTTGTCGCGCGTCAAGCCCTCCGCCAGGTCCGGCCCTTCAATGTACTCCATCACCAGGTAATTGCGCCCCTCCTCTATAAAGTAGGCGTAAATATCGGGGATGCCCTGGTGTTTGAGTGTCGCCAAGATCCGCGCCTCGATCTCGAAACGCTGCACCGCTTTCAGCCGCTCCTCGGGATC
>JAFGJF010000100.1 GCA_016929205.1 Anaerolineae bacterium
ATCGACGACCTGACCGGCGAGCAGTTGGCCGAATACCGCACGCAGCGCATCCGGATCGATCTGACGCCGGAAGAACGAGCGATCTATGATGATACGTACGCCACCTATACCGGTTACGTACGCGAGACGCGCTTGCGCGAGCAGCACGGTCCCGGCTGGTGGAACGAGTTCACCCGGCGCAGCGCGTATGACGCCAGGGCGAGGCGAGCCAAGGTGGCCGAACTCAAACTCAAAGAGATCGTCCAGCAAGCAAGTGGCAAGCTGGATGTGCTTGACCGGCTGCTGCGCGAACACGTCGAGCGGCCGATGCTGGTTTTTACGGCGCACAACCGCTTTGCTTACCGAATTGCGCGCCGTCACTTGATCCCGGTGATCACCCACCAGACCAAAGCGGCAGAGCGCAAGGCGATCCTGGAACGCTTTCAGTCCGGCACGTACCGGGCCATCGTCACCACCAACGTGCTCAACGAAGGCATAGACGTGCCCGAGGCCAAAATCGCCGTGGTGCTGGGCGGCAGTGCCAGCGCCCGCGAGTACGTGCAGCGCCTGGGCCGGGTGCTGCGCAAGCGGGGGAACATACAGGCACTGCTCTACGAAGTGATCGCCCGCAACACGGTCGACGAACGTATCGCGCGCCGCCGCCAGCCGGCAAAGGGGTAGGGCTATGCTCAAGGCCGAACACATTCGCCCCCGACTGGTGATCCGCGGCGGGCAGGTGTGGACCAAACCGATACCGGTCGACTATTATTATCTGGACATCGCCAATGACCTGATCTCACTTTTCCAGCGGTACGTTGGCCACAGCCACGGCGAGTTGGACGATGCCTTGCGAGACTATGAAGGGGACAGCCTGGATTACCCGGTGATCCGCGGCCTGGCGACCGTGATCGCGTCGCGCTGCACGTTCAACACCAACCCGCCGGTCGATCCCACTGACCTGCGAGCGATGCTATCGAGCCGGGGGCCGGTCACGGCCAAGCAGGACTTGTTTCACCCTGCCGCCCGAGAGCACGTTTTGGCCGAGGCGGGCGTTGAATTGGGTCTGACCGTCGAGCAGGTCGAGGCCGCGCTTTTTGCGGACCTGGTTGAGGAGCAGATCCTGATCGACAGCGGCGAGCTGTTGACACCCGGCGATCTCATCGCCCGCTACAATATGGAACTGGCGCGCGGGCTGCTCTACTGGGCGCGCGAGGTACGGCTGCAGGTGCGCGATGGGTACAAGGATCTGTTCAAGTATATCAAGCTCTTTAAACTAATGTACACCATTCGCCCGCTGCACGAGCGCGACCCGTCGCGCGGCTATCATATGACGCTGCACGGTCCGATCTCGCCGTTTGTCAAATCGACGATCCGCTACGGGCTCCAGTTTGCCAAATTTTTGCCGGCGCTGCTGTTGTGCGAGCACTGGCAGATGGAAGCGGACGTGCAGCCGCCGCGGTCTGCCTCTGTGGTGCGGTACACGTTGAACGATCAGACCGACCTGCGAACCCATTTCAGATCGTCGGGCTTGTTCGACAGCCAATTGGAAGCCGACTTTGCGGCCGAGTTCGAGGCCAAGTACGGTGGCGTCGAACGAAAGTGGGAGCTGGATCGCGAGGATGAGTTGATCCTGACCGGCGACACGGTCATGATTCCCGACTTTTCCTTCACCCATCGCCACGACGGGCGGCGCGCACTGCTCGAGATCGTCGGCTTTTGGCATCCCGACTATTTACGGCGCAAAATCATCAAGGTGCGCCAGGCCGGGCGGCAGGATCTGATTCTGTTGGTTTACAAAAGCGCCAACGTATCTGAAGCCGAGTTCGAGGCGGCCTCGGCGGGTGAGGTACTGTTTTTTGCGCGCAAGCCCGTGCTCAAGGACGTGCTTGCTGCCGTGGAACGCTGCGCGGTACCGGCAGCCGAGACAACGCAGCAACCACCGTCATAATCAAGCCCAAAGGGCGAATCTTGGTCGGGTGTCAGCCCAAAGGAGGCTTTGGTCAGGTCGATCTTGGCAGCGGTATAGAAAGGATTTTGGCATGGCGATGCAGTCCCAAGAACTGGCACAGTGGTTGTTTGATAATGGCGGGCCGATCGTTCGTTATCTGACGGCAACCGAGCTGCTTGAGGATACAAGCGGCATCGATCTCGAACAGCTTGTGCACGACCTGCTCGCTTGCGACGAGGTGCAGCGTTGGTTGGACAACCTGGGAGCCGGTCCTATTCACCATAGCAGAGACACTGCTGCCGAGAACGCCCTGGCCAAGCTGTGCGAATACGGCCTGCAAGCCGGCATCCCGGCGCTGGATGAAAAGGCACTTCCATATTGCGATCTGAGCGTGGACAAGAGCTATTATGATTTTGAGGTGATCCTGGTCCCGTTCCTGATCCGGGCTGGGTATTGGCGCGAACAGGCGATCCGTGACTGGTTTATCCGCCGCCTTGCCGATCTGCAGCGCACGGCCCAACACGGCAGTTATGACCTCTATATGGATGAAAAAGAACGAGCCGGTTTTCCCAAGCCCTGGGCGGAAAAGCAGTTTTACAAGCTCGAGTTCAACCCGACAGGAGACGCCTATCCGCTTCCTTCCTGCTATGACCTGTACGGCATGGCTTATTGGCCGGCAGATGACCTTGAGACCTGGCAGGCGATCGAAGCCGTGGCTGCATACGTGATCGATCCCGCTTTCCAGACCACGCCCGGAGGCTACATCTGGAATCCGGTCAAAAGGCAGGGCTATGCCGCCGGGCGTGTTTTCCTGGCCTGCTTTCCCATCCTGACCGGGTTCGATCCGGAGCGATTTGAGTCAAACCGGTTTGTCATGTTTGTTGAGTTGGGCGCCCGCTTTGAGGCCGTACGCGGCTCGCAGTGGTTTCGGGACAGCATCGCCCACCTGGAGCAGTTTTGCACGCCGGGCGGGACCTATCGTTTTCCGGCCCCTTATCTGCAGGAAAAGCGCAATAGCTATTATCTGTACGCCGGGGCGCACATGGGGCTTGGCGAGAACCGCCGAGGAAAAAGCGCGATCGAGATCGAGTCGACTTTTCGACTGCTGCGTATCAAAAAGCAGTGTTGATCGCGTTTGTCGAACGCACGGGTTTTGATGGCATTGCGCCGCTGCCTCAAGAGGCCCGGAACGCGGTCAAGACAGCACGGCACCTGCCGCAGGTCATCGCGCACTAGGGCAAATTGCCCGTTTTTGTCCCCTCTTGTATAATGCACAGTGATCAAAGGCCTCACAATGCATATAATAGGAGGCGACATGCCTATCTATGGGATCGTTATTTTGCTCGTCGCTTTTATGGCATTGGCTGTGCTCGTCACGAGCGTTGTTTTTTCGGGCATTGTCATGCATTCCCGGCGACAGCCGATCGTCAGGACGCCACAGGAATACGGCCTGTCCTACCAGGACATCGCGTTTAAAAGCACGGATGGTTTGACGATCAAGGGCTGGTTCATCCCGGCGCCCTTTGAAACGAACAAGGTCATTCTCGTCACTCACCCCATGCCGATGAACCGCCACGGGTTCCTGGCCAAGAACCAGGGCTTTCCGCCGTTGTTCAAGACCGACGTCGATCTGTTGAAAACAGTTCACGCCCTGCACCAGGCGGGGTATGCTGTCCTGGCCTTCGATCTGCGCAATCACGGCGAGAGCGACGGTGGCATCACGGGCAACGGGAGGTCAGAATATCAGGATGTACTGGGCGCCGTGCGCTATGTGAACAGCCGAGCGGATCTGAATGTGCAGCACATCGGGTTCGTATGCTTTTGTATGGGGGCATCCTCGACTATGGTTGCCCTCAGCAAAGGCAAAGAACAGCTCTCGAATGCCCGCTTCCTGGTCGCCATTCAACCCGTCACCGCTGCCGTGTTCTTTAAATGTTATCTCAGAGACGTCTATACCCCGCTTAGCTTGTTTTTGCTGCCCATCGTCGACCGGATCGTCCGCTGGCGGGGTGGATATGCGCTGCAAGATATGACGCCAGGTCCGTTTGTCCAGGACATCGAGATCCCCACCATGTACGTCCAGGCGCAAGCGGATCCCTGGACCGAGCTGAGCGACATTCAGCGTTTTTACGATGCGACGCCTGGTGCCCGAGAATTGTGGTTCATCCCGGGCAAGATGGGGCGTTTTGAGGCGTATAACTATGTTGGCAAGCACCCCGAGAGGCTGTTGGCTTTTGTCAAAAAACACTTTGGGGAGTTGGCATAGACTTTTCGTACGGTAGACGAGGAGGTGTACTCTGTCCAAGATCCAGATAAAACCACATCGACCGGTGTACCCAACGCCAGCCGGGCTGATTACGTCGATCGATGCGGCGGGCAAGCCCAACATTATCACCCTGGGCGAGGTGTTTAATATCAGCATCTCGCGCCCGGTGGTCCTGGGCATCGCCATCCGCAAGGCCACCCATTCGCACGGGTTGATCAGCCAGACGCGTGAATACGTCGTCAATTTGCCCACGCAGGCGATTGCCGAGCAGGTCTGGGCCTGCGGAGGCGTCTCGGGGCGCACGACCGACAAGTTTGCCGCAACAGGGCTGACGCCGCTGCCGGCAACGGTGGTCAAGCCGCCTTTGATCGCTGAATGCCCGGTCAATATTGAGTGCAAGGTGATCGGCATTCAAGAGATCGGCGATCACGATCTGTTCCTGGGTGAAGCGGTGGCCCAGCACGTCGACGAAACGATACTCGACGAGGAAGGCCATATCCGGGTCGATCGTTTGAACGGCTTTGCCTTTGTGCTGGGCGAGTTTTGGACGTTGGGAGCCAAAATCGAACGGCACCAGAGATAGAGCGGGAGACAGAGATGAAAACGATCGGCCTGATTGGTGGAATGAGCTGGGAATCATCGGTCGAGTATTACCGGATCATCAACGAAACGGTGCGCGACCGATTAGGCGGGCTGCATTCGGCCCCGAGTGTGATGATTTCGGTCGATTTTGCCCCGGTTGAAGCATTCCAGATGCAGGGGCAGTGGGATAAAGCAGCCGAAGCGATGATTGAGGCCGCGCGCCAGGTTCAGGGCGGCGGCGCAGACTTTGTGGTGTTGTGCACCAACACGATGCACAAGGTAGCAGACGAGATGCAGCGCCACATTGATATTCCGCTGCTGCACATTGCCGAT
>JAFGJF010000658.1 GCA_016929205.1 Anaerolineae bacterium
CGGTTGGAGTTCACCACCAGGAGAGGGGAGCGCAGCGGCGACACGTTGCACGATCAACTCGGTCGTGCGCATCTGGTGCGGGCGGAGGATGAATTTGTGGGTCTGGTCGTCGGCGCGGAAGAAAATGGTATAGTCGCGGGCGATGTGCAAAATTTGCTGTCGGGCAAAGAGGGTCTTGCCCAGTCGTTCCAGACCGTAATCCTTGCCCTCTGACTTCCAGCGATAGAACGCCTTGACGTCATCGTTCCAGGTGGCCCCATAGTGGATTCGCAGGTCGCATCCGGCAAAAAAGAGGGTGTATCTGAGCAAGCCGGGGATCTCGGCAGTATAGAGATGCTGCACTTGATCAAACGCTTCCAATTCTGGCTCAGAAAGGGTCGGGCTCTTGTTTTCGATGATCACCAAAGGCAGACCGTTGACATAGAGCACCATGTCGGGGCGGCGACTGCCGCGATCCTCAAAGGGCAGCTCCTGGGTAAAGCAAAAGTCGTTGGTTTGCAGGTCGTCAAAGCCGATCACCGCCAGATTGCGCTCGCGCTTCTCCTCGGGATGGTAGACCGTCCATCCGCCGCGCAAGGCGGTGAGCAACTGCTCGTTGCCCTCCAGGTTGGCCGGGATGCGGCGCAGGCGGTTCAGCACGTCATCAACATTTTGATCGGTCACCAGGCCGGGATTGAGCGCGATCAGCTTGTCGTGCAGCACACCGGGAAGGAAAGGCTCAGCGCGGTTACCATCGCGCAGCACATCCACGTCGCCGGGCGGCAGGTAGCGCCAGCCGATGCCGCGCAGGTGATGGATCAGTTCGTTTTGGACATCTTGTTTTTCGGATAGACGGCTCATAAGACTCATCCAGCTAAGACATGATTGACTTTTTCTCTGTGATCCCTTATAATAGGTTTAAGATTTTGGATAGGCTTGAAAGAAAGGGCATATGAACGAGCAGATTGAGCACAGTGGACGTGATGAAACCTTGACCACCAGTTTGCTTACCGGAATGGACAACACGATCACCGTTCCTCGCATTTTCTTCACGCGTTTCAATTACACCATTCGCCGCCGTTCTCTGCTGGACGATGTAAGCGACGCGTTTGGAAGTCGTTTGGATCAAGACCTTTCTCCTGAACATCGTGCCTTGTTAGCAAGGAACGAGGAACAATTGCCCGGCGATCTGGCATTAGCTGCGCAAATGCAGGATGTGCAGCGGGATGCCCTAGCGCCTTGACCTGCGAAGCACATAACGGAATCCCAAGACCTCCAATAATGGTTCGTAAATGCGGACCATTATTTTTTTGTCCAGTTGTGTCAGGTGATATTGATCGGGCAGTCCGGGACGAACGGGCACGCAGTAAACCTGGTCGATTTTGACGATTGAATCCTTGTCCAGCTCGGGACATTCCGATCTGGTAATCAGTACGTGAAAATCGTATCCCTCTTTTCTATGTTCCGCTCCAGACAACGGTGTGATGAGCGCCGTTCCTTTCAACGTGACCTTGGTATCGGAAATAACGACAGCCAGGTGTGGCTCGGCCATCGTATGTTGCTGCGCACGCGGCATGCCAAAATCATACCAATATACGTCTCCCCAACGAGGGTACCTGTAGAATTCAAAGTCCACGACACGAATGTGAGTTGGAAACGGCATTATGCTTGGCCCTCCGCATCATCTTTTTGCCAGGGAGATGATAGCCAGTGTGATTCGGATTTTTTCGCCTGAATTCGCCTGGTACTTTGGTCGAACGTTACTGATGATACTTGCTCGAGGATGCAGCGATGACACAAGCTATCAATCCAAACGATCGGTTGGGCGACTTGATTCTCAGCCGACGGACGAGCCAGGCTAAAAAACGCTTGATAATGCTTGTATAAGCTCCACATCGTTTCCCAGAGATCATTATCCGCATATATGACAGGCAACCCTTTTTCCTGCGCCTCTCTCCACCCGATGCGATACTGATGCGAAAAAAACTCGTCTGTGAAGGCGTTGACGATTTGCTCGATCTGTTCCTTTTGTGTATCGGGGTCCATGTGCGTGGATAGGGCTTTGGTGGAGATCAGGCGGGACAGAGCATAAGATTGTTGGATCGCACCGATGGCCAATGGATGGATTTTGTCAAACAATGCAGTCAGAATCATCGCCAGCGACTCTGGATTGGCATCCCCAATCTCGCTTTTGACAAACTCGACACAATGGCGCAGATCCTGCACCGAAACAGCCAAAGGCGGATCCTCTTCTTTTCGACCGGGAAGCAGTGGGTGAGAGCGTGCCGGATCGACCGGGCTCAATTCTGACAGTGGTCCCATCACGATCTCGTCGGCCCCCATGGCCAGGTGAGTCGCCGCGCTGTAGGCAATCCCCGGGATCAAGACGGCAAAACGATCCGTGAAATCTCGAATGAGTGTGATCAGCCGCCAGGGGATCTCGGTCTGGCCGCCCGAACTGTGTAAAAACAGGTCGATTCTGGGTACACGGCCCACTTTTCTGAGTTGTTCGTAGACCTTTTCGGTAACGTCGCCGCGCAGGGTCACGTCCGGCCTGGCGACAAGAGTGATCACGGACGAATTGCGCATCGTCTGCAATCGCTCGATCAGGGTCCGTGCTTCCTGGGGATCAGGAGGTATGATATCCGAAAACAGATCCTCCGGTAGTTCGGCTTCCTGTTGATTTTGTGGCAAAGGTGCGGCGGTCGATCGCTTTCGTTGAGTTTGCTGGCGTCTTTTTGTCATCGCTTCTCCTTTGTACAACGCATCGTCCGTTGAAACCGTACAATTGGACTTTTTTACGTGCCTTCACGCAGGTGTTCGAGAATCTGCAACGCACGAAAGAAAGGATTACCGGCATCTCTCGTTGTGCTCCGAGCTTGGTCTCTCAATTCGTCTATGCACTCGCTGTATGTCCCATTGATACAAAGTTCTAAGGTCTTGATCGCTCCCAAATACTCGGTCAGATAGCCGACCGGGACGACTGGCGACCAGAGCATAAAGACCGGCTCAAAGTCGGACAGATGTTCGCGAGCGTAATCGCGTTGTCTTTCGTGCTTTTTTTTGATGCGCTCAATCGTTGTGGCATTGTTGCCATACTTTATGCCGTCGAGATGGGTGACCACCTCGCAGATGTAGGCACGCTTGTCCTTGAAACGCAGCCCTACCACGTCGAATTCGGCCAACCCTTTCAAGCCATCGTCTGGCGGTCTGACGTTATAGTCAATTACATCGCACCCCAAGCACTGTTTGAGATAGGCTCCGACGACATATTCACCCATTGTGGTTTTCATCTTGTCAGTCCTCGTCTTTGAGGCGTATTTGCCCAGTCATCAGTTGGTGGAGGGTGGATTTGAACAGGGCTTCAAGAGCGGATTTGCGATTTTCTTCCACTGCAATTTTGGAATCCGTGGTCACTAGAATGTGTGCAATCTCTTGTTGTTCTTGTATAGGGAGCAAGGGAATGGGCATACTATTGAGGATGCGAGCGCTTAGGTTCAGCATTGTTGTACCGATCGCATTTACGGTGAGCCATTCTCTAAGCCAAGTAGCCTCAAACATCTGCGCAAGAAATTGCGAGTCAAGCAAGTGACCTGGACGAATCCTAAGACACCCTGTGCCACAAAGCCAGCCTGATTCCCTTTCTGTCACCAAGCCTCGACGACCAATTTCACCACGACGTGCCACCAATATGTCTTTGGCTTGGAGGTGGTATCGCTCAAGTCGTTGGTAATCATCCAATCCAATACAAGCAATGCTGTCAGACGATATCGTGCCTCGAATTGTCAGATCTTTGGGCATTACAACAGGAAAACCTCGGGGAACATAATCGGACGCGTGTAGCAAACTACCAAATGGGCCAGTCTGAACGTTCCCTCCACTACTCTTAAGTATGTCTCCCAATAATGCTATCTCCCAATGCGCCGGAATCTCGCCAATCTCCGTCTCTTTGGTCTCGGCGGGCCGGAGGCCGGGACCGTAGGTGAAGAGGTGCTGCATCAGGCTGCGCTTGAGCTCCCGTGCGGCGGCAATCACGTCGTCCTGGGCGGCGATGGATCGCTGGATGGCGTTGAGGATGTGGGCGATACGTCGCTGCTCGGGGAGGGGAGGAAGAAGAAG
>JAFGJF010000659.1 GCA_016929205.1 Anaerolineae bacterium
AAAGCCAAGAAAAACACAGGCCGTTTCATAGCATCCCTCCTGTCTATGGATTGGAAGTGAGATCGTCATCCCAGGGCGCGCGCTCCAAGCGGGCATCTTCGTACCCCAGGCGCTTGCCCACGATGCGGTAGGAAAACTCAACGTCGGGGTCGCCATCGCGCAGATGCACTTCAAATCCCGTGGCGGTGCGGTCGGTCACGTAGACCTCGGCGTCGCCGTACACCTGCACGAAGACGTGGTATGGCTCCTCCAGGTTGACCGTCTGAGCGAAGATGGCGTCGATGGGAATGACAGCCAGCCCATCCTCAAGCTGCCCGAAGCCGTAATCGGTGAACCAGACCTCGGTCGATTCCTCGGTGTAGAGCAGGCGCGCGCCATCCTCCGTGCCAACGACGGCATTTTTGGTGCCGTCAATCACTTCCAGGCCCACTTTCCCGGCGGGCACGCTGACGCGAATCCCATTGCCGATGCCGGTAAACATCCCGGCCCACCCCGTGGCATCGTCTATCAGAGCGAGCACAGCCGTACCACCGGTATCTCTCGTCAGGGCAATGACGCCGATCCGGCCTCCGAAGTAAGCGGCCGGGTGCGCCCAACTGCCGAGGTCACCCACATCATAACCTGGGTGCAGACCGGCGACGGCGAAACCGGTGTTAGGACTTTCGGAGGTGTTGTAAAAATACCCGCCAAAACCATCCGGCGACCTGGCAGCGCCGACCACGCCAAAATTGGCGCCGGTCAGGCTCATGGCGTAGGAACGTAATCCACGCCCCGTGCTCCCCCAGTTTTCGATATCCAGGATGGCGTTGCTGGAAAGTGTATCGCTGATAGCCGCTCCCGGCCGCAAGCTCAGCGCGTAAGGGACTGTATAGAGCGGCTGGCGTGGGGTCATCTCACCGTCGCTGCCGACTTCAATGCCCACATATAACTGTTGTCCATTGACGTAACTGCCGCAGTCACTGATATAGGTACTGAATAACCCCTGATCAACATTCACCGTATCGGTGTCTGTACATAGCACCGTGGCTCCACCAGCGGTGCTGTTATAGAGCCGAAAGGTCAGGGTGCTGGATCCGTCTATGGGGTTGCCCTGAGCATCGGTCAAGCGCCCCTGGATGGGAATGCTGCCTGTTACCCGCGCGGCTATGGCGGCCTCGGCTTGCGGAGCGTCCATATCTTCCGGTCCAGGGCCCTTGGCCTGGGCCAGTCCCACCGCCATCATCAGCAAGGCCAGCGCTACAACACTACTCACGGTTAACCATTTGCGTGTCTTCATTTTTCTCCTTTCTTAATACGTGGATCCTTTCGTTTCGTACGCATCATCTGGTTTTTGTGTATTTCAAATTTGGTAAAGACGCCTCCTTCTTGCTATAGTAATTTCCACGCCTGCACTATGCCCAGGTCCAGATCGTCTTTGGGAACGAAAGCCTCCGCCCCAGCCCTGCGCGCCGCATCCTGATAAATCCCGGCGTGGTTGAGATGGGCGCTGACCAGGATCACGCGCAGGTTAGGCGCCAGAGCCTTCAAACGCGACGTCCCTTCCAGGCCGTTGAGCCCCGGCAGCATCACGTCCACCACGGCCAGGTCAGGCGGATTCGTCCGTACCAGGGCTTCGGCCTCGGGGATGTCGCCAGCCTCGCCACTGACGGTCAAACCGGCCTGGGCCAGCAATTGGCCGAGCACACGGCGAAAAGCCGGTTGGTCATCAACGATCAGGACACGGGTCATCACTCAATTCTCTCCGACGATACAGTAAGGGAAACAGCCCAAAGCTTCCTTGTTATAGAAATAGCTTACCGCACAATGACGCGCGTGTCATCGGGATGGAGTACTGTTTTGCGGGAGGGAAAAACGTGTGCCTGGTACTGCTTCGGACAAAAGAACCGGTACTGGGGTACCGGAAAGTAAAACGAAAGGACGCGTTAAGGCAAAAGCCACATTCCGGGCAACCATAGCCCGTTCCCGAGACGGGAACGGGAGCGTCGCTGTGCTATTTTTGCCGCAATGCGAAAGGACATAACATGGGCGTTAGCGCCCGCTTACGACGACGCGCCAGGCCTCGTCGCGCGTGCGGGCGCTTGCCAGACGACGCGCACCGTCGTCCCTCGACCGGGCGCCGAATCTACCATCCACTCGCCGCCGATGAGACCGACGCGCTCCTGCATCCCCACCAGGCCAAAATGTCCACTGGTGGTTAGATCGTGAAAGGTAGCGGGGACGACAAAGCCGCGACCGTCATCCTGAACAGTCAAGATCAGATGCGTGCCCCCCCAAACCAGGCGGATGATCATCAACCGAGCCGCAGCGTGATGGGCAATGTTGGACAACGCCTCTTGCACCACGCGGTAGAGATTGACGGCAACATCACCCGGCAGAGAGCGGAGCGCCGCGTCGGGTGGTAGATCGAGCGCCACTCGCACATCGCACTGGGCCGACCACTCTTCGGCCAGCGTGCGAATGGCAGCCCCTAGCCCGATCGTGTCCAACATCGGCGGGCGGAGTTCGGCACATACCTGGCGCAGCGCGGAGAGCAGTGCGCGCACTTCAGCACGCATCGTGGTCAGGGAAGCATCTGGCGATGCATTTGGCGTGCCAAGGGCGTTAAGCAGCAGGCCCAACTGCATATTCAACCCGACCAACATCTGAACAGGCCCGTCATGCAGATCGCGGGCCAGGCGCGACCGTTCTTCCTCACGCGAGCGGAGCAATTGCCGCTGCGCCTCCCGGATCTCACCCAGTTGGCGGCGCAACATCTCCACCAGAAGCACGTTATTCAGGGCAATTTCAGCCTGATCGGCCAGCGTCTTGAGGATGCGGTGATCCGAGGTCATGAAGGCCTCCCCATCACGTCGGGGCTCCACGGTCCAGGCGGCGCAACGCCGACCTTCGAGGGGGAACACAAAGCGCAGGTGCGTCCCGGATGCGTTGGGCGGCGGGGTCTCGTCCGGCGCGCCGATCCACAGATGCCCGGCGCGCAACTGCATCAAAACCGGAACCTGATGCGTCAACACATCCGTCAGATGCGCCAAATCCAGGCTGCGGCCAAGCGCCTCGCTGACCGTCTCGACTACGCCGGGATAATCGTACCAGCCGCCGTAGAAGAGGCGATCCACCAAGCGCTGCACCCATCGCCGCGACCAGTCGAAGCTCAGGCCAACCAGGAGCGTCAAACCCGCAGCGACCATCGCCTGGGCCAACCAATCACCCGGTGCAAAGCGGTAAATCAACAAAAAGGGTCCCAGGTAAAGAAGCAGGATGCCCAACGAAAGCAGGCCGTAGACCAACGCCCGGTTGAGCA
>JAFGJF010000660.1 GCA_016929205.1 Anaerolineae bacterium
CCTTTGACGGCACGCAAGACCGGCTGTACTACAACGACATCGTCACCGCGGGCATGCAGTGGTACGGGGACGACTGCCGGATACGCGGGGATCATCGGCTGTGTTATATCAAAGATCTGACGTTCGCTTTCCGGGATCGGGTGGTGTGCCTGACCGCGATCGGACGCGAGCAGCAACTGGCCGAAATAGAGCAGGCGGTGCAGGAACAACACGCCAAGACCGTAGAGACGCACCTGTTTGAGAACCGCTATTCACCCGGCTGGCACTGGCTGACGGTGCACGACCGGCGGGCGACCAAGGACCAGGCGATCCGGATCGTCATAAACGAGTGGGGCCTGGAAGGATCGGAGCTGGTCGTGTTTGGAGACAACATCAACGATCTCAAAATGTTTCGCCTGGCCGATCGGGCGATCGCGGTGGAAAATGCGATCGAACAGGTCAAAGCAGCGGCGACGGAGGTGATTGGATCGAACAGCGAGGACAGCGTGGTCAGATTCATTCGTGATGATTGGGAAACCCAAACCGATGACGATCCTTGACTGGGAATACCCATAAGAAAGAGTCCATCACGCCGGCATTGTTCGATCCGTCCTCAAACAATGCAGCGTCCTGTCACACTTTTTATTGCAACGCCATTGAGTAGATAGGGCTTGCCGGGTCGCCACCCGGCGTCCGCGCTGCGACCATATCAACCAACTACCCAGGATATGCATAACAACAGGAGACAAATAAATGGTAACCTATCGGATCATTGAGCGCCCGGCGTTCGAGGTGATCGGTAAAAAGACCTGGATATCCGGGCCGGATAACGCACAGTTTGGCCGTTTCTGGGAGCAGTGCCAGTCGGAAGGACTGTTCGAGACGTTCAAACAGATCGGCGGCCTTCGTCCCGGACCGCAGACGCGCGGCGTCACCCTGGGCATTTCACGCGTGGAAAACGATCCGGCCAACCGGGCCTTTGATTACATGATTGCCATAGAAAAACCCGGCGCGTGTCCCGCAAGCGACCTGGAAAGCTATTGCGTCCCGGCATCACAGTGGGCGGTCTTTGAGTGCCACGGCAAGGTGCCGGAGGCGATCGTCGAGGCCGAGATCTTTTGCTTTACACAGTGGCTGCCCAATTCAGCCTTTGTCCATGCCAACGCACCCGAGATGGAAGTTTATCCCCCCGAGAGCCAGGGCGACAGCGACGACAACTATTGCGAGTTCTGGTTACCCATAACACGCAAAGCACAAGTCCCTTCCCGAAAGTGCCCTTTGCTGCCCTGAACCACAATACCTGAACAAACGTCGGCCATTGGGCGTCAAGATCAGGCCAAGCAGCCGCAGCGCACCGGTGCCAGATAAATAGCGGCGCTGCACGGTCCCAATCAATTTTGTGTTTACCCGGTATCTGTGGTACAATGCAATCAAACCATATTCATATCCATTCTGTAATTGTGTCCGCCTTGTTATAGATGCCCGCCCTGTAAACATATCCCATCCGCGATGTCGAGGAGGGAGGAAACTCTGCGAGCTTGACGGCAGCCGGTCCTATCCCGAGAGTCATCCCGGTGTGGGGGCGGCTGTTTGCGTTTTGGGAGAGTGACATATGCTGACTGTTGGCTACATTACGTTGGCTGCGAGTATGCTGACCTGCGCCGTTGCCGCCGTGTTGACCAAGAGACTGATCTGGTCGGCCGTTGCGCTGGGAATGGGAAGTGCCTCGCTGGCCATGCTGCTCTTTATGCTCGCCGCACCCTACGCCGGAGGATTCGAACTCTCTGTTGGCGCAGGATTGATCAGCGTCCTGTTCATTGTTGCCATCAGCCTGACCGAATCACTGCAATCGAGATCCTCGGAAAGGTGATACTGTGAACCGCGAGCGTCTCTTTTGGATCGTCCTTTTCACCCTTCTTCTGGTGGGCGGCATGTTGATCGGCCAAAACACCCGGCGAAAATCTGCGTCTAGCGCCGAACTCGATGCGGATTCATTTCGAATCTGGTTTTGGCAGAACCGCACACTGGACCTGATCGTGCAAGTCGGATTGATTTTTGGCGGGGCATTGGGCATTGCCGCGCTGCTGCCCGGAGAAAGAGAGAATCAATGAATGTCGAGAGCACTCCCTGGCTGGATCCACTCAACACGTCGCTGGCGATGATCATGTTTTCAATCGGGTTCTTTTGTTTGCTCACCCGCCGCAACGTGATCAAGCAAGTGATCGGCCTCAAGATTATGCTCCAGGGCGTTGTCCTGCACCTGGTACATGCGGCACAACTGGCCGGTAACCCGCGCATCGGTGAAGCAATGGTCGTTTCGGCTTTGATCGTGGAGGCGGTCGTCATTGCCATTGCCCTGGCCCTGATTGTAAACGTCTTTCACCACTACAACTCGGGAGATATCGATCTCCTGAACAGGCTGCAGGGCTAGAGCCATGACCCTGCCAGATTGGGCGCTACTGCTCTTGACGGGATTGCCGTTATTGGGCGGCACATTCCTGCTCGTTGCCTTGCCTTCTTTTCTGGCACGCCGCGACGATGCACCACGCCTGGCACGCCACGTCACACTGTGCGCCGCTGGTCTAGTTGCCGCGAGTTCGCTGCTGCTGCTTCCCTATGCCAGCGATTCTCCAACGGCCGGCAGACCTGTCGCCCAAGTAGAATGGCTGCCCGGCACCGGGCCAATGGCGGTTGGCCTTGGTACAACCGGCCTGTACGCAGCATGGATCACCTCTTGGAGTGCCTTTTTCGCCCTCCTGGCAGGGCTATGGCACAACTCGAGTGATCATTCGCCCCTGTCCGGTGTTTTGATCCTGTTCGCTTTAGCAGCCGCCAACGCCGCTTTTCTTTCCCTGCACTTTCTGGGTCGCTACGTTGCCCTCGAGCTCGCCGCCCTTTGCGTCGCCTTGATGCCGATCGTCGAACTGCGTGACGCAAATGGGCTGCATAACGTGACGGGCACGAGCTTGAGCACAACGACCTATCTGATCTTGCGTGTGGGCGATGCCGGTTTGCTGGCGGTGATCCTGATTTTGATGGACGCCGGCAGCACACTCGATATTGCATCCGCCCTGGAAGCAGGCAAAACGCTCGACGCCGCACGCCTGGACTGGGCCGTGGCCGGCTTTTTGCTGGCGGTATGGATCAAACAAGGTGCCTGGCCATTTCACCTGTGGCTGCATAGCGGACGGGCATTAACTCTGGTCAGCCGGGCATGGCTCTATGCCACCGTCATGCCCAACCTGGGAACATACTTGTTGTACCGCATTACGCCGCTCCTGGCGGTGTCGGAACCACTGCGTGTGACGACGCTCTGCCTGGGTGCGGGCAGCGCTGTCGTGGCAATGGTACTTGCCTGTGTCGCGCCTGGTCGAACCAAGCAACCCGACCTGCACACGGAACTGATCTACCTGAGCGCTGCCCAAGGTGGATTGGCCCTCTTTGTCGCTGCCAGTGGGAGCAAATCGCTCGTATGGCTGGGATTGTTACTCTTGACGTTGCCACGCCTGCTGCTTTTTTTGTCTGCAGACGTGGGCAAGCGAGCAGATTCACGCATTGGACACCAGGTGGCAGCGGGAGCATTCGGTGTTGGTGCCCTGTTTTCCACAGTCTCTGTCCTGCTGATAACCTGGTGGTCACGAGAAACAAGCATTCAGCCAGGTCCGTCCTTTCTTGGCGAAGGTGCGTTCTTTGCAGCCCAGGCTGCCGTGTCGCTGATGGTCATTAGGATCGTGCGTACGGTATGGCAGCTCGTGGCCCATCCAAGCACAGGAACATGGCCTCCAGGCCAGCGAGAATCGGGACCAAGCCTCACAAGAATCGGTTGGACGCAGTGGGCCGTGATCGGCGTCCTGGTTTTCTGCGTCCTGGTTGGCAGGTTGGCCTGGAAACCGCTGATCCATCATCTACTGTCGGTCAGCCACGCCCCACCCC
>JAFGJF010000661.1 GCA_016929205.1 Anaerolineae bacterium
AGATGACGAGTTGTTGGGGACGACCTACATCGACGATCAGCCGCGGATCCAGGCGGACAGCGAGGCGGCTCTACAAAGCCAGACGCGAGAGCGCGCCGGTATGCTCAATGAACCGGCCCCCGAGACTGGGGACCGCTACTTGCGCAGCGCCCGCGAGATCATAGGTTATCACATTGCAGCTACAGACGGCGAGATCGGGCACGTGGAAGACTTGTTTATCGACGAGGATAGCTGGAACATTCAGTATTTCCTGGTCGATACCAGCAACTGGCTGGGTGGAAGGCACGTGTTGATCGCCATCGACTGGATTGAGCGGGTAGGGTGGACCGACAAGATGGTCCACATCAACTTGACGCGAGAGAAAATCAAGGACAGTCCCGAGTACGAACCCGGGCCGCCTCTCCGCCGGGATTACGAAATGAGGCTGTACGATTATTATGGGTTCCCCGGATATTGGATCTGAGCGCTGTCCGTCTCTTGAGCGCTCTCGTCATGGATCCAGAAGCGTATCCTTGTAAGGGGAGAGGGGCATTTTTCGACGCTGCTGTAGAGGTGTAGGACAGGTTTTACGTCGTGATCTGTCAAAGGGGGCGGTGCGGCAGACGCGGTGTGTGCGTGTCGCCCCCGGATTTCTGGGGCGCGCTGTAGGTGGGGGAGAGTGATGTTTTTCGGCGATATCATCTTTGCCCTGGCTGCCGGACTGCTCTTGACGGCAATCTGGGTCAATAGTTTTCGCAAGGGCAATGTGTGGATTTTGAGATGGCTGCTGCTGACGGCGGGCCTTTTGATTTCGCGGACGACGTGGCTGCGGCTCAGCCGCGTGTCTCTACCCCGGCTCGAAGTGGTCCTGCCATGGATGGGATTAGTGGTCGCGCTGGCGGTACTCGTGCCGGTGGCGGTGCCCAAGACCGCCGGCGAGCGGATGGCGCGCGCACGGGCCGAGACGACGGTCAACTATACCGTGGTTACCGTTTTTTGGATCTTGTCCTCCATTCTGCTGGTGGCCCTGGCCGGCCAATGGCTGGTGAAACGATGAACGGACAACCTGACGCAGAGGTCATTCGCACCGACATGTTGACCAAAAAGTTTGGTGACCAGGTCGCCGTCCGAGAGCTGACCTTTGACGTCCCCAAGGGCACAATTTTTGGCTTTATCGGCCCCAGCGGATCCGGCAAGACGACGACGATCCGGCTGTTGACCGGTGTCTACAAACCGACAGAGGGAAGCGGCATCGTTTTGGGAGACGAGATTGGCCATTTTTCTCACGCGACCAAGCGCCGCATCGGTTATATGCCACAGCACTTTGTGCTCTATCCCGATCTGAGCGTCTGGGCGAATCTAAACTTTGCGGCATCCGTTTACGGGGTGAGCTGGTGGCGACGCAAGCGGCTCAATGCGCTGCTTGACCTGGTTGAGCTGGGCGAACACAAGCATAAAAGGGCCCGCCGGTTATCGGGCGGTATGAAGCGCCGCCTGGCCCTGGCTGCTGCGTTGGCTCACGACCCAGAGCTGATTTTTTTTGACGAGCCAACGGCCGGAATTGACCCCGTGCTGCGCCAAAAATTTTGGGAGCATTTTGAGGGACTGCGGCAGCGCGGGCAGACGTTGTTTATCACCACTCAGTATGTGAATGAAGCAAGCTACTGTGACCTGGTTGCGGTGCTGATGGAAGGGCGGTTGTTGGTCATCGATACACCGGATGGGCTGCGCCGGCGTGCGTTGGGTGGAGAGGTGGTGAATTTGGCGACCGTCGAGTACATGCCCTTTCCAATGCTGCAAGAACTCGCTGACCTTGAACTGGTGCAGCGTGTGAAGCGCCTCGACGATCGCTTTGTCCAGGTTATCGTTGCCGAGGCTCATCGGGCCATGCCGTCTCTAGATTCCAACCGAACACCAACCTGGGTTACCGAATCCGACAGGAATGCTAACCCGATCCGGCATGCCCGAACATACATTTGTGCTAGGATAGAATCAGGACTATAACTGAAGGAGGACAACAATGTCATTTCGATCTTTTGCCAGGGGCTTTTTGTTTGGTGGCTTGATCGGTGCGACCGGTATGTTGCTGGTAGCGCCGCAGAGTGGTCAAGAGACACGGGCTGAGCTGCGAACCCGAGGCGAAGAGCTCATAGGGCAGGCCGAGGTCAAGTATGCGGAGATGCTCAAAAAGGCCGAAATGGGCGTTGCGACCCTGCAGACCCGCGTCGACGATGTGATGGGCAAAGGAGAGCAGTCCCTATCTACACTGCAGACCAAGGTAGATGAAATGCTTTCCAAGGGCGAACAGGCGATCGCTGAAACTCGCCAACGGGTGATTGCCAATCAGGATAGCTAGAACCCAACCCAAAGCTAACCCAAACAGCCCGTTCAGACGACACTGCCAACCCTATCCAACGGTTGGCAGTGTCTTTTTCGTGCTATTGTAGCTGCAGTACAGGCGGCGCATTTTCACGCTATTGCTGGCAGTACCGGCTATGGATCCTCGTTATGCCGGGCAGGCACGTTGAAAGGAAAAAACAAGTCGAGAATGGGACGTTGTTGGAGACCGTCGCGCTGGGCATCACACTGGTTTTTGTCGATTTGATCAGTCTTTGAGGAGACAGCGGCCAATGATCAAGGTTACCGAAGATATTGTGCTTGACGAAAGCGAGATCGAGGAGCAATTTATCC
>JAFGJF010000662.1 GCA_016929205.1 Anaerolineae bacterium
GAATCAGTTTGGGTGTGGTGCAGGGTGATGCGCACCTGCTCTGGAACGCGACGGCCACGATGCTGAGCGGCGCGAGCCTGGCTGTGCTCGTCGGCGCAGCAATCAGCCTCATCGTCCCCGGCAGAGAACTAACGGCCGAAATCCTGGCTCGCACTCAGCCCACCCTGCTCGACCTGGGCGTGGCCTTGGTCGCCGGCGCCGTCGCTGCGTATGCCCAGTGCCGGCGGGAAGCGTTGGGCGCGCTGTCCGGGGTGGCGATCGCCGTCGCCCTGGCCCCACCGCTGACCACAATGGGCATTGGTCTGACTATGCTAGACGGCCAGATTGCGAGCGGCGCGCTGCTGTTGTTCCTGACTAACCTGAGCGCCATCATTGCCGCCAGCAGCATCGTTTTTCTCTTTTTCGGCTTCCGGCCCGACCCTGGCAAGCGGGTGCGCGTCTTTAGCCGCAGCATCGTCGGTGTATTCGCCCTGTTGATCGTTGTCTCGATTGTCCTGACTATGCTGACGATCGACCTGGTACGCACGACGTCGCTCAACCGGGCCATCCAGAACGCGCTTGCGATCGAGACGGAAACGATGGACGGAATCGTGTTGGACACGTGGACGCTGCAGCAAGACGATGGAACGACGTTGTACCTCCAGATCCAGGTACAAGCCATGCGCGAGCTATCCTACCAGGAGGTAACCAGACTGCAGGAAAGGATCGCCGGATGGCTTCAGCGCCCGGTAGCGCTTGCCCTACGCATCGTGCCGACCACGCAACTGCGCGCCTACGTGCCGCCCACGCCCACGCCCACAGGCGTGCCCACTGCGACGCCAACGGCCACACCGACCCAAACGGCCACCCCAACAGCCACCCCAACGGCCACCCCAACGGCGACGGCGACAGCCACAGCAACGGCGACGCCAACGGAAACACCCACCCATACCGCGACGCCAACCGCCACTCCGACCTTTACGCCGACTGCCACCCCGACTCCAACCGCCACGCCCTGGGTGCTGGTCGTGACCGGGGCTGGCAGCCTGCGCGTGCGCTATGCACCGGGCGGCATGATCGTCGGCGCTCTGCAAGAGGGCACACCGGTGATCGTGCTCGACGAGCCGGTGATCGTGGGAGGAGAGAAATGGGTCCACGTGCGCTCGATCGTGGATCAGTTGGAGGGTTGGGTGATCGAACGCTACCTTTTGCCGGAAAAAGCCAGAGAAAACGAGTAAATGGGACACTCTTTGACAACGCAGACAAACACCAAGCCTTCTTGTACCAACACGAACAAGCAGCACACGCTGCTTGCCCTGATGCTGCCCCAACTAATGGTCGTGGCCAACATGACCATGATCAACGTGGCGCTGCCGGCCATTCGCGAGAATTTTGACGCGCCTGCCGACCTGATGGCATGGGTGGTCACCATGTATTCCTTGCCCTACGTCGCGCTCATGCCATTGTACGGCCGCCTGGGGGATGATTTGGGCATCCGGCGTATGCTCGTCGTTGGGGCCGTCCTTTTTTTCGTAGGTACGGCAGTGAATCTGCTCTCGCACAGTCTCCCGCTCTTGCTGTTGGGTCGCTTTGTCCAGGGATTGGGCGCCAGCGGTGTGGTGCCACTGGCGATTGCCATGATCTGCCGCGTCTTTTCCGTCGAGACGCGCGGCCACGCTTTAGGGCAGTGGAATTCGATCGGACCAGTGGCCAGTGTCGCCAGTTCCCTGATCGGCGGCGTGATCGTCGATCACCTGGGCTGGCGTGCGACCTTTGCCGTGCCTATGCTTGCCGGTATCGTGGCCATTTATATGGTGAGCCGCGCTGTGCCCGGATCCGAACGTCCCCGGCAGCTGGATACGCTGCGAGGCATGGACTGGATCGGCGTGCTGCTGCTGTCGGCGACACTGGTAGCTTTGCTGTTCTATATCAACAGCCGAGCCGTGACCGGGCGCTTGCCGCTGACCGACTGGCGCTTGCTGCTGGCGACGCTGGTCCTACTGGTTACCTTTGTGTGGCACGAGCACCGTGTGGAAGCGCCGTTCATTGACCTCTCGATCCTGGCCGAGGGCAGATTTCGCAAGGCGTCGATTGCTTCTGCGCTGCGTATGGTGGTCATGAGCGGCTTTGCTTTTCTCACTCCCCTCTTTTTGGCCGACGTCAAAGGCCTGAATGCGACCGCGATCGGCCTGGTCGTGATGATCCGCGCTGCGGCACTTTTTCCAACTATGTATTTTGGCGGGCGAGTGGCCGACCGTTGGGGCAGCCGCCGCCCCATTGTCTTGGGGTTGAGCGTCATGGCCGCCAGCGTCTTGTTAGTCGTCTTTTCGGGGAGTGGCAGCGGTGTGGTCCGCGTGGCTGTGGGACTGCTGCTGAACGGATTGGGCGCGGGCCTGGCCCTGCCGGCGCTGCATCACGCGGCGATGATGGACGACACCAACGGCGACCGAGGCGGGGCAGCAGCCGGACTGTATAGCATGATCCGCTTTTGGGGCTCAATGTTGGGCACCGCCTTATCCGGCGTGCTGCTGCAGTTCCTGCTTGATCGGGGAACGTCGACGCCGACCAGCTATCGCATCGTCTTTGCCTACACGATTGGCGTGGCCCTGCTCGGCCTTGTTATTGCCATCTCGCTTCCCAGAGATCCGATTGCTCAGGAATAGTTCCAAGATCGGTCTGCCATCACCCGCTCGATCCGCTCATGCTCCCCCATCGGACGTCCACTCTCGTCCACGGCGAGGATCGCGCCCTCGATGGCCCGGGTGCGCACCCGGCCACGCGCGTATGGACTGCCGCGAAGGTTCGGTGCATCGAGCAGGCCGATCTCAACCGATCGGGCCAGGACTTGAACGTCGAGCAGAGGGTCGCCGCCGGCGTCCGCTCCCAGCCTGCGCATTCCGTCTATGATCTGCACCGCCTCGGTCTTGAGCACCTCTTTGCGCGCCTGTACCTCCGGATCTGCCACCATGTCGGGCGCGCCGCGCAGCACGTTCTCGATCGCCCGCCGCGCCATGCGGCAGCTCTCGATCACCTCTTCCGGGTATGCCGCGTGATCGGCCTCGCAGTAGCTCACCACGTGCACGATGTGCGGCCGCATCGCCATTTGCAGATAAACCGACGCCCCCAGGTGCCCCCTTGCTGCCGCTGACTCGACAGGATAGCTCATCAGACCGGTACGCGTCTGCCGCCACACCCGGAATCGCTCACCGGTCAGGCTTTCCGCCAGCTCGGCCTTGGCCAACTGCTTGGCCAGATCCATCCGGTTTGACAGGTGAGGCGGCGTCTCGAACATATAGGTGGCAATATAGTCGCGCACGCCCATCGCCCTGGCCACGTAGGCATACAGGTAGGCCGCCGCACAGGCTACGGCATCGTGCCCATCCCGCAGTTCCCAGTGGTGCGGCTCGTTTCCCTCCACCGGGACATCTTGCTCGCCATGCCAGCGCATCAAGGCCATATGATCGGCGATGCTCTGCCGCAAAGACAGCGGCCCGCGCCCATCGACGACATTGAACCAAAAGAGTGATGTCGCGCACCAGGCATTCTGGATCGTCCGCCGCAAGACCTCGGCGTAGCGCAGCAGGTCATCCGTTCCCGAATAGGAGCGCATCAGGGGATAGTTACCCCGCCGGCTGGCGGCATAGAGTCTCTTCAGATCGGCCTCGCTGCGAAAAGGCACTCCTCCGGCCCCGACACGACGGGGATCGATCCGCTCCGGGCGGAAAAAATGCGCCTGGGCGTCCTGATCGGGGCCAAGCGAGATCACATCCAGCACCCGGGCATCGGCGATACGTTCGATGCCACGAACCGTTGGCTTGATGGTTTGAGCTGGCAGGCCAAAGTGATGGCGCAGCACCGGGTAAGGATCTTTCCACCGGATTCGCGAGACCAACGCTGATGGATAGTCGTCGGGCTGCATGGCTTTCCAAGGCTGCCCGCGCAGGTAGCCGACAATGGCCTCGGGCGGCTCTTCTCCGCTAAAAACCGTCTCAAAGAGGCCGATCTCACGGGCAACGGCGGCTACCGGCGGCGTGCCACCAAACACAAAACGAGTCTGTCCGATCAACGCCTCGTTCGAACAGGCTTCGCCCAGTTCCATGAGCAGCGAGCGCGCGTTCTCCGGCGTCAGCCGGTAGCTCACCGCCACAATGTCCGGCAACTCACGGCGAATGGCGGCGACGAATTCGTCCACGGACGTCGCTGGCCCGGTAAACACGGTGCGATAGCCTTCGCGTTCGGCTAACCCCAAAAAGTTGAGCACGCCAGCCACGTGTACGCACTCGCCGAGCGCGCCTGCCAGGATACTCTTTTTGGCTCGATCAGACATCTTTCTTTCTCTTTCCCGATATACGACTGACTATGGCAAGATTCCCTCCATAACATACGTCGTCAGCTCGCTTATGCTCAGTCCCAGCAGCCCCAACTTGTCCAAAGTGCGCCCGGTGCGCCAATAGTCGGTGCCGTGCACAATGCATGCCAGGCGGACGATGGACTCGATCCCCTTTGTTTGGACGCCATATTGTCTTCCCAGGGCCGCGATCGGCACCAGGCTCATCGGCACATCCTCAAAGATGTATCGATGCTCCAGATTCGCCGGAGCCTTGATGCCATAATAACCAGGATTGTTGTGGATCGCTTCATTGAGGCCCGATCCCCGCGCATCGTATGCCATCTGGAGCCATTCCATAGCCGTCACTGCCCGCACACCCAACGCGGCCGCGATCGTTACCCGCTCGCGATCGAGCGTCTCCAACACGCGGGATACAGAGGACGTCACGCCTTCGACATAGAACTGATAGTCACCGTGCGTCGATTCGATGCGCCCGGCATTCAACAGCGTCAGCGCCGGGTGAAAGATGGCTCCCATGTTGTTCAGACTGGTGTGAAGCACATTCTCCCCAGCGATGAACTGCGGATAGGCAGGACAGAGCCTGTCCAGCACCTGCGCCGTGCGCGTCGCCGGGATCGCAGCCAAGGGCACAGCATCCTTGGTGCGAAAAATCCGCGCCTGCGCCGGCCCATCAGAGCGGCTGGCATAGATAAAGGTCCCCGTCTCAGCCACAATCACATCAGCCGTGCAGCCCTCCTGGCGCAGCGTATGGACAAACTCGATCGCGCCACACGTACGCCCGGGATTCAGAACCAGGATTTGACCATCACGCAGATATGGCGCGGCCATGCGCGCGATATCTCGATGCGCACAGGCAGGCACGACGATCATCACGATGTCTGCCTCGGCCAGTGCCTGATCTATGCTTGAAGTGACTGCACGCAACGGGCCAAATCCCTGCCCATCCTTCGAGTCCGCTGAGGTCAGTTGGATGCCTCCACGAGCCTGAATCCCCGCCACGTGGGCGGCAGTGCGGTTAAACAGCGTGACCGGATAGCCCATCAGCGCCAGGTGCGCGGCCATCGCCTTGCCGCCATGCCCGGCGCCAACCACCGTATAGCGAGTTTCTCTCTCCATTATCCCTCTCCTCTCACAAAAACGATTGCCACGGCTCGCCGCGACTGTTCCGCCGGAAACAAAAAAAGCTCCTGGCCCGGGCCAGAAGCTTGAGACACGCCTCGGCTCTGCCTCCTTCAACACCGGCGAAGTTAGCTGACGGGTTAGGGCTGAAAGATGCCCTTCTCGTCACGCCATAGCCACAAATACCGGCCCAATGACGTCACGAGATACACCCCAAAAAATGGGTCCTCCGCTCCCCGAAACAAAGTCCGGGAATTAGGCGCGCAGATGTTGTCTTTTGTTATCTAGATCATACCACAAGCGCGGCGATCGTGCTTGACGCTTGTCATACGGTAATGCTGCAAATTCGCAAATGCATATCTTGGCCTTTTCGAACGCCTCGCTGAAACGACCAAGAGAACTGGTAATGCGCCCTGATCTCCCGCTCTGCAAGCGTGTTCTCGTGTGCCAGCCGCTGCATCTGCGCCACCTGACCATCGAGCTGCCGGTTGTATGCACGCACGCGCTCCAAATCACAATACACTGTAAACGCCCGCGCCTGGACGGCGCGAACCAGGTCTTGTTCGGAATAAATCGCATAGTGAAAATCAGTCGCATAAAAGCCGAGCGATTCGACAGCATGCGCGTCGGTCCCGGCAATGCCGGGCTTGGCCAGTATCCTCTCCAGTCCCTGGATCGCCGATTCCATATACAGTCGTATGTTCATACTAAACAGCTCAACCCCATCGATCCCGGCGTGGTACACGGCGCTGGGGATCGTTTCCTCATAGCGCGCAGGATGGGCGAGCATGACGATCCCACCCGCGGCATGGGCGAATCGCGCCAGTTGGGCAATGGGCATCTCGGGATAAAAAGCGAGCGTATCCGAATCGGACACACCATACACAAGGGCATGCCCTTCTGCCGCCGAAACCTCGATCCCGCGCAAGATTTTCAGCGCCGGGAACTGCATTTGAAGCGCCTGACTTTCGGCCAGAGACCATTGAGTGTTGTGCTCCGTCATTACCACGCCATCCAGGCCTCGCTCGATCGCCGCCTGGGCCATCGCCTCAGGCGACATCTTGCCGCAGTTGGAATATCTATCTGTATGAACGTGCATGTCGATTTTCAAGCCATCTCCTCAAGCCATCATTTCGCCCGGCTGCAAACACACCACCTGTCCTTTTGGGCCACACATAAAGTGCAGGTTGTACCCGGATTTTGGGGTTTTGTCAAGTTCAAACATATCGCCTATGGAAGATTCTGCTGAAAAACGTCACGTGCTGCTTTTCAACCGGGAATTCATCAGTGCCGGCGGGCATCACGTCTACGGCCACAACGACGCCTGGCAGTCCCCGTCGGACTGGCAGGCCTGGCTGGATTCAC
>JAFGJF010000663.1 GCA_016929205.1 Anaerolineae bacterium
AAAAGAAGCGCCGAAAAGCGCGCCGCCTGGGCGAGACCAAAAAAGACGCCGCTGGCAATACAAGTGGTCCACGTCGGTTTCCGCAGCAGCCGCCACAGCCAATAAGTGGCGATAAAGATGAATGTGGTCGAACCGAGGTCGGTCGTCGCCAGCCGGCCATGCGCGATCAGATTCGGGTCGAACGCGCACAGAATAAGAGACAGCATGCCTGCCCAGGGGCCAAACGCGTCTCTTGCCCAACGGTAGATAAAAGCCGCCAGCAGCAGGGTGAGCAGCATCGTGGGCAGGCGTGACAGGAACAGGATTTGATCGGTGTTGTCGTTCGCATACCAAAGAAATTGCTCCGCGATGGGATGGAAATTGGTCCCGGCCCAGGAAGGATGATCAACGGGCAGATACAGATCGGGCAGCGCCAGCAGGGGCAGGGCCTCGAGTGCGCCGAGCAGAATCGGCTCGCCGACCAGGATGTGCAGATCGCGCAGCCTGACAAAGGCATAGCCGGCAGTGATGTAGGCTTGTTCGTCATACGTCGGGGATTTGAGCCGGGCGCTCATCACCTGCGTGGTAAATAGGGTCAACAGTAGCGAGGCGGCGATCCAACTCTCGGTTCGTCTGTTCACGGCGCTTTGACCTCGATCGGTTCCTGTAAAATTGCTCGCCCGCCTGCTGCTGCAATGCCTGTTCCGGCCACGGTAGCAAGCCGGTCGCCCTCCGGTTCATAGACCCCGATCGCCAGCTGGTACGAGCCCGGCTCAACCCCATCCACGTTCACGGCGATCCGGTCGACGAACAGCTCCTGGCGATCCCACAGCGAGGTGGGATAGGACCAGTTGCGCGGCATCCAGTCGTGTTGGGCGACAATCGTCCCGTCCGAGGGGCGGACGAGGTGGACAAAGAATTTATAGTTGGTTGGCATGGCCCGCAGCGCCTGCCAGTACAGATCGAGTGTGATCTGATTGCCTTCCTGGCGCGGCGTGTAGCCCAGCAGCCACATTTGCTCGCCAAAGACGACGTCGGCAGGACATCGCATATCGTTCAGTGCCGGGGCAAGCAAGCTGCTTGTGTTGTCCAGATGTATCGGAATCTCATAGTCGTCGATGTTCTGTCGCAAGGCATGGCCTATGGCGATGGAAAGCACATAGTCTCCTGCGGGCAGGGTATCCTCTATGGATAACGCGTATTGTTCAGCCATTACCGTACCGACCGGCCAGTGTGATGTAGGGTAGCGAGGGGTAATGGCGTCATTTTCCCTGGATATTGTTTTTCCTGTGCTGTCTTGGAGCGATAACTGGCAGCGATAGTCTTGATTCAGGCTGTCTAGAGACTGCCAGGTCAGATCGATGATCAAGGAAGACTTGTCCAGGATTTGCACTCGTCGCGGTTCGACCGTAAGCAGTTTGAGCCCGCTGCCGGATGACGCCATTGGCGCTGTTTTGGGCGCTCTGTTGGCGCGCGTTTCATAGACGACAATGTCTGTATCCTCGTAAAATGCGTCCGGCCCAAACAACTCACGCCACGCAGCCTGCACGCCCGCGTCTACTGCCGGGTGCGGTGGCAAAGGCTGTTTTTGAATCACCACGTAGCGAATGTCGTTCAGCGCCAGCAACTCGATCTCGCGATCGACGTCTTGCAGCGCCGGATCGGCCTCCATCTGAATGAATAGCTTTTTCAGCAGCCCGTTACCCAGCACAAAATCGTGCACGCCGGCGGGGATGCGGGCCAGGTAGCCGTTGACCAGCTTTTTGCCGTGGATGGTCTGCGCGTATAGGGAGCGCCGCGAGTAAAAGTCGTCCAGCGGCAGCTCGAGGATCGCAAAATCGCCCGGTTCTTGGGCCAATCGGGTGTAAAAGGGTGAGAGGTCGCCGGGCTGCGATGGGCAGGGTACGGCCAGGTATTCAAACAGGAACAAAATGCCGGCGATCCCGCATGCCGAGCGCCGCAGCCACGGCTTTTTATCCAACCATCTTGACACATCGGTCCATCCCAGCCCAACCAGCACGGCCAACGTCAGTCCGACCATGACGTTGAAGCGGCTGGCCTGGCGGATGATCTTGAGCGCCGGGATCGTTTTGGTCAACAGATCGTAGGGCAGCGGCACCCCGGCATAATCGACACCGTTGATGGCCAACGTTGTTCCAAGCGCCAACGACGCGAACAACAAAAGCAAGGCCCACCACAACACAGATTTCCGCCAGGCCAAGATGCTGAATAGGGCCAAAATCAACGCCATATACCCCAGGAAGGCCGGCCGCCAGTGCTTGAACCCGGCCGTGATCGGTTCGACGTAGCGGCCCAGGATGGGATGTTGGCTGCTGGGAATGACAAATGCCAGCAGATCGGTCGATTTTTCTGTGGCGTAATAATCCAGAGCCGACTCACCTGTTCCCCGGATCGCGTCGACCAGCACCGGCACCATCAGGGGAGACAGCAGGGCAATGGCAATCAAAATGGCCAGCCCGCCCAGCCAGACGAAACGCCAATTCCAGCGTGTTCGCTCCAGGAGCAAGCTGTAGAGCACGTATGCGATGCTCCACAAGGCCAGGAAAATGGCGAAAAACCAGCAGTCGAGACTGGCCAGCGCGAAAAAGACGCCGGCCCAAACGGCATCCCAGACGTTTTTTTGCTCTGCCAGCCGCAGCACAAAGAGGATAAAAAGAGGCAGCCACTGGATATTGGCCAGGTTCATCTGTCCGTCCCAGTTACCCGAGACGTGATAGGGAAAAAAGGCAAATACCAGCCCGGCCAGGAATGCCGCGTCACGTCGTTGTGTGAGGTGTTTGGTCAACAGGTACATCGCAACGGCAGGCAGGAACAAGGTCAACAAAAAAGTGGTGTTGTACGCGACGACCGGTCCGAAAAGCAAGTCGAGCGGGATGGCGATCAGCGAGCTGACCCAATTCGTATTGTGGCTGCTGAGCGAAGCGCCGGCCGGATAATAGATCATGTCCGTGTGCATTGGGTTTTGCCCCGACAAGATGGCCCGCTTGATCCACCAGTTATTCCACTGAAAAACGCGCGCGTCCGAGTGCGCGCCGGCCAATTGTGTGCTGAACTGTGCCGGTAGGGGCGCGCACATTGCCAGACTGACGGCGACATAGACAGCCAGGACAATCAGATCGGGCCAGTATTCAAATCGTTTGTTCTCGCTCTTGTGTTTCATCGCCCATCTCGTTCTCGGGGATCGCACGGGACGTTTCAGGTGGGGTGTCGCCCGCGATCCAGTGTCGATCATTGAATATCTACATGGGTCAAAAGGACCATGTTGTGTGCTGTGTCAGGTACAGGCAGCCGGTCGCGCGTGATCAGATCGTACATACCCACGAGTACGGGGACCGGGCCGGGCGGTATATCGGTTGGCAGCTCGACCAGGTGCGGATCGGGGATGACCTGTC
>JAFGJF010000664.1 GCA_016929205.1 Anaerolineae bacterium
ATCGCTGCCATCAACTCGGGAATGTCGCTGCGCATCCCCAGAAACTGCATACTGTGCTGTAACCCGTATTGGGCAATTAACTCTGTCGGCGAGACCGTCGTGGCCGTGTCTTGCGCCGCACCAATTGATAGAAATTTGATGCGTTGCCCATCGCTGGTCTGAGACACGTCAGTGCGTTCGTGCAGGATTTTGGCCGCTTGCATATACTCGAAATACCCCTTTAGCCGTACCAGCCGGCCGATCATCCCGACCAACGTTTCGTCAGGCGCAACACCCAGTTCACGACGTTTAGCCGCTACCGCTTCCGGGCTTATCACATTGGGCCGGAAGCGGGTAATGTCGATCCCGTTGCCCAAGAAATGGATTTTTTGCGGTGGGCATATACGCTCATGAATCGCAAACGCCATATCCTCCCTGTTTTGCGACAGCAACAAATCACAAAAGCGGGCGGCAAATCGTTCGATCCACACAAAAAGGCGATTCTCCACATCGCTCATATCGTCCCAATAATGAAACCCGTGAACGGTGTGAATCACGATGGGTATGCCAGCCAGCCGGGCAGCGATACGGCCTAACAAACCGGGCTTGACCGTATGCGTGTGCACAATGTCATATCGTTTCTGACGAAAATGACGCACGAGTTGCACCAATGCTTTATAGTCGTTCATCGGTGTGTACCGGGATGGAAACGAGATCGCCTTGACGACAATACCATCGTCGGTAACCATATCTCCCTTGACCAGATCACCAGGCGAACAAACGACTTCAAGATCGTACCCTTGCCCCTTCAAATAAGAGAAATAGTTCCGAGCATGCACGCGCAATGCAATATCGCTATTCATGATGTGAGCGACTTTGAGTTTGATCACCTATCCTCCCAGCGTGTTGTTGATATATCGTCATTCGGTCTTTGAAATGGTTGTCAATCGTTCCAGCAAATCGTTTCGCTTGACATCCCACCACAACCCTGGATGGGCCATCACGTGTGATTCGAGACGACGCATACACATTTGCAGATCACACTGCAACTCGCTTGGTTTCAGCCCCGATGTAGGCAACTCGAACGGCTCCACGCGCAACGATCTCTCACCACCCTCTTTTTGCGTCGTCAACACGGTCACAACACGTGCATTCAAACGTTTCGCCAGCCGAAGTGCCCCTGTCTGTAAAAATGCCCTTTTTCCGATCAAGTCAACGGGCACCGTAAAAGGCGAGTGGAATTGTGGCTCGTCTGGCTTGATCATATAGTCCGGCGTGACATAAAGGCACTCACCATTCCTGAGCACGTCGAGCATCTTGCGTTGCGCACCTTCGCGCGGGTCGATTACGGAAAAGTGGTGACCAATGCGTTCCAATCGCTGTAGGTAACGACGTTGAAAGGCGCTCGCCGCCGCCGGCATCTGGTTTACATGGGTGACAGCATGAATCGGATAGCCACGCGCGTGTAACACGGCGGCGATGATCAAGGGTTGGATGCCAAAATGATAGCCCCATATCAACAGTGGACGTTCATCTTGATCACCCTCCAAAAGAGACGCTCCTTCGATGGAAATCAATTCCGCGACTCGATCCTGAGACAGAACCGGCAGACTATTGATCACGAGCGCGTTCCATATCGTCAGTGACAACAACTGGCGCACCTCTTTTTCGAGGGCATCTGATGAACGCGCAAAGCCCAATATGGCATTCATATTCTCACGAACGGTCCTGGTCACGTGAGCATTCGTCGTATACAAGAGCTGTCCCAAGAAAATGCTGAGCTTGTCAATGCCCCACTGGCGTTGTGATGGGTTGAGCAACTGCATCCCTCGCAAAAAAAGGGAGGCAAATAGATAGGTCATGTCACCGCGCCCGATCCACCCCGCCCTGCGTACACCAGACACACCGGCCAGATCGTCGCTTTGGGACGATTGTTTTTGTTCCATCGAAACCATACGCATTCCTTTACCTTCGGACCACATCCGACGACCTATTCTGCCGAGCCAAACCGGCATAACTTGCTGCAAAAAGAAAGGCCAGCAACATCCAAACCTGGCGCATATGCGAAATCTCGTGCGAGAACGCATTCACAGCACAAGCCAACATTCCCGCCCCAAGAGCCAACACCGGCCAACGCCGACGCTTGTCGACAAGTTGGTTTGCCGTCCGCAACGCCGACCAACAGGCCGACGCCACCAGCAACAGCCAGCCAATAAGACCCAACGGACCACGCTCAAACCAAAAGGCGGCGTAATCGTTGTGCAAACTCGCGTTGAGCGTTGCAAAACTGTTCGGGCCGGTGCCCCAGGGATGGCGAATATACGCCTTCCAGGCAAATCCAACCAGATCGATCCGGCGGGAGAGCGAGCTTGAGAGTCGCCCCAGCGTCATAAAAAGCAGCCCCCCAAAATCCAATCCAGACTCGGGTGAAAGAAACAGCACGAGCGAAAGAAAAGCGGCGGCAACTATGCCCGTTCCAATGCCGGCAACCGCGCCCCACAACACCGTTTCCCGGCGGTTTTTTACAGTCGAATACAGGCCGATCAGAACTGCCAACCCACCAAGCGTGGTCATCAACGCACCATTGGATCCAGTACCAAACATGCCAACAAAGATCCATGCGCCCAAAACAAACCGCAGCCAGATTGGCCAGGATGTCGCCAAAACCACAAAAAAACTGACGGAAAGATACACAGCGACGGCGTTAGGGTTTACATACGTGCCTACGGCTCGAACAAGTCCTTCTCGGAGATAACGATCGCGATAGGGCAGCGTATAGAACATGCTGGGGCCAATACGCAGCATGCCCATCACCGTCGTTACCGCCTCTGCACAAGCCACCACGCTCCAAACTTTCATCAACCGATCCAGATCGGGCAATGAAAAGACGCACAGCGCATTTGTTACGCACACAAACCAGACAAACAGGTAAATCTCTTGCACGATGGCAATGATGCTATCTCCAACCGCAATCCCGCTCAACGTTGCAAGCGAACTGGACAACAGGATCAGCCAAATGGGCATGAATAAAGGAAACACAAACCGCTGCCGCACGCGCCAGGCCTTGATAACGCTGTATATACTCAGCAGGATCAATACAAAGTCCACCACCCGTAACCCGGAAGGAAGGATCACCCGCTCAATCGGCAATATGAGCAGCATCAAAATGCCGAGCCAAAAGGCGATCTGATCCCGGTTCACGGATGTTTCCAGGTGCTGTGGATCGGCCCGAACTTCTGTATCGACGGCGCTTATTCTAGTTGTCATCGCGTGCGAAACGTTCCGTTTCACAGACATCACTCACCAAAACCTCTCGCCAGAACGATGCTATATGTAGCCCAGACCGCGCAAACGTTCTTCAATCGCCTGTTGTTCTTCCTCTGTGAACTGATGCGCCGGCTCTTCCGCAGAACTCGCCTCACCGTCCTGATACTCGATGACGCGCTCATTTCCATCCTGGAACATATCTGTCAAAACGTGCCCATCCATTGCCCGAGGCACGGGTACACCCAGCACGTTCAGTATTGTCGGTGCTATGTCGACCAACCCCGCGCCGTCTATGTGATGTCCCTTTTTGATATTCTCGCCATAGGCCAGGAACAAACCGCGCATCGTATGCCCGCCAGATCGCCCTCGCACCGGCTCCGAGAGCGTGCCGCTGCTATAGCCAACGCCGCCAACATCAGAATACCGGTCTCCCACCCACTCGATGTACAAATCAGGTACTTCGGGGGGTAGCTCTGCGACCTGATCGCCATAGATCTCGTCCTTGTGCCACACGCGCTCTACGACCGGCTCACCAGTGGACGGATCACGCAGTTGGCGGAATGCGGACTGGATTTGGGCACACGTTTGATCATATTCTGTCCCGGGTTGGACAATCCCTTCGGGTTCCCGTCCCGCCAGGTTGATCGCAATTTGCGAGCCGCCGCCTATGGGATAAGCTTTGGTGCGCGACCAATCGATGTGATTCATCATCAACATACCCATATTGACCGCTAGGCGTGCCTTTTGTGGAATCAGCTTGCGGGTCAAGTTACGCAGCCGCAAAGCACCGAGCAAGCGCAGGATATTGCGCGGCGATATTCCCAGTTTGACCATCGCAGATCGGAACTTGGCTGCGCGTGTTTGCTTGATATGCAGCAAGCCACTTTGTGCCAATACGTTATCCGTATATACATCTCGGTATATTGGGCCAAAGCCGTGATCGGAAACCAGCATCAGAAGCGTGTCTGCCTCACGGTCTTGATCGAGCTTGGCCAGAATCTGCGCAATGGCCTGATCCATCTTTTTATAGTGCGCAAGCAAGGCCTTTCCATAGCGATCGAACAACTTGGGTTCGTGGGCCGGATGTTGAGAGTCCATATGTCGCCACATCGCGTGCCCCAACACGTCCGTGCCGCGAAAGACAACAGTGAACAGAGACCAATCGACCTGATCCATCAACCACAAAGTTGCTTTCAGCCGCTTGTCTTCCACGCGGTCGACTGCGGCGATAAAGCTGTCCTCAAGCCCGGGATCGTATTTCTCGCTCCGTTCGATCTCGTAATCAAAGCGGTCAATGAGTTCCTCGGCCAATGTGGGGGGATAGGTAAACTGGTTGTTGCGCCCCGGAGTCGCCAGGCCAGTCACCATCAACCCATCTATTGGTTGAGGTGGATAGGTTGTCGGCACATTGACCAACGCGACCTGCTTGCCATGCTGGTTGAGAATCTTGCCAAGATGCGGCACCCGGCGAAACGTCGAATTGAACGGCACCCAGTCATAGCTGTCGGGTTTTCGCTGCAAAAACGTGTAAACGCCATGCCGGCCCGGCGTCATCCCC
>JAFGJF010000101.1 GCA_016929205.1 Anaerolineae bacterium
CCGCCGACGATCACGCCGACGCCGACGCCGACGTCCACACCGACGTCCACGCCAACCTCGACGCCGGTCAACACGCCGACGCCGACGGTGACCCCAACGCCGACTATGACGCCGACCCCGATTGCTGGCTCGATCTGCGTGCTGGCGTATGACGACCGCAATGGAAACCGCTTCCGCGATCCGGGCGAGCCGTTGCTGCCATATGGTGTGTTCACCCTGTCGGATGCACATCACGTGGTGGGCACCTATTCGACGAATGGGCTCAACGAACCGTACTGCTTTCGCGAACTCGATCCGACGGTGTACTTTGTCTCCGAGATGAACCCGCCGGGTTATACCTCGACGACGTACGACAGTTGGGGCATTTCACTGCAGAACGGGGCGATCATCAATCTCGAGTTCGGCGACCAAACAGAAGGACAACCGACGCCGACGCCGACGCCGACACCACAGCCCAGCCCCACACCGGTTGCGCTGCTGTCGACGATTGGCAATGCCGTGTACGATTACAGCGGGATCCTGGTCATTGTGCTGGCCATAGGCATTCTCGTCGCGTTTAACGCCTCGCGGCGCGGGTAAACCCGTATACGATCAACTCGAACGCTGTTCATAAAAGAAAGCGTATGCAAATGCTGCGAAATGGGAGCGTCAAAGGTGTTTCTTTGGCGCTCCTTTGTCTTATCCTGGTTATGGTTCCTCTTTTCGCCGGTCCCGGTCCGGTCAACACGCGCGGCGGGGGCGACAGCCCGTTCCTGTACGTTCGCCTCGAACAACTGGTCGCCGGGCTGCGAGCCGGTGCCTTTCCCGTGCGCTGGATGCCCGACGCCGCGTACGGGCTGGGCTATCCCTTTTTCACTTTCTACGCGGCCTTGCCCTATTACCTTGCCGCTCTATTCCGCTTTTTGGGGCTGGGGCCGATCACCTCGATCCAGTTGACCCAGGCGATCGGGTTTGTGCTCGCCGCGCTGGCAATGATGCTGCTGGCCCGGCGGTTGTTCGCTCATCCTGCTGCGGCGGCGGTGGCGGCCATCGCCTATACGTGCGCGCCTTTTCACCTGGTCAACGTCTATGTGCGCGGCGATTCGCTCTCCGAATTTTACGCTTTTGTCTTTTATCCGCTCGTGTTTTGGGCCTTGCTGCGCCTGCGAGAGAATCCATCGCGGCCCAATGTCGCCTGGCTGGGACTGAGCTATGGTGGGTTGATCCTGACACACAACCTCGCGGCGATCATGTTTTCGCCATTTGTCGCCGCTTATGCCCTGTTCTTGTTGGTCGCCAGGCCGGACACATCGCGTGAACCGGCTGCCGCCCGGACGGTCAAGCGGCGTACGTTCTGGCGGATGCTGGCTGGCGGCATCTTGGGCCTGGTCTTGTCCGCCTCTCTGTGGTTGGTGGCGGCTGCCGATCTGCCGGCGGTGCGTATGAGCGTGCATGACATCCAGACCAGCGGCTATTTCAGCTATGAAGGGCATTTGCGCGGGGTGGATCTGGTGCAGCCCAGGCTGTTGTTCAACTATGAAGTCGCGCCGGGGTCCTCTCCCTTTACGATGGGCCTGGCCCAGGCGGCCTCGATCGCGATCGGCCTGCTCGTCGTCGTGGCCTACTGGCTGTGGCGCGAACGCCACCCGCCCTGGCCTTTTCTCTTTTGGGCGAGCGGCTTGGTGGTGAGCACGCTGTTGATGACGCGGGCTTCTGGCCTGTTGTGGAAGCACCTGCCCGTGCTGCCGATCGTCCAGTTCCCCTGGCGTTTTCTGTCGGTGCAGGCTTTTTTCGGGGCGCTGATCCTCGGCGAGGCCGTCCAGCGGCTGGATCGCTGGACGCAAAAGGGGTGGTGGTGGGCCGTGGGGTGCGCGCTTGTGCTGATTGCGGCTGCGGTCGGCGGCCTGCGTCCCGAGTATTTGCCGATCCAGGAGGCGGATGTGACTGCCGAGCGGCTGGCTTTGTTCGAGTCGTTCACAACCAACGTTGGCACCACGATTCGCGGCGAGTATCTGCCGGTGGCGGTCGAACCGCGACTGTATGCTTCCGCCGCGTCGCTAAACCGCGGTGCCAAGTCGCCGCCCGTGGCACTGTCAGGTCGGGTTGTGCAGGCGGCGCTGCTGGCGCACGATGCGCGCTCGGAGCGCTGGCAGATCGAGGTCGAGGGGGAGCAATCTCGACTGCTCTTTTACACGCTCTATTTTCCGGGATGGCGGGCCCGGGTGGACGGCAAAGCGGCGCCGGTTGAGGCCCAACCAAACAGCGGCCTGATTGTGATGACCCTGCCGGAAGGCGAACACGAGGTCGTTTTGCGTTTCGGACGGACGCCGGTGTGCTGGCTCGCCGATCTGCTTTCCCTGAGCGCGCTTGTCGCCGCCGCTGCCTTGAACTGGCCCGCGATCAAGCGGCCGAGGGATCTCGGGTGGCGGCGTGCGGGAACGGCGTTCGTCCTTTGTGCGCTTGTGTTGGCGGGGCTGCTGTCGTCAGGGTGGCTGTTGTCGATGCCCCGCTGGCCGGAATCGGGCGACGCTTTGAGTATGGACTTTGACCGTATGCCGTTTTTGCATCGTAATCCGCAGGGGATCGATTTTGGTGAGGTGGCGCTGGCGCGATATGAGTACAGCGCCGAGACGGTGCGCGGCGGCGAGACCCTGTCCGTGACCTCGATGTGGTCGCGGGCATCCTCCGATCATCTTGCGGTCCTGCAACTGGTCACGCCGGCGGACGCGCATAATGGGTTTTCGCCCGCGCCTCTTCCCTTGGTCGCTGCCGAGGCACCCATCGACGCTGAACAGACCGTACACAGCCTGGTCGTGCCGGAGGACGCCGCCAGCGGGATGTACATGCTCGCCCTGCGCGTTTTCGACGGGCAGCAGGCGATCCAGGCGCAGAGTGCACAGGGCAAGACGTTGGGCACGACCTATTTGCGCCCGGTCTGGGTCGACAATCCCCGCCCGGCGCAGGCGGCCGATCCCATTCTGGCCCGTTTTGGCGAGCGCATTGTGATAGGCGACGTGCAGGTCAGTGTGAGTGAGCGGCATTGGGACGTCAAGCTGACCTGGCAGGCGCTGCGGCCGATCCCGATCAATTACACCTGTTCGCTGCGTTTCCTGTCGGCCGATGGAAAACCCATCCCGGGCGCGCAGCGTGATTTCGAAGCCGGGCCGGGGTATGGATTCTGGCCGACGACGGCGTGGCCGGCGGGCGAGTGGGTGAGCGATCGCCTGCGTCTGCCGGTTCCGGAGGGCGTCGACGGCGGGGACGCAGCGGCCTTGGTCGTGGTGCTCTATGACCGTTCGCTGCCCGGTTTCCCGGCGGCGGGATCGGCGGTCGTGCCGCTGGCGGAACGAGAACACCGTTACAGCGCGCCCGAGATGGAACACACCGTCGGGGCCGTATTTGGCGATCAGATCACACTGCTGGGAGTCGATCTGGCGCAGGATAGCGACGCGCTGCGGCTGCTGCTGCACTGGCAGGCGCGGCGCCGAGCAGAGGCCGACTATGTGGTGTTTGTCCATCTCTACGATCCGGAAACGGAGGTGATCGTCTCACAGGCCGACGTGCGCCCGCTTAACGGGCTGTACCCGACGAGCTGGTGGCGTGAAGGCGAAGTGATCGGTGATCAGGTTGTGCTCCCGTTGGCAGATGTGCCGGCGGGCGAGTATGCCCTGGCGGTGGGATGGTACACGCCGGGCGATTTCGTGCGCCTGCCGGTCGTGACGGCGGCGGGAGACGTGCTGCCGGATGGACGGTTGATCCTGGAAATGCACAAGGTTGGCAAAGAGCCATAGTCCAAGTCTACCAAGAGAGCGGGAAAGAGGAAATTCACGATACACTCATTTTCTCGTCACCCCGCGCCAAAGGTCTCGTCGTAATCTGCGATGGCAGCCTCGACCACCCGGCAGGCATGGTCGCAGCCGTAGGCTCGCTCGATCGAAAATTGTGGTTCTTGGCTGTGCACGAGTTTATACGTCCCAAAATAGTGGCGCAGCCGTTCGACCAGGACGTGGGGCAGTTCAGAAGCATCGGCGATATCGCCCCAAAACCCGTCGTTTTCCAGCACGGCGATGATTTTGTCGTCCGCTTCGCCGTGGTCGATCATCTGGATCCCGCCAACCACCTTGGCATCGAGGATGACCTCCGATTTGGAGATCGGCCTTTCGCTGATCACGCAGATATCGAGCGGGTCGCCGTCACCGCGATCACTGCCCGGGCAAAGCGCGCCGACGCGTGAGCCGCAATATGTACGTGGGATAAAGCCATAGAGCGCCGGTGGTTGGGACGAAGTCCGCTGCGGCCGGTCGACGCGCAGATAACCGGTGCCTTTGTCGACCTCATACTTGACCAGGTCAAACGGCGTGATCTCGATGTAGGCATGCACAAGACAGGGAGGCTCCTTGCCCACTTCAAGTCCGTGCCAGGGGTGAGGCCGCCAACGATAAAACGCATGCGGAAACGCCATCTTGCACCTCCAATGGTGAATGAATTGTCAGGTAAGGTCATTATAACATCACTGAACCCGGCAGGCAAGGTGGAGTTAAAGTATTTTGACAGCCACGATCTTTTGTGTTATGCTTGAAACCAGGCCCGCAGCGAGCACTGACACAAACGCATTTCCATCAAATCTGTACTGCCTCGTATATTACGGGACAGTCTATTATTGTGGACGGGGGAATGACCTGAAGGGGAAAGGATACAAGAATACCGATGAACTGTAAAGACAAGGTTGCTATTGTCACCGGCGCTGCTGGCAGCGGGATGGGACGCAGTATTGCCCTGACCTTGGCCCGGGAAGGAGCGAGAATCGTCGTCAACTATCTCACCAGCCAGGACAGTGCAAACACGATTGTCGAGCACATTGAGCAGCAAGGGACACCGGCCCTCGCTGTCCAGGCGGATATCTTTACTGCTGGCGGATGTAAACAGCTGGTCGAGGCGGCAATCGAGCACTTTGGCCAGGTTGACATCTGCGTCGTTGGCCCCGGCGGCGGCTGGCATCCGGAACCGGTCGATCGCCTCGATCCTGGCGGCGCACTCGAGGATCTGCACAGAGAGACGGCCCCGATTATGTACCTGATGCCCTTGCTTCTGCCCGGGATGGTTGAGCGAAACTGGGGCAGGTTTATCGCCATCGCCATGCACCCGGCCAAGCTGTCCCCCGCCTATGCCTACAACCTGGGCAAAGCGGCGCGTTTGCAGGCCATGCTCCTGGCCTACGAGCAGGTCTGGCCCGGCGGGGTGACGATGAACGTCATCGCGCCCGGGCCTGTGTCGGCGATCGGTCAATTCGAGACGGCCATCGAACAGTGCGACCACGGCGCAGCCTGGCAGCAGCGGGCGAACGTCTCGCCCCAGGACATCGCCGAAGGGGTTTCTTTTCTGTGTTCCGAGTCCGGCAAGTTTATTTCGGGATGCGTGCTGCCCTATCTATTTTGTGGCTAAATACACCACCTCGACACGTGCGCAAGCGACGAAAGCGAGGAAAAATGTCCGGAAAAACAAGCATTGCAGCGACAGAGATTATCGCCCAATGTGGTGACGGTGCACCTATCCTCTATCAAGATGCCGCGATCACGGGCGATCTGGATTTCATTGCCGCCTGCACGCCGGATTCATTGGATGGCACGCATTCCATCCATCCTTCCATCACCTTTACCAACTGTGTGTTTTTCGGCAGAGTGCTTGCGTACAATGAAGGCCAAGAAGCCTCGATCCAATTTGAAAAATCGGCGAGCTTTGCCGATTGTGAATTCAGAAAAACGCTCGATTTCCGGCAAGCCGTGTTTGTCGAACAGGTCGTGTTTGAAGGCGCGCGGTTTGACCAAGAGACGACGTTCGAGGATACCACATTTTCCGAAAAGGCCGATTTCAGAGGCGCACAGTTTTTCCAGCGAGCTGATTTTGGCAACGCACAATTCTTGCGCGGGGCCGATTTTCAGGGCACGCGGTTTTCCGGAGAAGCGTGGTTTGCAGCAGCGCAGTTCTTGCAGACGGCCAATTTCGAGGGAGCCGAGTTCCTGGAGCCGGCATGTTTTTACGGTGTTCAATTCGCGGACGGCCTTTTTGGCTCGGCCGTGTTCGAGGAACACGCCGACTTTGATGGCGCCCAGTTTTCCGGCGACGCAGTCTTTGAAGCGGCTCAGTTTATGGCCAGTTCGGGGTTTGGGGAAGCCATATTCGATGGCATCGTTGACCTGAGTTCGGCAGTGTTTGAGCAAACGCCGGTGTTGTGGGAAACCGAGTTCAAAGACGAGGTCTATTTCGATGAAGCGCGTTGTGCGGGAGAGCCGTTCAACCCCCTAGAGTCAGAATAACCATGTACACCCAGGTCTGGAGAGAATTTGTTACTCTTTTGAAAGAAGGCTCGCTTGCCGCAGACCGCATCCGGCCTTATCACGAACCTCTTCAAGGATCTCTGCATCAACTGCTGCTGGTGATGCGGCACAAAGCAGATTGGACGGAATGGCAGGCGGTGCCGGAAGTCTATCAGCTTGATAGCCAGTTGCATTTCATGCTGCCCCTCACTTTTAACGGCCAACAGCAGACCTTTTGCTTTTCGTTCCTTATCGACGGCGGTCAATGGTACTTTCAGCACATGGAAAGCATCGTCATCCGACTCGACCAATTAGGCGCCCTGCCAGCCTCAACCTTTCCCGACATCCCCGAATTTCGAAAGGCATGGATCCGCGAAGAATTGCGCATCACCGAGCAGGTGCGCTTGTTCGGCCTGCTGGTCGAAGAAAAAGGCAGATCGTTCGCTTTTAACTGGTTTCAGGATGGGGCTGGTTACGTGCTCGCCGCTGCAACCTGGCTGCCCTTTGTGGATACGTCGAGGGCGTTTGTCCTCTACGCCTGTTGGGAACAGGCAAATCTGAGAGGCAACCGCGTCACCCTGATCCGGCTGGCCGATCGGGACGCGTTGATCAAGCTAGAGACGATCTATTTTAAACTCTATCGAGCGGCAGGTCCCCTGACGACACAGATCAGTTGGCTGGACTATCGTCTGTTGTTCGAAAGCATTTGGCATGACAGGGCTACACACGCCGGCTGGCGGCTGGACATCACCTACGTCGAGGAAGCGAGCATACTGCATTTCCACAAAACGGCTCAGGCGGCAAAACCGGGCAAGCTGCTACCAACCTAGTACATCTAGCCGCAACGAGTCCATTGGTTTAGGTACAAGTCCGTTTGAAAGGCTTTGCCATTGTCTCAAGTAATCCATGGAGGCCAAGGCACGATCGAGGAGGCAAGCATGGGCGGAACCGATCCTCTGGCAGTTGGCGTTGACACAGTTCCACCGCGCATCGAACGAATGCTGGCCCGCTGGGCGCCAACCGGACAAGAGCGAACCTGGTATCCAACGGGCGCCGACGAGCGCGCGATCTTGCTGTGGCAGGCGTTTTTGCAATCCGAAGGCGAGCCGGTCGCCTTGCGTTATGCGCGCGGGCTGGCTCACGTGCTGCGCGAGATCACGATCGCCATTGACGACGACGAGCTGATCGTGGGACAGGTTGGATTGGAGGATGTGGCCCGGCAGCAGCCGGAGGCGATGGCCGCAGCCA
>JAFGJF010000665.1 GCA_016929205.1 Anaerolineae bacterium
CGCCGTGGGGTGGCATGCCGTAACGAAAGGCCTGCAGGTAGCCCTCAAACCCTGCCGTGCCTAACCCCCGGCGATCCATGTGCGCGCGCAACTGGGCATAATTGTGCACGCGCTGCCCGCCGGTGACGATCTCGGTGCCCCGGAACAGCAGGTCAAAGCTGTTGGTGTGCTCCGGATCGCCCGGCGCGGGCATGGTGTAAAAGGGGCGCTTGCTGACCGGGTAATGGGTCACGAACAACAGCTCCGATCCCCGTTCCTCCTGCGCCCACTCGCACAGCCAGCGCTCGTGCTGCGGCGTCAGGTCGTCCTCGCCTGCGATGTCCTCTATCGCCACAGTCCCCGCCCAGCGATCGAGGATGAGCTGCTGCGCATCGCGAAAACGGATCGAGGGGATGCGCTCGCCCACAACCGGGAGCTGCACGTCGAGCAGCTCCAGCTCGCGCGCGTATCGCTCCTGGAGCGTGCCGAACATGTGCCGCACCACACCGGTCAAGATCGCCATCACGTCGCTATGATCGGCAATAAAACCCATCTCGACGTCCAGGCTGGTATAACTGTTGATGTGCCTGGTTGTGCTGTGCGGCTCGGCGCGAAAGACAGGCCCGACCTCAAAAACCCGCTCCAGGACGCCGACCATGATCTGCTTGTACAACTGCGGGCTTTGAGCCAGGTAGGCCTCTTGCTCAAAGTAGCGCACCGGAAAGATGTTCGCCCCGCCCTCGGTCGCCGTACCGACCAGCTTGGGCGTCTGGATCTCGGCAAACCCTTCTCCCACCAGGTATTCCCTGAACCCGGCGAGCAGCCCGCCAAAGAGGCGGAACGTGGCCTGCTTGTGCGGGTGGCGCAGCCCGAATGGAGCGTGATCGAGAAACACGTCCAGCCCCGCTGTGATCTGCTTCTTGTTGATCTCGAAAGGCAGCGTCTCGGCCACGGGTGTGATCACCTCAACCCGGCAGTCGTGCATTTCCAGCCCGCCGGGTGCCTGCGGCTCGACGACGATCTGTCCCTCGATCGCGATCACCGATTCGGCCATGGCGTCGCCCAGTCTATCCAGCGCAGCAGCGCCCTCGCCGGCATCCTCGATCACGGCCTGGAACAAGCCGTAGCCATCGCGCAGGATCAAAAAGCTGATCCCACCCAGCCGTCGCAGGCGGTGCAGCCAGCCAGCCATCCTGACCCTCCGGCCAACGTATGCATTTGCTTCTGTGGTACGGATTCTTTTTACAGCCGCGCCCATGTGGCACCCTCCTTCCGGGATGGTCAGAAACCTGGTTTTCGTGAAAAACCAGGTTTCTAACCGGTATAGATCAAAAAGCCTCCCCCGCCGCAAGGACGAGGGAGGCTTTCGTGGTGCCACCTTGCTTTACCGTCGTTTTGCAACGAACGGCCTTGAGGGGTCCAACAACCCCGGCCCTGTAACGGGAGCGCCCGGCAAAACCTACTGGCGCAGTAGCATTGCGCAATTTTGGTTTTGCGGCTCCAGAGTGTCTTTCAAAAGGGTCAAGGACTGCGTCGCAGCACCCGCAGCTCTCTGGACCTCGGCGACCTTTTTACTGTTCTCTTTCGCAGCCGATAAATGGTATATGACGCTGTGGATTATACTATACCACAAAGGCCAAGAGGCTGTCAAGGGTGAATTTGAAACGACGTGCTACATCAAGTGTTATGCCGGCCCGCCTTGACGCCGGTAGATGCGCCCTATGCGCAGCCAGCCAATCCTACCGTATCGTTTAGTCATAGTCGATTGCCCATTTGCCCCGGCCCGGCTGCTGCCCGGGCACGTCCTGCCATAGGGCGCGAAAGGCCTTGGGCGCGGCGTGATCGGCCAGGTGCTGCATAAAGAGGTCGTGTAGATCGGCGACGACCGGAGCGTGGTCGGCAGCGACGTCCTGTTCGGCCTGCGGGTCGGCGTCCAGATCGTACAATTCGGGGCGGCCATGGGCACCGACCGGGGCATAGCCCCACCTGTCCGTCACCAGGAAAGGCGTGGTCGCCTCGCGCGGCGGGGTTTCGCCCTGCACCCGGACGTGGCAGCCGCTGACGACAAAATCGCGGTGTTTGCCCTCGCCTTTGAGCACGGCGCCGGCAAAGGACCGGCCTTCGACCGGTTTCTCCGCCTCGATCTCGACGCCAACCAGTTCGCACAGGGTGGGCAAAATGTCCACCGGCTGGGCCAGGAGGTCCAGACGCTGCCCGCACGGCACGCCGCCGCCGGCGATCAAAAACGGCACATGGCCGATTTCGGGATAGATCGGCCAGTATCGTCCGTCTGCATCGCTGATGTTGGATTTGCCGGTGCGGGCGTGTTCGCCGATCGACATACCGTGATCGCTGGTGATGGCAACGATTGTGTCGTCCCACAATTCTAGATCGTCCAGTTTCTGCAAGATGCGTCCCAACCAGCGGTCGATCAGTTCCGCTTCGGCGGCATAGTGAGCCCACAGGTTGAGCAATTCAGGCCCGGTATAGGCGGAAGCGGGGCCATAGTTGGGATGGAGCATCGGCGTGCCGTCGTAATCGGGATCGTAGCGGCGCACCAGGTACTCGGGCGCATCCCAAGGCTCGTGGGGATCAAAGAAATCGACCCACAGGAAAAAGGGATTGTACTCGCCATTCTCTTCCAGCCAGCGAACCGCCATCTGTCCGGTTTTGGCGGGAAAGGTTTCGTCCTCGTAACGTGGATAACGATTCATCCAGCGATGGACGTCGGCCAAAGGATGGTCGAGAAACATGGGCCGCAGCCGGGTCTTGGCCGAGGGCACGACCGGCCGGATCGGATCGTTGAGATGGAGCAGAAACTTGTCCCCCTCCTGTCCCCTGTTCTGGTACGCGGCGTCAAAGGCGTGCTGGAAACGGCTGTTGAACAGATGCGGGCAGTCGCAGATGAGCTGCGTGGCATAGCCCCGCTGGCGCAGCAGCCCGGCAACGTGGTTGGGACCGCTGACGTCGATCGGCTGCCAGCCATAGTGCGGCCAACCCAATACCCCCGTCGCCACATCCGTGCGGTGGGGAATGGTGGGGAAACTGCCGGTATAAAAGCCCGTGATCTCGGTCGCGCGCCCGGCAGCAAAACGATCGAGCTCGGGAGTGCGCACGGGACGCCGCACGTAGGAGGTGCGCGCCGCCCGCTGCCCCAGGTTATCGAAACGGTAGGTATCGGTGATCAACAAAATGACATTTTTCATTCGATCCATCCTTTCCAGATGTACATGCAAACCTCAGATGCCCTTGACGTTTGACGCATCCTTCCCTCAGACCCGATCCGGCGCAACCCGGGTCAGCGTCTCACCACCAAAGGGAATCACGCCCACCCTGGCGTCAGAGCCTGCGATCTCGTAAGCGCGTGCCAGCGCGGCCTGGACACTCGGCGCGGCCTCGAACCCCAGGGCGTCGAGGTCGGACCGGGCCATGTGGTTGGTCACGCAGATCGTGCGCGCGACGCGATGGCGGAGCATGGCATGGTACATGGGCACGTTCAGGCCAACCAGATCGTGTACCTCACCCCGCTCGACAGCGGCTTTTTGCGCCTCGAACGACCAGGATAGATATTTGCGCACCGTCTCTTCGTGCGACGGCGCATCGCCGCACAATCCTTCTGCGCCGTCGAGCAGCAAGATAAACACCCCGCCTTCCCGGACCGCCTTTTGACCGTAAGCGAAACCCTTGATCCCCTGCCAATAGTCGACGTGGCAGGGATTGGCAGAGGCAATGAGAATATCGGCCAGGGCGGGGATAGGAACGACCATCACCTCTTCCGCCATCTCACATGCCGCGCGGTGGGCGTCGACAAAATGCCCGGCAAACAGTCCTAGAATGTTCTTGTCCTCGTCGAGCACGGTGTTGACGATAAAATCCAGGCCAACCTTGGCGGCGACGGCATCCATCTCTGCGCGAGCCTTGTTGTCCCGAACGCCAAGCACCTCCATCACCGGCTGCGAGACGCAGGCCATCAGGTGCATCCGATCGGAGGTGTTGCTGCTGCACACGCCGGGCAAAATCATCTTGGAGCCGCCGCCCCACCCGGCAGTGGCGTGCGGCACGACGTTGCCGATCGTGATTTTGAAATCGGCATCGAGGATCTGGCGATCGATCTCGACCGGCGTGCCGCTCTCGGTCCGGCCCAGGTCGACAAAGTCGCCGTCGCGATACTCGCGGTTGACGATCTTGAACCGGGCCAGCACGTCATCGCCCAGCTTGGCGCGCAGTTCGTGCCCGGTCATCGGCCGGTGGGTGCCCAGGCCCATAAAAAAGAGAACGGCCTCATCGGGGATGCCGGCGCGCGCGATCTGGTCGAGGATAAAGGGCAAAATGCTGGCAGCCGGGGTCGGGCGGGTCACGTCATCGACCACGATCACCACCCGGTCGTGCGGCGAGAGCAGCGCGTCGAGCCTGCTGGTGCCGATCGGATTTTGCAGCGCACCGGCGATCACCTGCGCCGGATCGGGAATGGCGGCGGGCTTGCGATGGGTGGCGTAAAAGAGCAGGTTGCGGTCGTCAATGGTGACCTGCGCCGTGACGTGTGGTTTGAAAGCGAGTTCGATCGTTGCCATAAGGACTCCTTGAATTGAGATGGGGAATAGAGTCTAGTGTACCACAAAACGCGCGCCTGGAAAAACCAGCGCGCGCGTGTGAAATTCTGGCCCAAACCCGGGGCAAAACATTTATCCTGATCGGAACTGGACTCGAGGCTTTGGCCGGACATTGTGCATCGTATACGAGCGAAAACCGGCCAAAACCTGAGCTCCAAAAACGCCCGAGCCAAAACGTGATCTATGGCGTCGTGGCGGTCGCCGTTGGTAGGGGTGTTAACGTCGCCGTCGGCGTATTCTCCACGGTGGGTACCGGCGTTGGCGTCTCAGAAACCTCGGTCGGCGTATTCTCTACGGTGGGCACCGGCGTCTGCGTCGCAGCAACCTCGGTCGGCGTCGTCCCTGGTTCGGTCGTTGCCGTTGGCTCCACAGTCGATTCAACGGTCACCGTGGGTTCAACGGTCACCGTGGGCTCTACAGTCACCGTGGGTTCTACGGTCACCGTGGGTTCTACGGTCATCGTGGGTTCGAGCGTC
>JAFGJF010000666.1 GCA_016929205.1 Anaerolineae bacterium
ATTTGTTACCGCGCGCACCCGATATCCTTCGTTTGCCAGCATTTGCGACAACAGCCGAAGATTGGCCGGCGTGTCATCGACAATCAAGATGCTTGTCGAGTTTTCATCCGCTACTGTCATCACGCTTCTCCTATCTTGTCCCCCGGGCTGTCTGGCAGCGTAAAGTAAAAGGTGCATCCTTCACCTTCTATATTGCGACTTTCTACGCCCACCTCGCCGCCCAGTTTTTCCACAATGCGCTGCACAATCGACAGTCCCAACCCGTGTCCCTGGGCACGCGCCTCGTGCAGTCGCTCAAAGGGCGTAAAGAGTTGCGCCTGCTGTTCCGGCGCGAGACCGTTGCCGTTGTCGCGCACCCAGAACTTGACTTTGCCAGGAGCCAGCGGCGTTGCGCCAAACTCGACGCGAGGCGGTTGCCCGCCGTACTTGAGTGCGTTGCTGAAATAGTTGGCCCACACTTCTTCTATCCACGGGCCGTATCCCCAGGCTTCCGGCCAACTTGAAGGTAAGACAATTTCTGGCTCGTATTCGTCGATCAGATGCGCGATTCGCATACGCACTTGGTCGATCAAATCGCTCATATCCAGGGGCTGTGTTTGAACGCTTTCGATCCCACGGACGCTGGACAAGAGCAGCAGTTCGTTGATGATGCTGTTCATTTTGTGCGCGCTTTGATTGATGAGCTGCAAGTTGTATTCCAGCCTTTCTTGTGGGATCTTGAAGAAACGGCTTCCAAGCATCTCGCTAAAGCCAATCAATGACGTCAGCGGGTTTTTGAGGTCGTGGGCAACGGTGTGGGCAAAGGCATCCAGCTCGGCGTTGCGTGCTTCGAGTTCCAGCGTGCGCTGGTGGAGGGCAGCGTACAATCGCGTCTGCTGGATCGCCATAGCCAGCAGGGCTGCGATTTCCATAGCGGCATTGATGTGTTGTGCATCAAAGGCGTTGGCCTGATCGACTTCCAGGTGCAGAGACCCGATCAGTTCGTCCCGTGCGCGCAAGGGGACGATCATATAGGAACGCACACCTTCTTCGTATAGTGTATCTTGCATCGCAGTGCGCTGCGGAAATGCGCCAAGATCGGCGACACCCTGCACCCTGCCGTTTTTGAGCAGATGCCCTTCGAACGCTGGGCGATAAATGTCAATGTCCGATCGGAGTTTGAACGGGCGACTGGCTTCTGCAGCCAGTTCTTTGAGTTGTCCGCTCTCGGTGATTTCAATGACCGTCACGCGCTGGCACGACATCAAGCGTCGAATGCGACCAATCGCAGCGACGGCGATCGACTCGGGCGACTGGGCAGCCAGAATGGATTGGTCGATCTCGTGCAAAAGCTTTAGTTGATCAGCATAGAGACGTAGCTGTTCTTCGGCCGCCTGGCGAACGTTGACCTCGTGTTCGAGCTGGGCATTTTTCTCTTGGAGCCCTTTGTACAGATTTCGCAGGGCGAGATGGGTTTGCACACGCGCCGAGATTTCCCGTATTTCGAGCGGCTTGGTCACGTAATCCACACCGCCGGCGGCAAAGGCCTTGACTTTGGCTCTTGCGTCACCCAGGGCGCTGATAAAGATAACAGGGATGTCGCGCGTCTTGGCGTCGGCTTTGAGGTTTTCACAAACCTGGTAGCCGGTCATCTGAGGCATCATGACGTCGAGCAGGATCAGATCGGGAGGATTGGCTTTTGCAGATTCGATCGCCCGCGGTCCGTTGGTCACAGCACGTATCTTGTACTGTTTGGCCAGCATCTGGGTAAGCAGGCGCAGGTTGTCTGGCGTGTCGTCGACGATCAAAATGTTGGTGCTGGTTTCTTGGTCCATCGTTCCTCCCAATGGTAATGCGTCGGCTATCAGTACGACGATGTCTGTGCTTGGGATGGCCGAATATCAGTCATCCGCTACGAGCGCGGCAACTGTTTCCTCATCTTCTATTGTTGGCCGGTAGTCGAGTTCTTGGTGCCGGAAATAGGTGTTGTACAGCGTTGCATAATGCCCGCCTCGTTTCAGCAACGCATCGTGCGTGCCTTCTTCAATGATCGTCCCCTGTTCCAGGACGATGATGCGATCGGCGTGTTTGACCGTGGACAGGCGGTGGGCGATAATGATCGACGTGCGGTCACGGAACACCAGTTCCAGGCCCTCCTGGATCTGGGCTTCGGTAAAGGGATCGATGCTGGCTGTGGCTTCGTCGAGCACCAGGATCGCCGGATCGTGGATCAGCACTCGGGCCAGGGCCACAAGCTGCCGCTGCCCCATCGACAGGCTCGCACCGCGCTCGCCGACGTCTGTATCCAGGCCGTTGGGGAGATCATCGAGCCAATCCCCATTGCCGATGCGCTGTGCAGCTGTCAATACCTGTTCTGCTGTGGCGTCGGGCACGCCGTAGCGGATGTTGTCGAGCAATGTGCCAGAAAAGAGGAATGGCGATTGAGGCACGATGCCGATCTGCCGTCTATACTGCGACAGATTAAAGGTGCGGATGTTCTTGTTGTCGATTGCAAGTTGGCCATCCTGAAACTCGTAAAAACGGGCAATGAGGCGTGCCAGGCTCGATTTCCCGGCGCCGGTGTGTCCGACAAAGGCCAACGTCTGGCCTGCGGGGATGTCGAGCGAAAAATCGCAGAGAATGTTTTCGCCTGGCTTGTAGGCAAAGCACACCTTGCGAAATGAGATCTCGCCTTTCAGTCTGCCAACCGTGTCGTTTGCGGTCTGTATCACGCGCGGCTCGGCGTCGATCAGGGCAAAGACGCGCTCCGAAGCTGACAGACCGTCCTGGAACTGGCTCCAAAAGGAGGCGATGCTTGTCATCGGGAACAGAAACAAGTTAAGTGCCTGGATAAACAGGTACCATGTACCGGCTGTGATCTCGCCGTTAAAAGCGATAGTGCCGCCGGCATAAACGACCAACGTCGTCGCCAGTGCAGACATGATGTCGAGCACGGGAAAGATGTTGTTCATAAGAATCCCGCGCCTGAGGCCGATGCGATAGGTTTGCTGGTTGACCTTTTCAAATTCATCATAGAGGGCCAGTTCCTGGCGAAAGCTCTTGGCTACGGCAATGCCACTGACCGATTCCTGGACGTTGGCATTGACCATCGCCCGCGCCTGCTTGTCCTTGAGCGTCACGTTGCGCGCCATCTTGCGCAGTCCCAGCGAGAGCAGGACCATAAAGGGGCCGGAGGCGATGACCACCAGGGTCAGCTTCCAATTGACGA
>JAFGJF010000667.1 GCA_016929205.1 Anaerolineae bacterium
CAGGATTTAAACCAGGCCACATTAGAGAAAAGTTCCTGCGCTAGCGCCAAAGTCTGGCGGGTTTATTTTCCTGGAACGGCCTTATCTCAGAGCTAAAGGAGGGATTGCAATGGCAAAGGGCATTTCTGTTCACATTGGTTTGAATCGTGTTGACTCCGATCATTACCGGGATGCAGGCGGTAACCCGTGGGATGGCAAACTTGCAGGCTGCATCAACGACGCTAAAACGATGCAAGCTATTGCTGAAAAGCGTGGCTTCAAAACATTGCTGCTGCTGGACGACGCGGCGACGGCAAAGAGCGTCACTAACGCTATCGCTGACGCCGCAACAAACCTGCGGAACGGGGATATTTTCTTCATCAGTTACTCAGGGCACGGGGGACAGGTTCCCGACCTGGATAGTGAGGAAGAGGACAAGATGGATGAGACGTGGTGTCTGTTCGACCGGCAGCTTGTGGATGATGAGCTGTACGCATTGTGGAGCAAGTTCGCCTCAGGGGTGCGCATCTTTATGCTCTCCGATAGCTGTCACAGCGGGACAATGGCGAAAGACCCGATGGCGCAAGACATCATGACCAACGAGCCAAGCCCAATCCGGGTCATGCCAGCCGGCGTCCAGAAAGGCACGTATGCCAGCCACAAAGCCGACTACGACGCCATCCAAAAACAACATCCCCTAGGCGATCGGGTTTTCGTTGAATCCAGCGTCATTTTGATCTCCGGCTGTCAGGACAATCAACTCTCCTATGATGGGGAGAACAATGGAAAGTTCACCGGCACCCTCCTGCGCGTCTGGAACAACGGCAAGTTTAGGGGCGATACCCACAAGTTCTGGAAGAAAATTGTCGACAATATGCCGTTTTATCAAAGCCCCAATCTATACAAGGTCGGCGCTTCGAATCCGTATTTTGAGAAACAGCGGCCTTTCACGATTGGCGATGTTACCAGCGAGGAACCGAAACCTCCCGTGGTCAAGCACGAGACATTAGCGCCGGAAGAATCACACGCAAAGCCCCAGGCACAGGAGGGGACAAAGATGCCTGTGCCCACCACGCCGGAGACGTTTAAAAACGCACCTAAAGAACTGCAAGCGGCATGGCTCACGCATATGGTGAACGGCTTCAAGAACAGCGAAACGATGTTTCAGCGGACTCTTGGAGCATTTATGAAGCCTTACCAGCTCACCGTCTGGTTATATGCCATCCTCTTCGCCGTGGGCATTGGACTGTTTATCACATCCGCCGTGATCGGTCTCACTCGGGATCAACCGGTCGTCGCGGCTGTGTTCAGTGGTTTAGGCGTCGCGACCTTTATCGTTTTTTTCATCCAGCAGCCGCTGCACGCCCTGGAGGAAAATCTCGAGTTTATCACCTGGCTTGGGGTGACGTTCAATACCTACTGGGCGCGGCTGATGTATATGCTGGATGACAAAACAATTCAGCAAGACCTTAAAACCGCCGAGGGAGATTTCGTCAGCAATATCGAGAAGCTCATTGACAAACACGCAGTTTTGCGTGGCAAGCGCATCGTGCCGAAAGAGCCGCCAGCCAAAGAGGAAGGAGAAGGCAAAAACAAGCCGGATGAAAAGGAAAATGCGCCTGATACACCCGACAAACCGGCGGAAGAAGCATAAGCTCCTGCTTCCAGGCATAAGAGCGAGGTAAGCGATGGGCACAAAGGGCAAATGGACAACCCTGACCTATATCGCCGCACACAATAATCTTGACCATTACGGCACAAGGAGTGCCAATCAAATCCTGGGTGTGGGCAGTGATGCCAATGTGCGGCACGGTGTGCTGTTGGACCTGGCGAGTGGCGCGACGCGCTTTGCCGCCGCTCTGGCAGGTCACAAGGAATATGAAGAACACCTTTCGGAGTTTGACTCCGGCGACCCGGCCCGCCTGATCGAGACTGCAAAGTGGATGTTTGCGAAATATCCCGCCGAACATTATGCTCTGATCCTGTGGAGCCACGGCGCCGGATGGCAACCCCACGAAATCCGCAGTGTGGCCGAAAAGGTCCATGGCCCGGAAGCCCTTGATACAGATGAAGATCGCGCCTTGGTGCCCGGCAGCCGTGTTTTGTTTCGTACATCGCTTGCCGGTATGTTAGCGCCGGAGAGTTCCGCGGAACGCGCCATCCTGTTCGATGATGGGACAGGGCACGCGCTGGACACTCTGCAACTTGGCAATGTGGTTAGAGAACTCTCCAGGTTCGTCGGGCAAAAACTGGACCTGATCGGTATGGATGCGTGTTTGATGGGCTCGATCGAGATTGCCCACCAATTGCGCAATGACGCTGCCTATATGGTGGCCTCAGAAGAGCTCGTCCCGCTAGACAGTTGGCCTTACGATAGCATTTTCAAGCAACTAAAGCTGGCGCCGGATATAACCGCCCCGGTATTGGCAGACATCATCGTGGAGCGATACATCACCTACTACACACATCACGAGCCGCCGTTCAATGGCGGCGACGTCACCAAGATCGCGCTCGATTTGTCCAAGACAGACGTGTTCGTGGCGGCAATGCGAACGCTTTCTCAGGCGCTGATCGAGACGATGCCAGAGGCGCTGGCATGTATGGAGCAAGCCCAAACCGCTACCTATTTCGAAGAGACTTGTAATGAAGCGCGGGTCAACAACAAGTTTGGCTACCACCTTTGGGACATCATCTCGATGGCGCGTCATTTGTCCGAAAACTGTGTTATCGACACAGTCAAAAATGCCGTGGGCAAGGTGCTTCAGTCTTTTACGGACAGTGAGCTGGTTGTACGCTCTGACCACCGGGGCGAGTGGTTCGATCACATCGGAGGGTTGAGCGCATACTGGATTCCGCCCAAAAAGGAACAGGCGCGTCACGTTGCCAAAGCGTATGCCGAAGTGGATTTCGCGCAGGACGCCTCCTGGCACGCAATGCTGAAGGCCTATCGTTACCCGGATTGGAGTAGAAACGATTTAGGAGGTTATGATGCAACACGAGGATTTTGTCATCACGATGACGGATGTGCATGAGGGCGTCAAGGATAACACCCCCATGGTGATGTTTCGGGTGTCTGTCCCCGGACGCGTAACGGAAGGTCAGGAAACAGGATACGATAAGCGCGCGCTGGGACGGCTCACAGCAAGCTGGGACGTTGCGCCTCCAACACTCAAACAGGTCGTCAGCCTCGGGCAGCTATTGGGCGACGCGCTGTTCCCAACAGGACCACTACGCGATGCATTTCTCAGCAGCTTGAGTGTACATAAACACGCTACGGACTCGCGATTGCGTGTGGTTCTGACCATGGGTGCCCGTGAATTACAACTTGTCCCTTGGGAGTTCGCCTTGTTTCACACGGAACAGGGCGAGGCAACGCAGAATGAAATCTTAGGTTTGATGTCGCAGATATCCATCGCGCGCCAACTCGACACCACTGCGCCGAAGATAGGTACGAAGTCGGCAACGCATCCAGTGCCAATGGTAATGGCCTTGGCGGATCCCACATACACGCTTAACCTGGAAAAGGAACGTGGGATAGTAGAGGACAGTCTCAAAAACGCAGAACATATTCAGGCCACCTACGTTGAGAACGCAACTGCTGCGACACTACTAGGTGGTCTGGATCGGGTTCATCTGTTTCATTTTGCCGGGCATGGCACGTTCATAGAGCGCAATACGCCAGGCGCAACCTTCGGAACCGGCACGTTGATCCTGGATGATGGCGCCGGCGGGCAAAGTTTCCTGGATGCACCACAGATCGCAGAGCGATTAGTCAATGCGGGGGTTCGCGTTGCTGTCTTGGGCGCGTGCCTGACAGCCAAACGCGACCACGTTCAAATGTGGAGCAGTACGGCCGCGAATTTGATTAACGGCGGCCTCGGTGCGGTGGTGGGGATGCAATACGTGATCGCTGATAACAGCGCCATCGCCTTTGCCAAGGCATTTTACGAAGCGCTGGCCCTGGGTTTCCCCGTGGATCAGGCAGTCACCAAAGGCCGCATCGCGATCTTTGAATTGGGAGATTGCCGTGGTTTTGGCACGCCAGTGCTGTATATGGGCGACTGTGACGGTAAGGTCTTCCCCGAATTCACCGATGAGCCCGTGTTAATCGAAGAACGGGCAAAGCTGCGACTGCTGGTCAACCTGAGCGTTGGCACTGTCGCGGGAACGGTGACCGGTATAGAGGTCGAGAAAATGTCCGAGGGTCAAGCGAAGGCGGATATAACTACCCTCAATGTTGATGAAGGGGGCCTGGTGGCCGGTTTTGAGGCAGGATCGCTCACCGGCGGCGACGTCGACGTGAAGATAAAAGCCGGTGATGTAGCCAAGGGCGCAACGGTTGTTGGAATACAGGCAAAAGAGGTAGGCGCAGGCAAGGTATTTGTGCAAGAGACCGCGGGAAATGTCTCGGGGAATTTAGTCGGTTTTGAGGTTGGTGATCTCTGATGAGATTTTTTTATTAACTGGTGGTTCACCAGCGGTTGTGTGGATTTTTGAGTGAATAAGGAGGCATACCGATGGAAGAACAAACACATCCTACCGCGGCAGACTATGTCGCAAACTACCTGAAAGGCGTCCTGGCAGACCGCACGGCAGATGCATGGACGCCGGATGGGAAACCGCTCTACGCCCGTGGTGCCGGGCGGCTTGCCCCAACACTGCTGGCCGACGCTCCCTGGCGGCTGGAACCTGGCGCAACAGAGATCCCCTTCACCTTCGTCGTCCGGGATGCGGAAAAGAGCAACGTCAAGATGCAACTCAGCGAGATTGCAGTGTGGGAAGCGCCCGATGACGAATTGCCGTGGAGCGACAAAGCGTGGCAGTTGGTGCACTGCTTTGTCGATGGCCTGGGGGAAATCACGAAGAAGTACTGGACCTATCGCCCCGTTCCTTCCGAGCCTCCCCTTGGCCCCCCACCGAAGCTACCTCTCGCGGCGTTTGAGACAGCCGTCCCGGGCAAGCGCTTGCTGCTGAAGGTCGTCTTTCGAGGGAGTCAGCACACATCTTTCGGAGGGCAAGAGCCGCTTGAGATATGGAAACCCCTG
>JAFGJF010000014.1 GCA_016929205.1 Anaerolineae bacterium
GACGATCAAGGGAATGTTGTATATCTCTTCTGCGGCCATAAAGTTTTTGCAGTACAGGCCGTGCGACCCGAGCAGTTCACCATGGTCGGTGGTAAAGACGACGATCGTGTCATCAAGCTGCCCGGCTTGCTCGACTCGGTCAAGGATGCGACCGAACTGGGCATCGATCTCGGTAATCGAGGCAAAATAACAGGCCGCAGCCCGGCGTCGATCGCGATCGGTCAGATTGGCCCATATCCGGGATGCTTTGCGATAGATGCCGGGACGTCCGGCCAACTCGTCGTGCACGTTTGGCGAGAGGGGCAGCGTATCCACGTCGTAGAGGTCAAACGCTTTTTGCCCGCAGATAAAGGGATCGTGCGGCTCGGGCACGCTGGCAAAGCAGCACCATGGCGCATCTTGCTCGAGCACTTTGTCCAGGTAGTCGAGGGCCAGGCTGGTGATGATGCCCATATTCCGTGTTTCAGGCGGCTCGTCTGTTACGCCGTAAAAGATGGAGGGATGATAGCCGTTTGTGCCGTCGTAATAGGCAGACACTAAAAAGGTTGGATCTGGCGGGTTCTCTCCCTGTAATTCCATTTTCTTGTGCTCGACCAGTTCGCTGTTGAACGGGCCATGACCGGTCTCGGCACAGGTTTCCCAGCCAAAGTCGCTTAAAGGGCGGTGTTCTTCGACATGCCACTTGCCAAAGTAGCCGGTGCGATAGCCGGCTGCTTGCAGTTTTTGTGCCCAGTGTGGGTGCCCGGTGCGCAGGAGCAGTTGATCTCGATCCATCGTGTGGGTGACGGTGAGCACGCCGTGGTTGTGGGGGAGCAGGCCGGTCATCAGGCTGGCACGCGCGGGCGAGCAGATCGCATTGGGTGTAAAAGCACGTGAAAACCGGACGCCGCGTGCGGCAAGACGATCGAGATTCGGTGTGAGACAGGGGTGATCGGGATCAAGCACGTCGGCTCGCATCTGATCGGCCATTAGAAACAGAATATTGGGTTGGTGTGATCGGCGTTTGCTCATCGTGTTTTTTGTGTCCCCGCGTGTTATAAGGTTTTCAACAGACTCGGGCGTCCTACGGCCGTGAATAACAGTTCTGTTTCGACGTAAATCTCTTGCCCCCAGCCCTCTTTGAGCGGTGTAGTGCGGTCGACGCGCTCCATGTTGATCTCGACTTGTTCTGCGCCGGCGCGGTGGGCCATGGCGACAAGCTGCTCCGGCACAGTGCGATTCGTATAGTCAACTGCGTCTTGCAGCGTGCCAAAGTCGCGGACGTCATCGGGCAGATGCACACGAAAGATGTCGCCAAACTCGATCGGGCGGATGAGCACGCGCTGTCTTTGTACGACGCTGCCAACCACCGCGCCGATGGCATTGGCGACGTCAGCGTGCTGGGGCACGATCAGGCCGGTGCGCAGTTGCTGCGCCGTGCGCGGCAAATAGGCCTGGACCGGCGCGCCAACGGCAACCAGCGGGTGGCGAAGTGCGAGACGGCAGTCGAGATCGGAATTGGAGATGCTGCCCATTGCCCGGGCCAGCAGCGCGGCCGCCGAAGGTTCCTGCGGCCAATTGGGAAGCATGGACTCGTCGTTTAACACTTTGGTCACCAGTTCGGTGGTGACGCGGTTGGACATTTCGGCAACGACTTGTTCGCAGAACGCTTCCGGGGTCAGCCCGACCTGGGCGGCCAAAAGGGTGGCACCAAGGCGCGAGGCGTTCGCATTCCACTGCTGAAATTGTCCGAGGACGTGCAGCGCATCGGTCGGTGTAAAACAGGACCGGATGAGCAGGCGCTGCGCCTCCAGGTGCGCGATCTGCTGCAGGACCAGGTAGCCGTATCCCATTTCCCTGACAAGTGAGGCGACCGAACGCGGCGTGTCACCCAGGCTGTGCAGCAGGGCGCGCTCTTGATCCGAAAGCCCGGTGGTTGCCGGGCGTTGGGCCAGGACAAAGGATCCTGCCGGTTCCTGGGACGTTCTTTGCCGGACCTGGCGATCGAGTTCTGATTCGACCTGGGGATACTGGCTGGCGAGCAAGCAGAGCGGCACCACGCGCCTTGGGCCAATGGTCAGCCGGTTGGCGCCGGGAAAACGGTTGCCATCCAGGCGCACGTGGCTGTCACCTCCCAGCCCGACGGTGTGAACGTCCGCGGCCTCGATCATCGTTCGCCAGCCACCGACTTGAGCGCCTTCGGCATTGAGCCTGGGGCGGCCCTCGCGCAGGACGGCAATATCGGTCGTCGTGCCGCCGACGTCGACGACCCAAACGTCTCGCTGCCCGGCCAGGTGCCAGGCGCCGACGATGCTGGCGGCGGGTCCCGAGAGGATGGTTTCGATGGGGCGGCGCATGGCCCAATCCGCGCGCACCAACGAACCATCCCCCTTGACGATCATGAGCGGCGCGGCAATGTCGGTTTGATCGAGGATGTGGCGAATCGTGGCGATCAGGTCGCGCAGCATCGGGATCAAACGGGCATTCAAGGCCGCCGTCGTCGCTCGACGCACGGCATTGAGCCGCGTGGTCAGCTCGTGCCCGCAGGTGATGGGAAAGGAGATGCCGGTTTGCGCCTGTCGAGATGCCGTCAGCTCCTGGATGATGTCGCGCGCCCGCAGTTCGTGCGCCGGGTTGCGCACGCCAAAGTAGCTGGATACGGCAAAGGCGTCCACGCGATCGCGGCGTTCCAGTACCGCGCTTCTGAGGGCGTC
>JAFGJF010000102.1 GCA_016929205.1 Anaerolineae bacterium
GACGAGCCGACGGCAGGGCTCGATCCCGAGGAGCGCGTCCGTTTTCGAAATCTGCTGGCCGAGGTCGCGCAGCGCTGCGCCGTGATTCTCTCGACGCACATTGTCGAGGACATTGGCCAGAGCTGTAGCCATATGGCGGTGCTGTGGCGGGGCACAGCACTGTTTCGGGGCACGCCCGGTGAGCTCGTGGAACGGGTGAGGGGCAAGGTGTGGATGATTCAGGGCATAGATGGGGCACAGCCAGATGGCGACCTGGTCGTTGTCTCTACACAGCCGTTTCAAGAAGGCGTGTTGTATCGCGTACTGGGTGAACCCCTTGCTGGGTGCGATGCAACCGCGGTCGAGCCACGGCTCGAGGATGGCTATTTGTGGTTGATGGCAAGGGCGCGTGAAGGATGTCCTATGTTGCGCGTGGCAAAGCCGTTCCTGCCGGTATAGTTCTAGCCGGCCCAATTTCCGTTCTTTTTGAGGCTACCTCGTGGCGATCCCTTGGCTTTTATGCAATATGGTGATAGAATTCAGGGAAACACTTGTAGGAGGAGACCGCAGGCAATGCACTTTGAGGCAGATAAGGCATCTCTAAGTCAACACCAGATCCCGGCGTGGTTCCACGACGCCAAGCTCGGCATTTTCATTCATTGGGGGCTGTATTCCGTGCCCGCGTACGCGCCGACAGAATATGGGGATATCAACGAGACGTTCAAGCGGGGCGGGAGGTTCCACTTTGTTCACAACCCCTATGCCGAATGGTATCTCAATTCGATCAAGTTCGAGGATGGGCCGTACCGGGTCTATCACGAGCGGACGTATGGGGCCGATTTTTCGTATGACGACTTTGTGCCTATGTTCAACAACGAGATTGCCAGATGGGATCCGGGCAGAATGGCGGATGTGTTCGCCAAGATCGGCGCGCGCTATGTGGTGCTGACAACCAAGCACCACGACGGGTTTTTGTTGTGGCCCAGCGCTACGCCCAATCCCAACAAGGAGGGCTATTGCGCCAGCCGCGATATCGTCGGCGAACTCGCCAAAGCGGTCAAGGCCAGGGGCATGAGAATGGGCGTGTACTATTCCGGCGCGCTCGACTGGAGTTTCACTCCCAAACCGATCGACGGCATCGTGAGTATGCTGGACAACGGGCCGATCGACTCAGCCTATGCGCGCTACGTGGACGCGCATTTTCTCGAGCTGATCGACAAGGTCGAGCCCGCGGTCTTGTGGAACGACATCGGCTACCCGCCCGACGGTGAATCGGAACGGGTCGTGGCTGCTTTTTACAACAAGATAAAAGAAGGCGTGGTCAACGATCGCTGGACGAAAAACAGCAGGTGGCTCAGAAGATTGATCCGGTTCTGGCCGGTCAATAGGCTGCTCGAATGGGTGATCAACAAGATGATCGCCAGCAGCGGTATGTCGGGTGAGCTGCCGACAAACGGTCACTATGATTTTCGGACGCCCGAATACGCGACGTTTACCGAGATTAAAGAGACCAAGTGGGAATGCTGCCGGGGGCTGGGCCGCTCCTTTGGCTACAACCAGATGGAGCAGGACGAGCACCACATTTTGACGACCGATCTGATCCACTCCTTTATCGATATCGTCAGCAAGAATGGCAATTTGCTGCTGAATGTTGGCCCGATGGCCGATGGCACGATTCCCGATTTGCAGCTCGAACGGCTGCTGGGACTGGGCGAGTGGCTGGACGTGAACGGGGAGGCGATTTTTGGCACACGGCCCTGGACCCGGGCAAATGGAACGACGGGAGATGGGATGGGCGTGCGCTTTACGACCAAAGGGGATGTGTTGTATGCTATCGTGCTCGGGGTGCCGTCCAGCGAACACCTGATCATTCAGAACCTGACGGTTGCAGAGCGGTCGACGATCCGGATGTTGGGTAGCTCAGATGTGCTGCCATGGCAACAGGATGGCGCGGATTTGAGCATGGCTTTGCCTGACGAGATCGCAGCGTCTTGTGCCGTCGCTTTTCGGATCGCCAAAGACCAAGCCTGACTTTTGTGCAGGGTCTGGCGTTTTCTATCCAGAGTTGTTTCTTGACAAAACAACTCTCATACGTCAAACAATATTGGCAATTGATCGCCTTCGCCCTGGTTTTGGCGGCACTTAACCAAACGTTTTCTTTTTTGGACCCGCTCGTTTTTCGCCAGATCATCGATGTGGCGGCAGCAGACCGGGGAGCGCGAGCAGGATGACGAGATCCTGGATACGGGCTGGGATGAACGCTTGGCCGCTTGTGTCGAGCTTGCTGTGCGGTCCGCGGCGGATGCGGGGTGATCCCGGGTATCGGGTTTGTTTGGCAGACAAACCAAATGTGATTGTCCTTTCCACCGTATCCGCCGCCGGCGACGGTGCTTTCAGCGGCGGAGTTGTGGTGCGTGTGCAGAACCGGGGCGACGACGATGGCGATGGCATCCCGAATTGTCGGGATCCCTGGCGGAATATCTATCTACCTATAGCCAGGTCTTTGCAGTATCCTGCCCAAAAGCGGCGTCCTGGTGTAAATGGCCTGGTTGGGACACATTTCCTGGCAGCAGTAGCAGCGGATGCAGGCCTCGTGTCGGTAGATGGGGGGCCGCTGCCGCCCGCCGTCTGCAAAGTGCAGCGCCTTGTCCGGGACCGGGCATGCCTTGATGCACAAACCGCAGCGGGTGCATTTGGCCGGATCGATGGCCGGTCTGGGCAGGGTAAGCTGCTTGATCCAGTTATAGTGGGCATAGGATGCGTTGCCATAGACCGGTTTGCGGATGGCTTTGAATGTCCGATCCAGGCATACGTCGAGTGTTGTATCGCCCATGTATTCGATCTCGTGCACCTGGTACCGGCCCAGGCCCATTTCTCCGCCCACGATCGTCGTGGGCACGAATTCGGGGTTCATATCCACCAGCCGGCAAAAGGTGGCATCAACGGCCACGGGGTCCTCGGACAGGATCAGTACGCCCATTGCCTTCGGGGCGCCGCTGCGCGGCCCGTTGCCTTCCATGGCTACGATACCATCCAGAACGTGCAGGCGTGGCCGCAGAGTCAGGTTCAACTCGACCAATAGGCGGCTGAAGTCGGTCACGTCTGGGAATTGCACGTGGTACGTGGCTTTGCGCTTTCCGGAAATGCAGCCAAAGAGGTTCTTGACTGCGCCCGTGATCCGGGTGAGCTGGTGGGTTTTCATTTTGGGTAGGTTGATAATGCCGTCGCAATTGTGAACGGCCTCGGCGACAGGAAAGCTGGATACCAGCGCGCCCCCGGTATTGGACATAGGCTTGCTGGTGGCAAATCCGCCAATTTTGGCGCCGCTTTGGAGCCCCGCTTCTTGCAGCCCCGACCTTTTGGCCGCCAGCGTGGGACGATCGAGACCCGGTGAGTCGCCAAACTGGACGCCGGCGCCTCCTTCTTGCAGCAGGCGGACGCACCCGGCGAGCACCGAGGGATGGGTCGTAACTGCTTTGTCCGGACCCTCTGCAGCGAGGATGTTTGGCTTGAGCAGGATCTGTTCGCCAGGTCTGACAAAGCGAGCCAACCCGCCTAACAGATCGGTTCCGCGTTTGAGTGCCAGGTAGACCGTTTCCGGGTCGTATCCGGCACAGCGCACCAGGGCAACTGTAGAACGGTTCATGTGTTCCTCCTTTGGTATGACAGGGTTGTGCTGCCTGGCCGCGCCGGTTGATCTTGGGTCGAGTGGCGTCGCTTAGCGGTGCGACCCCAGATCGTCGAGACCACGGCATAGATCGCGCTGCGGGGTACGACCTGCCCGGCGGCGACGATCAGTTTATTCAAGAGTCCTGGCACGATCACAGCTTTTCCCGCCAGCATTCCTTCTATCGCGCATGCAGCCACAGGCTCTGGATCCATGCATGTCAGGCGGGCGGCGAGGCCACTGGCCTCGATCCTTGCCTGGCAGTCCGGGTTGGTGCGGATGCCGTTTGGGCACAATACACTCGTCTTGATTGGTGTGCCTCTCATTTCCTCGCGCAAGGCCAGGCTAAAGTTGAGGATGAATGCCTTGGAAGGCGCATAAACCGGCATAAAAGGCATTGGGAAAAAGGCGGCCATGCTGGCAACGTTCAGGATGAAAGCCTTTTGCTGGTGTTTCATTTCCGGCAGCATCAGGCGGGTGAGTTTGACCAGGGCCAGGTTGTTAAGCAGGATGCAAGATTCGTTTTCTTGCAGGGTCGAGTCCTCGAACCGGGCATTGTACCCGACGCCGGCGTTGTTGATCAAGATCGAAACCGGGCATTTCTTGTCAGAGATCCACCGGCACACCCTCTCCGAACTGTCGGATGCAGTGAGATCCATCTCGAGATACTCGACTTGCACGTCGTGGCGCTGCCCGAGATCGCCAGCGACTTCAGGCAAGCCGGAGGCCGGCAGGGCGACGAGCAAGAGATCCATATTGCGGCTGGCGCATTCCCTGGCAAGGGCCCGGCCCAAACCCTGGCTGGCGCCGGTGATCAGCGCACTGTGTCGTGACTGGCCTGGCGGTCGCTTGTTCTGGCGTTCGATCATAGCAGTTACTGTGTTTTTGGTCAACATGGTCATGTCTCCCTTGAGAAACCGGATGTTGCGATTACGTTCCACCCGGCAGGTGGACCTCATTAGATGTGGTGGAAGGCTCGTTCATAGATACCGCGATAAGCGGTACGGTGTGTCTGCTGCCGCATGCGGCTCTCGCTCTCCTGGGCCAGGTGGGCAATGCGCTGCATCACCTGCTGCGAGAGGGCGCGCACGTAGGCCCAATCATCCATGTTTCCGTTCAGGATCATCGGTTTGCCCACGGTCATCGCATAGGGACCGTGCAGGTACCAGGTACCGACCTCCAGCTTGCCATCGACGACCGTCTCCATAAGGTGGAGGCGCGCGCGATCGAGGTAGATGCCCACCGGGATCACCGGTGCGCCCGTGCTCAAGGCCAGGCGGGCGACACCTGTACGAGCTGGGTAAACACCTCCTTCTCGCGGGCTGATCGAGCCTTCGGGGAAAATCATGACCGTCTGCCCGTTTTGCAGCCGCCTCTTGGCACCCTCAAGCGCCGCGCGCCCGTTCCCGTCAATCACAGGGATGTGACCGGCGGCGTGCAGGTAGCGCCCGAACAGTGGCACCTTGAACAGCGTCTCACTGATCAAAGCGCTGCACTGTCCCCGCGCGACCAGCATGACCAGGCCGGGGTCGCTCGTGCTGGGGTGATTGGCGGCGACGATCTTGGGGCCGTGAGGCAGCGGCGCGTGCCACTTGACATCGAGATCGAGCAGCAGCCGTGATGCGGCGCCGACCAGC
>JAFGJF010000668.1 GCA_016929205.1 Anaerolineae bacterium
CCCAGCGGCCCAAAAGCCAGCACCATCAAGCCATAGTGCTCGTGCCGGACGCCGGGAAAAGGCCAGGACAACAGATACACACACCACACCGGCAGCAGCCCCAATGCCGGGTAGAGAAAACGCGACAGGCGCAAAATGGACATCCCGTTCAGTCGCCGGGAGACAGGCATCCTGGGCGTTTCCACACCATCCAACCACGCCGACAGGCCATAGAGGGCAACGGCGAGTCCAAACGTAAAGCGGCTGGTCTGCTGATCGGCTATCCCCCACAACAAGGCAAAGGGCAGCAAAACGTGCGCCACGACGCGCAGCGGCAGTACATAGGCCCGTGACGCAAGTCGCCTTACCGGCAGAGAAATCAGGACCAGGACCCAGGCCAGCACGGCCCACCCGATCGCGAACCCGGCCCAGGTGGGCCGTACGGCGGTATACCATCCCAGATCGCTCAGAATCGTCCAGGGTGCAAAGAGCAGGATCGCAGCCAGCCAGACAAAACGCGCTTGCCGGAACATCCACGCCGAAAGCGCGTACAACCCGACGATGATCAGCAGGCCGGCGATCGCCCAGTTCTTTTGGACCAGACCGCCATCCAACAGCAGCAGGTTTCGGATCAAGGCCAGACCGATCGCGCCCGCCGAAACCACCCAACCGGCCGCCAGCAGCGGACGCTTGTACAATCCCCAGGCCAGGCGGAAAAACGCCCGCCATCGCCGCCTGATACGCGGCTGATGCCACAGCCAACGCAGGCCCCGTTCGGCCAGTACAAAGGCCACAGCCATCAAAGCCGCCTTGGCCGCCGACGAACCCCGGCCTCGGCTGTAAACGGTAAACAGGAACCCACCGCTCAACGTGCCCAGCCAGGCCGCCAGGTGCCCCCAACGTTCGCGATAGGTGCCCCAGGCATACAGCCCGTAAACGATGCCCAGTACCAACTGCGCGGCTGCCCCCCAAAGACGCATCTCGTCCGTCCAGTCGGCGAGGGTGAGATTGATCGTGGCAACCAGGTACACGATTGCCAGGCACAGCAGAGCCAACAAGTGCGAGGCGCGATAGAATGGCAGCAAAAACACGTGCGTAAAGGTACGGGATCGGCGCCGCTCAACCCACAGCCCGGCCAGAAAATAGACGGCAACGAGAACAGCCAGGCAAAAACCGATCACCTCCACCGCCCATTCCAGGCGGTAGAGAAAGAGCAGGTACCCGATCGCCGTGACCAACGCCGCGGGCAGCAGATCGATCGCGCGCCGCCTGGTGATGGCATCGGCAAAGTAAAGTAATCCGGCAGAAAGCAAGCATACCGGCGGCACGAAGCGTTCAGGGGCGACGACAAACGCGGCAACGACCGCACCCATACTCACGACAAGCCCGGCAAACCGCCACGGGCGACGATAGGTGGCATCGATCTGAGACAAAAAGTGGCCCAGCGAGACCATTCCCCAGGACAGGACAGCCAGCGACAGCACCAGATCGGGACCGAGAGGACGCGAAAGATTGTCAAACAACGCCCACACCCAAATGGGCAGAGGCAGCACGGCCAGCCAGTGAAAAAGAGCCCCTCCCCGAGGGAACAGTCGCTGATTGGCTGGAACTGGGGCATCTTGATCAGATTCGCCGTCTACAGCTCGATCGACGGATGCCTCACCTTTGTCGCCGGCCAGAGAGGCATCGGTTGCTTTTGGCAAAGGCGTTGCCGGTGCGAATCCAGGCCGTCTTGCATGGGCCAGGCGCGCGCCCCACAGCGCCAGGCCAGTCCAGTGGCCGATCACATAGACGAACAGGCCGCTATCGTAAGGAAAAAGAGGCGGCAGCAAGGCCAGCGCGGCGATGGCATACCCGGCAAGCACCAGCGGACCGGTAAAACACCGCACCCAGACCGACGCTCGGCGGCCCAGGTTCAACGCGACCAGGACGTGCAGCAGCGACAACGACGCCCAGCCCACACTCAACTGGGCGATGGTTAGCCCCAGCTCGGCCATAACAAAGGATGCCGCCGTGAACGACAGCACGGACGCCGCATAGAGGGCTGCGGGACGCTGCCACAGTGCCGCCCCAAGCACGACCGCGGCGCACAGAACGGCATGGCTGCTCGCCGCCGCCGCGCCGCTGGTCAAATCGGTCAGCGACCACAGCGCCGTAAACGCGGTCAAAAAGACGCCCCATCGTGTCGCCGTACGCCCGTGGCTGCGAACAACCTCATCCTCACGTCTCTGCCACCTACGCCCCACAAAAAAGTAGAGTGGCACCAGGCAGGCCCAGCCAAAAGCGTGCCACGCCGGGTTGACGCCCGTCTGATCAAAGATCGCCGCCTGTGCCAGGTAGACGGCTACCGGCAAGCCAATGGCCGCCAGCAACCCCAGACTGCGGCTGCGATGGTACACCGCGCCCCACCCCAGGATGATCCCACCCACCCACCAGTTGACGATCAGGGCATAGTGCAACGCGTCATAGCTCTCCCGGTCGATAAACCGCCAGCCAAATGTCAAGGGCATCAATACGCCAACCGCCAACAGGGCCAGGTAGCGAAATGGATCGGCCAGAACGCGGCTCTTGGCTCCAAATCGGCGATCGATCACTCGCGCCAGAATCACCAGTCCCGCCGCCAGCAGGGATAACCCGGCACTGTACCAATCACGGGACAAAGAGGCAAACTGGTTGCCTATTTCGATGCCCGCCAGCACCGCACTGCCCGCCGCCACGCCGACGAGGTATGCGAATAACGGGCTCTGAATGATCAACGTGACAACGATATAGATGCCGAGACAAAGCAGCGAGGCTATCAACCAGAACTGCGCTCCAAAATCTGGCGGAATATCCAGGTTGACAAAGGCCGTATAAAAGTCAATCGGAACAAGCAAAGCGGCAATCGCACTTAACGCAATACCGGAACGATGCAGCACCATCTTGACGCGAACATACCAGCCCAATGCGAAAAAGAGGATCGTGAAACCAGAAGGGATGGCCACGCGGATCAAGGGAGAAAAATCGCGCCAGCCCCAGATGACAAACGAGATCGCCGCCGAAAAGAGCAGAAAGATGCCCAGAAACAAGATGGCGCGCAGCGTACGTTCCGAGACAAGCGTACGCCACAGGCGATCGCGGAACGGAACGGGCGCGGCGGCCGTTGGCGTTGTGGCGGCCGTTGGCGGCATGGTTTCGATTTCCGGCTCGACCGGCGCGGATACCTCCTCCTGCTGGGGAGGCACAGGTTCAGCGGTAGATTCTCGAACCGCCTCCGGCTCTGGACGCAAACCCAGTTTGGTTTCCAGGGCTTCCTTCTCAGCCGAAAGCGACTCCCGGATCACAACCTCGGCGCGAGGGATGGCAAAGCCATCGCGCCATCGCAGCTCGTCGACGATCCCGATCGCAAACTCGATCGCCGCCAGGGACATCCGCTCTGTCGTTTCCTGTTCCCGCGTGTGCCCCTCCAGCCGCTCCTGCAACTCGTCGATGCGCCCCACAACCTGATCCACGACCGGCTGGCTGTTGGTAGGATTGAGCAAACCCGATTCTAGCCATTCGGCCATTTTTCCACGGAGGAACTGGTAACGGTCCATCTCCGGCCATGCCCGGCGCGCTTCTTTGTCGCTAAAGGGGGGCAAACGCAGTCCCAACTCGATTTCCAGCTCGCGCTGGCGGGCAGCGTATCGCTTTTTCAGGCGTTTTTGGGTCACCGGGTGGGCTTCGAACGCCTGCCAGGCATCGATTTCACCCAGCATCCACTCGATATGCGCCAATTCCTCGACCAGGCCGGGATCGCCGCTAAAACGGCAATTTGGACAAGGTTTGCTTGGATCGTAACTTGCCTGGTCACAACTCGGACAACGCATGCGTCCTCCCTGCTACCACGATCAGACCTGATTCCATTATATCACATTATGCTCAAAAATTAGAGTACGGATTTCTCGATAGAAACTTTCTCGTATCTGTATTAGGCCAAATGGCCAGGATCCAGACTGGCGATTTTGCGATTGTGGCAGCCCCACATTTTTGCTACAATAAGAGCATCATTCACAGTACGGATTGGTTCACAAACGAGAAAGGGGAACCCAAAATGAAAACAGCAATGGAAGCAGTCACCGCACTGGCAAACGACAGCAGCGTGACCGAGATCATGGTCGACGGACCGGAACGGGTTTACGTCGAACGCAACGGACAACTTGAAGATACCGGCATCCGTTTTGCCAACGAACGCGAGGTCGTCGCCTGGGGCAACGGACTGCTGGCAGCAAACGACTGGGAGCCGGTCGGTGAAGGACGGTTCTGGGCCGAGGGACGCCTGGCCGACGGCAGCCGGATCGTGGTCGTCATCCCGCCGGTAGCCGTCAACGGGCCGACTGTCGTGATCCGCAAGTTCGCCATCTATCCGATCACGTTCGACAAACTGCTAGAGTGGAACTGTATCAACCAAAAGATGCTGGACTTTTTCCGGGTCGTGATGCAATCCCGATTGAACGTGCTCGTCTCCGGTGGGACGAACAGCGGCAAGACGACGCTGGCCAACAGGCTGGTCGAATTGATGCCACCAGACGAGCGCCTGGTGGTCGTCGAAAATGCCCACGAGATGCGGATCCAGCACGAGCGGATCGTCTACCTGGAAGCAGAGGCCGCCAGCGCGGCAAGCGACAGGCAGATCGGGATCAAAGAGCTGCTGCGCGTCGCTTCGCACATGCGCCCCGACAGGCTCGTCGTCGGCGAGCTGATCGGCCCGGAGGTAGCCGAGGTGCTGCGGCTGATGAACCTGGGTCACACCGGCACGCTGACGATCATCCATGCCGACAGCCCGCGCGACGCGTTATTTCGGCTGGAAGCGGGTATGACCATCGCCGAGCCCAGCCTGGCGCTGCCGGCCATCCGCACCCAGATCGCGTCGGCACTGCACCTGATCATCCAGCAGTTGCAGCTCGAAGATGGGTCGCGCCGGGTCGTCTCGATCGTCGAGGTACAGGATCTCAAGGGGGATAACATTGTCCTGCAAGAGCTGTTCGCCTGGCAAAAGACCGGGGTAGGTGAAAACGGTCGCTTTACGGGCGAATTTAAAGCGACAGGCGCAGTGCCATCCTTTGTCCCCAAGCTGGCTGCCGCCGGGTTAACCTTTCCGGATGGTTTGTTCGAGGCATAGAATCACCTGTTACACAAGGCCGTGCTGCAGGGCAAGCACGGCGGCTTCGGTGCGCGAGGCGACGCCGAGCTTGCCCAGCACGTTGCTGAGGTGGAATTGGACGGTGCGGTCGGATATGCCAAGCCGGGCCGCGATTTGTTTGTTGGTCTGCCCGGCAGTAACGCCGGCCAACACATCTCGCTCGCGAGATGTCAGAGGCTCGATCAACACATGATCCAGGCTGCTTTTGCTCAAGCCGGCCTCGTGACTGTTCGCCTCAAGTTTCAGCGGCAGTTGTGCCCGCACCTGGGTACCAATGCCAGATACAGAACTGACATCCAGCATGCCGCCCACTGAGGCAGCTCGTTCGACCATGTCGACCAGCCCCCATTTTCCCTCAATCGCCAACGCACCCAAAGGCTCTGGCGGCACAAATCCATCGCCGTCATCAGCAATGATCAACCACGCCGCACCATGCCGCAAACGCAGATCAATCCCAACCTGCCCGGCCCCGGCGTGCTGTCCGGCATTGTGCAGTGCCTCCTGAGCGATGCGATAGACAACCGGCGCCAAAAAAGCGGAGGACACCATCGCATCTGCCGACAGATCGAGCGCAACGGACAGCCCATAGAGCCGCTCAATTCGCGCCGCCAGCATCTCTAGCGCCCCGCCAAGCCCCAAATCGTCGAGCACACCCAAGCCCAGGTCAGCCACCAAGTCTTGGAGATTGCTCTGCGCCCGAGCAGCCATGCCGATCAAGGTATCGAACGCACGTGCCTGCGTGGTCGAATGGGCAGAGGCAGCACGAAAGGCCGTGGACTGTGCCAGGAGCAGGTTAAGCGATCCCTCCAATCTTTCCGCTACAAGCCGCGCCAGGCGCAGCCGTTCCTGCTCGCGGACATGGACGCGGGTCTGTAAAAGCTCGTTCACCGGACACTCCCTTCGCCCCTATAAAGTGCCGCTCGACGGCACAAGAGCCGGCACACTTGGCTGTGCAGTGCAGGTGTGCCGGGGTCCACCTAGATCTTGAGCGCCACGACGCCGATCCACTCGCCCCCCTCGGCGTAGGGCGTGCCGGTTAGATCGTTCCACACGCCTTGCACGGCAAAGCCGCCGTCCTCCAGCTCGGCCGTGATCGTCTCCCGGGTATAGTCCTGGAACCAGTTGCGGTATACCAAGAGCGTACCGTCTGCCTCGACCACGACGTACTGGTCGAGATAGATAGCCTGCTCGGGATAGTCAAAGCCCTGTTCGAGAACGAGGTGCGGTCCCGGCTTCCAAAAGCCGGTGTCCACGGCGTACCAACCACACTGCAGCCCGTGCCGTTTCCTGCATACCCGCGTCGTGACATCCAACACAAAG
>JAFGJF010000669.1 GCA_016929205.1 Anaerolineae bacterium
ATTGCCTTGCCAAAGGTGCCCTTGTGCGCGTCGCGCGGGCGGGCGGGCAGCGCTTGGGCGACCATTTGCGCCGTTGCCACATCGACCGGCAGGTCTTGGGACAACGCCGGGTCGATACCGATGTCGGCGACGGCCAACTCGCCGATCACGTCTGCGCCGGGAAAGCGAAATTGTCCCATTTTCGGTGCAACAAAGGTCACGGTCAGGTTGGCGGGCAAAGTGGCCGGATCGATCTCGCCGGCGTCGCAGTTGAGGCCGCTGGGCACATCGACGGCGACGATGTACGGTCGAGGCAGTGCAGGCGAAGATGTGGGCACAAGTTCGGTGGGGGCAAAAACTTGGGCGCGTCGTTCGTTAACTGCCTCGCGCACGATAGCCAAAATCTCTGCCAATTCGCCTTCGATGGGTCGGTTGACGCCGGTGCCGAGCAGCGCGTCAACGAGTACATCGATTCCTTGCAATGCTTTGCGCAGCGTTTTATGCGCGCCGTTATCGTCGTTGTGCAGGCAGGCGATGCCGTGATCTTGAACCTGCTTCATGTTCGGGTCGTCAGCGGAGCGTGGCTTGCACAGGTAACAAACAACCCTGGCTCCTGCTTCTTTTAGATGGTAAGCCGCAACCAGTCCGTCGCCGCCGTTATTGCCTGGCCCGATCAGTACGAGGATGATTTTGTTTTTGACGTTGATCCGTTGCAAGATCGCCTGGGCCGTGGCACGTCCGGCCTGTTCCATCATATCGGCATAAGAATGCCCGGCGGCGTCGGCAGCCTGCTCAAGCTGCTTCATCTGTTCGACGGTGACCAGTTTCATCGTTTTGCGCTCCTGTGTGGGGATGGAGACGAGTATACCACAATCGAGGCAGATCGACCAAGTGAAAGAACCGTGTTATAATAGATGGGAGTTGCGCAGTGTGCGGCCGACTGCCTATCGATCAGATTGTCAAAAACCCGCTTATCAAAGGCAGAGGGTAAGTGATGGAAAACTGGCGAAAGCAATTCAAGTTCGATCCTTTGCCGCCTCTGTTGTCTTGTGGCGATCAAGCACTTGCTTACTGGGTACGGCGCGATCTCTTGGAGGAGAATGTCGGCCCGGTTCAGTGCTTGTGGACGTTGCCGGAAGCGCTGAAAATCCTCAAAAAACAACTGCCGGATGGGAGTTGGCCGCGCGTTGGCGCGGAAAAACATCCCGCTGTCAATTATCCTCTCATCGAAACGTGGCGGCAGTTCAGATACCTGGTAGAACAGTATGGATTTACCCGCGAGCACCCGCAGGCCCAAAAAGCTGTCGGGCTTTTATTCTCGTGTCAAACCCAAGAGGGAGATATCCGGGGTTTTTTGGCCAATCAATACGCGACGTATTACACCGGTGCTATTATGTCGCTGCTCATTCAGGCAGGGTATGCCGACGACTCCCGGATTGAGCGGGGCTTTCAATGGTTGCTGGCTATGCGCCAGGATGACCAGGGCTGGACGATCCCCATTCTCACGCACAAGCTTGACCGGGCGACTCAATACCGCTTGACCAGTGAATATGCCGAACCGCTTGAACCAGATCGTTCCAAATCTTTCTCGCATAATTGGACGGGTATGGTTTTGCGCGCTTTTGCAGTACATCCACACTATTGTCACAGCCAAGCTGCTAGGGTGGCGGCACATTTGCTAAAATCCAGATTTTTTCAGCCGGATTGTTATACGTCCTATCAGGCGGCAAGCTACTGGGTCAGATTTGATTATCCTTTTTGGTGGAACAACCTGGTGACTGCATTGGATTCGCTCTCTTTGATGGGTTTTTCGGGCCATGATGAACAGATCGAACTGGCGCTCAAGTGGTTAGTTGATCACCAGGAAGAAAGTGGCTTGTGGCAAGTGTCATACGCCAAACCCTATGAGGAAAGAGAAGCAACGGCTCAAGTGCGAAAAACGCAATTTTGGGTCAGCCTGGCGATATGTCGTGTATTCAAAAGGCTGTTTGAATGATCCTCTGCGTCAAATTTGATCAGCTTGGGGAGGAGTTGAATATGATGCGTGCGGTGGACATGATTGTCAAAAAGCGCGATGGTCAGGCGCTGACGCAGCAAGAGATCGATTTTCTGATCCAGGGCTACGCGCGCGGTGAAATCCCTGATTACCAGATGTCGGCCTGGGCAATGGCGGTGATGCTCAAGGGAATGACCCACCAGGAGACCGTCGATCTGACGTTGAGCATGGCCCGCTCCGGCGAAACACTAGACCTGCACGATGTTGCGCCGTTTGTGGTCGACAAGCACTCGACCGGCGGCGTGGGCGACAAGACGACGTTGGTGGTCGCGCCGCTGGTGGCAGCGTGCGGGCTGCCCGTAGGCAAAATGAGCGGCCGCGGGCTGGGGTTCAGCGGTGGCACGCTGGACAAGCTAGAGTCGATTCCTGGATACATCGTCTCTCTGAGCATCGAAGCGTTCAAAAAACAATTGTGCGAGGTGGGATTGGTCGTCGCCGGGCAGACTGCCGACCTGGCGCCTGCCGATGGCAAGCTCTATGCCTTGCGCGACGTAACCGGCACAGTGCCTTCGTTGCCCTTGATCGCCAGTTCGATTATGAGCAAAAAGATCGCCGCTGGCGCCGATGCGATTGTCCTGGATGTGAAAACCGGCAGCGGCGCGTTTATGAAGACGCTCGACGAGGCACGCGCTTTGGCACAGATTATGGTCGAGATCGGTCGGGGGGTGGGGCGGCGTGTGTCGGCGGTGCTGTCCGATATGAGCCAACCGTTGGGACTGACCGTAGGCAACGCGCTGGAGGTGATCGAGGCGCTGGAGGCGCTACGCGGGCGCGGCCCGGCTGATTTTGTAGAACATTGTCTGGCGGTAGCCGAACAAATCTTGATCCTCGGGGGCAAGGCCGATGACGTTGTGCAGGCGCGGGCGCTGTTGACGTCGGCGCTCAACGATGGGCAGGCGTTGGATGCCTTTATGCAGTGGATCGCTGCCCAAGGAGGCAATGTGTCTGCGCTTGGCGATCCACCTTCTCTGGCGCAAGCGGCTATTATAGAACCGGTTTCTGCACCGCGCTCCGGCTTTGTCGCTGCGATCGATGCGATGGAGGTCGGTTTGGCTGCCGTCGAGTTGGGGGCGGGACGCTTGAAAAAGGGCGATCCGGTCGATCATGCGGTGGGCGTTGTGCTGGGCTCCAAAGTGGGCGATGCTGTGCAGGCTGGGAAGCTTTTGTTTACGATCCACGCCAACGATCGCGCCAATTTGGAAGCGGTTCGTCGTCGGCTTTTAGTGGCATACGAGTGGTCCGATACGCCGGTCGAGCCGCCGCCGTTGGTTTATGAGGTGATTCGTTAGACACATCAAGAGGCGGGCCGCTCGAGCGGCCCGCCTCTTGATGTAAGTGTGTTTTTGTGCCTATAAATCGTCGATCAGCCCCTGTTTTTTCGCCTCGTCGATGCTGATGCCTTCAAAGCCTTTGTCTGTTGCCGAAACAAGCGTGTTCCAGTCCATATTGGCGCCCAGGTTCCAGTCGATCTCGTCCAGCGTGGCTTCTTCTTCTTCCTCGTCTATGGCAACAGGCGTGCTATCTGCACCTTCTGTTGACACAATCTGTCCCAGATCGACGCCTTGCTGCTGGGCTTCTTCCAACGTTATCCCCTTGAATCCCTGATCGGTCTCCGAAACCAGGTCATTCCAATCCATATCGGCATCCAGATTCCAGTCGATATCCTGGATCGCTTCCAGATCGGCCTCTTGAACTTCAACCTGGGCCAGTGGGTCGGGCGGGAGGGCTTCAACGACGGGGATGCGGGCCGGCGGCGATTCCGGGGATACATTTTGCGGGCCGGGTTCGACCGGCAGCTCGGGTTCTGCTTGTTCGACCATCTCCTGGCCTCGGCGGCGGCGGCGGCGGCGGTTGCTGCCGGCAAAGTATTGATCGACCATCGCTATATATTCATCTTTGAGGCTGCGTTTGGACTCTGCAAGCGTTTCACCGCTTTCGGTGGCTTTGAGCGCTTCTTGGATCTGTGGCACGGCATCCCGCATATAGTACCATACCTGACCTTCTCGGACTGCCGGCCCAAACAGGGTGCCGATAAAGCGGTCGTTCGGGATGCGGCAGGTGCAGATGTTGAACGAGTCGGTGCCAAAGTAGCTTTGGTTGACCCGGGCTTGCTTGGCTAGGGAGGCATTGATCTGCTGCTCAATATGGCGTTGTGCGATGATCAACGCTTCGCTGAGGCCGCCCAGACTCATATTCGCCTCCAACGCATCGAGGACGAGCAGTGTGCCCGTTTTGTCTAAAAGGAAAGTGGCGTTTGCGCCGGTCATCAAGCGTAGCGATGCCAGTTGCTGACGGACGGCGCGCGTTTGAGCATTTGATAGTTTGGGTTTAGCCCCGGACGATTCGGTAGCAGTGGTTTGCTTTTGCGGGGCAACGACGCCTTGGACAATTTGTCTGAACTCGGAAATGACAAAAGGCTTGGTCAGGTAGGCATATACATTTAGCTCTTGCGCGCGCTCGGCCAGTTCTGCTGAATTGTAGGCCGTCATTACGATAGTCTTGGTCTCTGGCGCGATCGAGTTGAGCACTTCGAGCAGTTCCAGTCCGCTCAGCCCGGCCATTTTGATGTCGGTGATCACCAGGTCAAAAGCCTTTTTTAGCGTCTGAAAGCGGCGAACCTGTACCATCGCCTCGTCGACGTTGCCTGCTGTCTTAACCGCATAGGTATTGGAGAGATCTTGGACCGCCTGTGCCAGCAGCTCACACAATTCAGCATCATCTTCAACGATCAAAATCTCTTTTTGTTTTTCGGCCATCCTTTTTCCCCACTGTGCCTGTGTAAATAAAATCCATCGTCCACAGTCTTCGCTACAGCGACTGAATTGTCCTCATTATACCAAAGAGCGCAGTCGGCGTCAATGAAATATTCATTGGCACAGTCGGCGGTTTTCCATTCGCGTCTTTTGTTTGAACTTTTCCCAGGCGACCATATCGGCTTTATCTGGATGTGCGCAGGGATAGATCGCCTTGTTGTGCAGCAGCGGATCGGCATCGACGGCGATCAGTCCCATCTCGACTGCTTTTTGCCATTCGACCGTGCCCGGAATGGGGGTGTACTCGGCCAGCACAACGCGCACTCTGAGTTGGTGGGCAAACTCGACGGTGGCCTGCGCAGAGGCAATGCTCTGGCCTGGCCGGGCGATCAACACATAGGCAGCGACCTCGTGCGGCATAAATCCTGCATCATAGAGGGCCTGGGCAGCGCGACGAAAATGTGCATCATCCACTTTGGCTCCATCGCGCTGTTGCTGGATCGGATCGGCGGTTTCCAACCCCAAAAAGATCGTTTTGAATCCGGCCCGACGCATTTTATGTGCCAGGGGTCTGTCGATGAACTGTGCGTGCAGGCCGTTGGGCGTGTGAAAACGCGCGCGTAATCCACGCTCAATGATCCCGTCGAGGATAGGAGTAATGTGATGTTCTGTATCAAAGAGCAATGCGTCGTCATAAAAGACAATGTCTTGTGCCTCAAGCGATTCGACACACCAGACAATTTCATCGATGACGCAGTCTGGCGATCGTGGGGAAAAGAGTGTGGGACCAAGTTGGTGCACGGCGCAGTAGGGACAAGCAAAGGGGCAGCCTCGTGCAGTGAGGACGGCGGTGTAGCCTTGAGGACGACGCAGGTCGTGGGCGGGAAAGGCAGAATAATTGGGTGGTTGGGTGGTTGGGTGGTTGGGCAAACAAATACTTGACGATCTAGGTATGATCTGCTCGATCCAGTCGAGCACCTGAGCTTCTCCGGGACCGGTGAAGACAACGTCTGCGCCGGAATGGGTGCGCGCATGATCGGGACACAGGGTGGCATAGACCCCGCCTAGAGCGATGGGCACTTGAGGCCAGCGCGCTTTGACCCGGCGAATGGCTTCAAACGGGCCGGGATACCAATAAGTCATCGTCGAGGTGACGAGCACAGCATCCGGACGCATTTGTGCGTCAAGTTCGGCTTCGAATACCTCGACGGGCAGGCCGTAGCGTCCCCAACGACGCGGTATGTGGGCCAGAACGGGCGGTTTTCTTAGCTCGACTTTGTGAAACTGCCCGCAGCCGTAGCAGTCGCGTGGCGATTGTGGCGCTGGCGATCGTGGATGGTGTCGATCCAGACAATCGATCAGGGCGACTGTGTGCCCGGCTTGGCGCACTGCGGCAGCGATAGAGAGCAGCCCCAGTGGCTCGATCCACAAGTTGTAGGCGGCAAAATCATAGATCCAGGGATTGATACAGAGAATATGTGCCATTGTCCAATCAAATCTTTCCGTGTTGGCGTTGTTTTCGACCATTGTATCATAGGTTGTGCGTAATCTCTAGTTGACCATTTCAACTAGCTTATTTGACAGAGTAGTAAAAATGTGATAAAATCTACTTAATAAACCACTAAAATTTTCAGTAAATTCTACTGAAAGTTGTCTTCTCCACAGATTGAGGGCGTGATGCGTCCGACGATGGCAGATGTGGCCGAGTATGCCGGTGTGTCTATAACCACCGTTTCTCTTGTCTTGAATGACAAACCCGGCGTTTCTGGTCAGGTCAGGAATATGGTGATGCGGGCCGTGAATGAACTGGGGTATCATCTGCCGGAGCGGCACTCTTTACGAAACTCCTCTGACACCAAAACGATCACTGTCATTCATTTTGCGCCGCCGGGCTCGCAGCAGGGGATCAGTGTTTCGGGCATTTCGGCCAGTTATATGAACGGCATTCAAGATTATTGCCAAAGCCGGAATGTAAACTGGGCTCTGATTGCCAATTATCACGAGGGCGACGATCATCATGTTGGATACCATCTGATCGAGGGCGACAAGCTCGATTTTGACGGTCTGATCTTGTTGGAAATGCAGTCTGACAAAAGCGAGCTGTTGCAGCAATCTATTCAGGGCGGTGTTCCTATCGTCGTGCTCAGCCGCGAGTGGACCCACCTGCCGGTCAGTATTGTCAGCCAAAGCCATTGCCAGCAAGCCAACCAGGCGCTCGATCTTCTTGTTGACCTGGGGCATCGCAAGATCGCTTTTCTGGGGCGCGAGTCTGAGCAGGTCTACGATTGGTTCCGAGTTCGGCTTGGGTGTTACAAGAACTTGATGACCTCGCTCAATTTGTTTGATCCGTCACTGATTGCCGTAGGGCCGAGTGCAACCCAGTCTACTCGGGATTTGATCGCCAGGCAGCCAGATGTGACGGCCATTTTTGCGATCAATGACCGTAATGCGGTGAGCGCGATGCGCGCCTTGCGCGAGTTGGGCATTGACATCCCGCAGCAGGTTTCTGTGATCGGTCTCGATGATTCAACCAAGTCTCCGCCCGATTTCCCACAACTGACGACGGTAGCCTTTCCACATTACAAGGTCGGGCATCTGGCTGCCGAAATCTTGTTGCGGCAGATCGAGGATCCGGAATTGTTCTACACACAGGTTTTTGTCCAAAGCCATCTTGTCGAGCGTGAGTCTTGTGCGCCGGTTGGTGGCAGGTAGGACCAGACGCGATTTTGTTACGGTGTCATTTCGTTGTCTCGTTGGCAACGACAAGAATCCAGACAAAAGAAAATATGCTTTGCGATTTAGGGCTGTTCAAAGCCGATCGCGTTTTGGAGAGCGATCAATCTGCCAGGCCCGAGAAAGGAGGATGTGAGTAAACTGACAATTTGCTTACTTTCGGTTCAAGGGAGAATGACGTTGTTGTTCAAATCATTAAGCCTTTTAATGTTCAAGAGGAGGTCAGAGTGAAAAAGTTAAGCCGTAGAGAGTTCCTTCGCGTGTCCGCGCTGGGCGCAGCGGGTGTTGCCGCTGCGGCCTGCCAGCCCAAGACAGTGATCGTCGAAAAGACGGTCGAGGTTGAGAAGGAAAAAGTAGTCAAAGAAACCGTCGTTGTAGAAAAGGAAGTCGAAAAAGAAGTAACCAAGGTCGTCGAGAAAGAGGTTGAAAAGGAAGTGGTGGTCACCGCCACGGCGATGCCCGCGTCCAAGGAAGCGCCGGTGCTGGAGCGCCTGGTATCCGAAGGCAAGCTGCCACCGCTGGCCGAGCGCATTCCGGTCAACCCCGGTGTCTTTGCCACCAACGATGGCATCGGCAAGCACGGCGGCACGATGCGCCGCGGCTTTAAGGGCGTTTCCGACCGCTGGGGGCCGACCAAGCTCAACGACCGCGCCCTGGTGTGGTTTAACAACAAACTGGTGCAGGTGCCCCGTCTGGCCGAGTCGTGGGAGGTCAGCGACGACGCCACTACCTGGACATTCCACCTGCGCAAGGGCACCAAGTGGTCGGATGGCGAGCCTTTTACCGCTGAGGCGATCAAGTGGCGCATTGAGAACGAATACTTTAACAAAACCATTACTCCGTCGCCGAACACGTTCGTCACCGGCAAGGAAAAGACGCAGGCCGAGCATCTGTTCCCCGATGAGTACACCTGGACGGTCAAGTTTGCGGCTGCCAACGCCGTGTTCCTGCTTGGCCGCGGCCGGGCGGACTATTGGTATCCCGGCCACTACCTCAAGCAGTATCACATGGAGCTGACCGACAACAAGGAAGCCCTGGAAAAAGAGGTCGCGGCCAAGGGCTTTGACTCATGGACCGCATACTGGTCCAGCGACCGCACGATGTGGTACATCAACCCGGCGATGCCCCGTGTGTCGCCCTGGCTCGGCCTGGGATCGTTGGCGACGGAACTGCACACGATGGAGCGCAACCCCTACTTTTTTGCCATCGACGCGGAGGGACAGCAGCTCCCCTATATCGACAAGGTGACCCATCGCCTGTTCACGGATCAGAGCGTCTTTAACATGTGGATCGTCAACGGCGAGATCGATTTCCAGAACCGCCACGTGGCGATCGGCGACTATACGCTGCACAAGGAGAACGAAGCTGGCGGCGCCTACAAGGTGTTCCTGGGCATCTCGGCCGGCCACGTCTGCGTCAACTGCAACCACACCACCAAGAACGAGCGCCTGCGCGAGTTCATCGAGGATCGCAACGTGCGCATCGCCCTTTCGGTGTGCGTAGACCGAGACGAACTCAACGAGTTGGTGTACAACGGCCTGCTCACGCCGCGCCAGTACAGCCCGATCGATATGTCGCCGCAGGCCTACCCCAAGCAGGCCAATGCCTACATCGAGTACGACCCCGATATGGCCAACGAACTGCTGGATGAGGCCGGCTATACCGAAAAGGACGCCGAGGGCTTCCGCAAGTGGAAAGATGGCAGCGGCGAGACGCTCAGCTTTACCATCGAGGGCACCGATATGCCCGGCACGCAGGGCGAGGATGCGATCCAGCGCATCGTCCAGTACTATGCCGAGGTGGGCATCAAGTGCGCCTACAAGGGTGTGGAACGCTCGCTGTACCAGGAGCACTATGCTGCCAACGAGATCGAGATGGCCTACTGGGGCGGCGACCGCACGGTCTTGCCCCTGGTTGCGCCGATCATCTGGACTGCTCGCCAGCCGGACCGCCCCTGGGCCTGCGCCTGGTCTCTTTGGGATGCTGACCACGCCAACCCGAACGGCCAGGAGCCGCCCGCCGGGCACTGGGTGTGGACGATCTGGGAGCTGTGGGACAAGATCGTCGCCGAGCCCGATCCGGACCAGCAGACCGCACTCTTTCACCAGATCCTCGACATCTGGGCCGAAGAACTGCCGCAGATCGGCTACCTGGGCCAGAGTCCCGCGCCGATCATTGTCAAGAACGGCTTCCGCGGCTACCTGCCGGGCTTCCCGGTCGACGACCCGCCCGGTGACGAGCACCTGCTCCAGACCGAGACCTACTACTGGGAGGAGCCGGAAAAGCACACCTAGTCTGATTTCGTCGGTAGGGGCGCAGCATGCTGCGCCCCTACTTTCCGTTTGCAGAACCTCGGTGCGATTGGAGGCCGTCTATGGCATTATACATACTCAAACGTGTCGCGATCATGATCCCCACCCTGGTGATTGTCTCGATCATTTCCTTTCTGGTGATCCAGCTCCCGCCGGGCGACTATCTGACCACCTACGCCATGCAGCTCCGCCAGCAAGGCGACGCGGTCGATGAGGGGGAGCTGGAAGCCTTGCGCGTACGCTATGGACTGGGCATGCCGGTCTATGTCCAATACTGGAAGTGGGTCAGTGGCATTGTCTTGCGCGGCGACTGGGGCCAATCCATGGAGTGGCGCAAGCCGGTCAAAGACCTGATCTGGGAGCGCATGGGGCTGACCGTTGTCCTGTCCTTCAGTTCTCTGCTGGTGAGCTGGTTCATCGCCATCCCGATCGGCGTTTATTCGGCGACTCACCAATATTCGTGGCTCGATTACCTCATGTCGTCGATCAGCTTTATCGGCGTGGGTACACCCGGCTTTTTGATCGCGCTGGTGGTCATGTGGCTGGCCATGACCAAGTTGGGCCTCAACGTGGGCGGGCTGTTTTCCGAACAGTATATTATGGCCCCCTGGTCCTGGGCCAAAGTGGCAGACATGCTCAAGCATCTCTGGATTCCGCTGCTGATCCTGGCTCTGGAGGGTACGGCGGGCGGCATCCGCACCACCCGCGCCAACATGCTCGACGAGCTGCACAAGCCCTATGTGACCACGGCGCGGGCCAAAGGGGTCAAGGAGACCCGGCTGATCTGGAAATACCCGGTGCGCGTGGCCCTCAACCC
>JAFGJF010000670.1 GCA_016929205.1 Anaerolineae bacterium
AGGGATATGAACCTCAAGAATCCATTTGACTTCTCCAACAAAGTAGCCATCGTCACCGGCGGTACGGGCGTGTTGTGCGGCACGTTGGCCCGCGCGCTGGGCGCATGCGGGGCCAGGGTCGCCGTCCTGGGACGCAATATGGACAAAGCGGACCGCACCGTGACCGAGATCCGCGACCTGGGCAGCGAGGCGATCCCGGTCAAGGTAGACGTCACCGACAAATCCAGCGTCGAAGCTGCCGCCCAGCAGGTCATGGCGGCCTTTGGCCGAGTCGACATCCTGATCAACGGCGCTGGCGGCGCCAGAAAAGAGGCGACGACCAGTTCCGAGCTGTCCTTTTTCGACCTGCCTGACGAGGCCTTGAGCTGGGTATTCGACCTGAACTGCCTGGGCACGATCCGTTGCTGCCAAGTCTTTGCCAAGCCAATGGTCGATCAGGGCGCCGGATGTATCCTCAACATCTCGTCGATGGGTGGTTTCCAGCCCCTGACCCGCAGCATCGCCTACTCGGCCGCCAAGGCGGCGGTCAACAATTTTACCCAATGGCTGGCCGTGCATATGTCGCAAGAATACTCACCCCACATCCGGGTCAACGCGATCGCGCCGGGTTTCTTTATGACCGAACAGAACCGTTTCTTTTTGATCGATCCGACGACCCACGAATATACAGAGCGGGCCAAAACGATCGTCGCCAACACACCGATGGGCCGCTTTGGCCGTCCAGAAGATCTGATCGGAACAACCTTGTGGCTGCTGTCGGAAGGTGCCAACTTTGTGCACGGCGCGGTGATCCCCGTCGATGGTGGATTCTCTGCTTTTGGAGGTGTGTAGCTATGACCGACTGGCCCCATACCGACATGCACCTGCACGCGACACATTACCGCCTCGAGGGTGCACGCACCGAGATGACGGTGACCTATATCGTCCGTCAGCTCGAGGCCAGATCCTACGAGACGATCGGCATCGTCGAACACCTGGATACCAATCCCAAGCACCCTCTCACCTGCCTGGAGGCATTGGTGAAGGAATTCAGATCGATCTCAAACCACGATCACCGGCATATGGACTTGTTTGTCGGTGCCGAACTCGACTACCAGGGAGATGCGATCACCATCTCGGACGCGCCAGCAATCAAGCGAGAATTAGGGCTGGACTATTACCTCGCCGCAGCGCACGGCCTGGGCGACGGCGTTACCAGCACGTCCACATTTATCGAAAACCATCACCGCCGCCTGATGGGCATTGTAGAGCAATACGACTATGTAGACATTATAGCACACCCCTGGTGTGGCGGGCACACCTACGCCAAACGCGCGTGGATCGAAACCTGGCGCTTTGAACTGATTCCAGAACGTTATTTGAACGAGTTCATCGATGCCGTGAAACATTATGGTATGGCCGTCGAGATCAACCACAAGGCTATGGCCGATGCAAATGATCCAGCCTTTCAGGCCTACCTTGGCAAACTGCGCAATGCCGGGGTGCCGATCACCCTCGGATCGGACGCGCACTCGATGGCCAAAATCGGGGATGCCGCCAAACTGGAGGGTTTGCTGCAAAACACGGACCTTTCTCCAGCACAACTCTGGAGGCCGGCAAAGAGAGTGTGAACGAATTGTCAAAATACGGTGCTATCCGCTTTCAAGATGGAGGTATGAAATGATCGAAAAAAATCGGAGAAAAGAGATCCTGGCCCGTGGCAAGCCTGCAGTCAAGTGGCCTGGCGAACCCAAGTTGGGCAGTTATTACGGCGAAGAAGAAATCGAGGCTATTGTGCAATCGATCCGCGAGTCGATGGACTGGACGGTCGGGTTTAGCTTTGCCTGCTCCCAGATCCCGGAATTTGAGGCCGCGTTTGCCGCCTACTGCGGCACGACGGACGCCATAGCCGTCAACGGCGCTGGCACCGGAATCGATATGGCCATACGAGCCCTGGAACTTGAGCCCGGTGACGAGGTCATTTGCCCGGCGATCAATTTCAAAGCCGTCCCGCTGTCGATCATCGGGCATGGGGGAAAGGTTGTGTTTGGCGAAATCGATCCCAGAACCTTCCAACTCGATCCAAATGATGTCGAGCGCAAGATCACGCCGAGGACGCGTGCTATTCTCCCAACCCATATGAACGGGCTGTCGGCGCCGATGGACGACTATATCGCGATCGCCGAGCGGCATCCCCACGCCAAGTACGGCCCACTCAAAGTCATTGGCGACGCAGCCCGCGCCTGCGGAGGTAGCTACAAAGACACCAAAATCGGCAAAAAGGGATGGGTAACCATCTTTAGTTTTCACACCCAAAAGAACATGACTACCCTGGGTGAAGGCGGGGCGATCACCACTGACGACGAGAGTGTGGCACGGACCCTTCGCGGCTATCGCCACTTCGGGTGGGGCACGGACGGTTGGGGAACCAACTATAAAATGACCAAGGTGCAGGCAGTCGCTGGCCTAGTACAGCTAAAGCGGCTCGATGGCCTGATCGCAAAGCGGCTTGAGGTAGCGCACGAACGCACTGCGCTCCTGGCAGATATGCCCGAACTCATCTTGCCCTACGAACCGCCCGACTGTGTGCACACGTTTTACCTGTACACGATCCTTGTCCCTCCTGATTGGGCAGGAGAAAAGCGCGACCGGATACTGCAAATTATGGAGACTGACTATAACATCTCTTGCGTCATCGCCAATCCACCGGTCTCTGAATCGACACCACTGATCCGAGCACATACGGCAGACCAACACCTGCCTCTTTCGGACGAACTCGGTCAAAGGTTGTTCTGCCCACCGATCCACCCTATGATGACCCGTGCGCAAAACGAGTATCTGAGCGCCGCGCTCATAGATACCGTAGAGCGAATACGCGAGAACGAATAGCGCCGCGCTTATAGAAACCGTAGTGCGAATACGCAAGAACGAATAGCGCCGCGCTTATAGAAACCGTAGTGCGAATACGCGAAAACAAATCGTACGGCTTTCAAACAAACTGTAAACCGACCACGAGACCAAAAATCGTGGAAATCCTGTACAACGACGAGGTTCTGATGATCGAGTTTGCCGGCTATACGTTCAAAAACCCGTTTGTGGTGGCGTCCACAGCCCGCTGACGGTCAAGCCCGAGTTACTCAAACATGCAGAAGAATTTGGTGCAGCAGCTGTAAGCACCAAACTGACCTTTCTCAAACAGCCGTTTTATGGGTCGCTGCGCATGCATCACAACCTGCGAGAAGGCAGTATCGTCTGCCACGACCGGCGGCTGGATATAGACGAAGGTGTCGCCTTGATAGAGGCAGGCCGGCAGATCACCCGTGACCTGATCATCTTTGCCAACATGACCCACGCCGGTGGCGACCTGGAAGGTTGGGCAAAGTTGGGCCGGGCATTGGAAAACGCGGGTGCGCACATTTTGGAACCCAACCTGATCTGCCCCAACCTTGGCCTGACTGCCCAGGCATTGGGCGAGGGGACGCCATCGGGAGGCGCTATCCCCGGCCAATCGCCCAAAGCGGCCTTTGAGATCGTCAAAACGCTCAAGGAGATCGCTCCGCAGAAAAAGGACGACGCATCGACCTGGAATAAAGAATGAGGAGAAAAAAATGGACATACAGGTATTCAATACCAAGACGGAAATGGGCCAAGCTGCAGCAGTCAAGGCGGCAGCACTGCTTCAAGAGGCTGTCACCCGAAAAGGACGGGCCACGTTTATCGCTGCCACCGGCGCTTCCCAGTTCGAGTTCCTGGAGGCGCTGGTCTCCATTCCCAGCATTGATTGGGCAAACACAACCATGTTCCATCTCGACGAATACGTCGACATGCCAGAAACTCACCCTGCCAGCTTTCGCCGCTATCTCAGAACACGGCTGATCGATCTCGTGCATCCCGGTACCGTGCATCTGATCCAGGGTGAGTCGTCCGATCCTCAGGCCGAATGTCGACGACTCAATGGCTTGATCGCTGCCAGTCAAGTAGATGTAGCCTTTGTCGGTATCGGCGAAAACGGCCATCTGGCATTTAACGATCCGCCGGCCGATTTCGAGACCGAGGATCCGTATATCGTCGTCGAATTGAACAAAGCCTGCCGCCGGCAACAACTGGGCGAGGGATGGTTCACCACGCTGGATGAGGTGCCCCGGCGCGCGATCTCGATGTCAATCCAGCAGATCATGGCCGCCCAAAGCATCATCTGTACGGTGCCCGATCTACGCAAAGCACAAGCCGTGCGCGATTGCTTCACCGGCGAGATCACGCCCCTGCATCCGTCGTCGATCCTGCGCCAGCACGAACGCACCTTTGTCTTTCTGGACAAAGACTCAGCGTCGCTTTTGCCCGATCAAGGATGACCGTGCATCATGCCTCCCACCTTTGATCAGCCCCTGGCTTTTTGCGAGGATTTTCCAGCTATCGCTCGCCGCTTTGAAGCCTGGTGGGATCAAGGCATGCTGGATAGGCCGGTGTTCATTGCCTCGGCGAACGCTGTCCCGGAACACCCGATCAGCCGTCGACTGGACTTGATCGACCATCCAGATCGCTGGTTTCAGGCCAAACTGGCAGATCTGCAGCAGCTTTATCGCGTGGGCTCATCTTTCGCTCATTTCTGGCGTGAAAAACGAAAATGTGCCATACTTGTGGCACTATGGCAAAAGTAAAGATACAAACAGAACG
>JAFGJF010000671.1 GCA_016929205.1 Anaerolineae bacterium
CGCATCTGCCGTCCGGCCGACGACGACGCGCAGCAGCAAAATAGCAAACCCAAATACCAGTTCCAGCAAGATCAGGTCAACCAACGACGCCACCGGGTCCAAATGGACCGGGACCACCTCACGCACTTCAAGCACATACAAAACAACGACCGTCACCAAGACGAGCGCACCAAAAGAGACCACGGCCCTGCCGCTCAACAGCAGCCCGGCAATGATGATGATCAGGAAAAACATCGTGCCGGTACTTCCCCGAATGCCGCCTTGATCGGCGCACATCTGCCAGGTTACAAGCGCCCACAATACGAGACACAAAACGACCGCCGCCAGGCGCACGCGTCCTCGACGGATCAAGACGAGCAGCGCAAACGATGTCAAAGCAAGCACGAGTCCAAAAATGAGGTTGAACTGCCAACGCACCAACGAACTCAGCAAAACCAGCACGGTGCCGACAAGCGAAAAACAAGCCATCGCGATCAGGATCGTGTTTAGCAGCCCTGCGCTGCTGGTTTTCTGTTCATCGCCGTCAAAAACTGGAGGCGAAAGCCACCGCAAAAGTCGTTCGAACATAGTCATTTCCCTCTACTCTCGGCCACGGTGAGCTTGCTTTCCGTTCCCAGCCGGATCACGACTTCGGAAGCGTTCAACTGCTGTCCCAGGGCCTGAGCGGCAAGCTGCATGATCGACGACATGTCGTCTGCGCCGCGGATCCGGTCAATCGTCTCGCGGGTCAGCCGCTCGCGCGCGGCGCGTTCCTGCGTCTCTTCGATCAGACGCTGGTTCTCGGCCGCCTGGGCCAACTGCTCGCTCAACGCTTCGACCAAGGCAACCTCTTCGGCCGACCACTCCCGGCCCTCAAAGCCCAACGCACCGACCACCCGCCCCGCCTGAACGATGGGCACCACCAGCTTGGTGCCCTCAACCACCGCCCGCGATAGTGCCCCACCAGCCGGTGTTCCCCCATCGGCATAGGCCTGCGTGAGCTGTTCCAGCTCGCGCAGCGGTTCGCCACCGAGCGGCGTCATCTTGGAACGTATGCGTTCGTAACCGCTGATCGTCCGGGCGCGCAAATAGCCGGCCCAGACCTGGCCCTGGTAACGCCGCTGCAGTTGTTCGGCGCGAGCCAAGGAGGCCTGGGTTTCGGCAAAGAGATGGGCATTTTCCACGGCAACCGCCACCTGGTCGGCCATGTTCTGCAAGATGGTGATATCGGCCTCTTCAAAAGCCGACTCTCGAGCGCTTTGCACGGTCATAGCCCCGATCACGCGCCGGCCGTAACGCAGCGGCAAGGCTAGCTCGGAGCGCGTCTGGGGAAGCAAGGGATTGTCGAAGCGCACGCTCTGATCCCCCCCGGTTTGCTTGACACCCGGTTGTCCCGTCGCCATACATTGTCCGATCATCGACTCACCGCCGATGGGCAGTCGCCAACCTTGCGATAGCATCGTCCGACCGGCCTCGCCCGTTCCAGCCCGAAGGACGGCAAACTCCTCATCCTCGTCAACAACAAACAAGCCCACGTAATACAGGCCAAATCGCTCTTGCACCAGATCGACCACCCGAGGCAGCAGCCGCTCAATGTCCAGTTCGGAAGTGGTCACGCGAGAGACCTCGGCTGCGGCTTCCAGGCCGCGCGTACGTTCAGCCACGCGCCGTTCAAGGCTGCCGATGAGATCGCGCAACTGGACAGTCATACTGTTAAAAGCCCGGGCCAACGTGCCCATCTCATCCTCACGTCGTACTCTGACAGCAAGCTCATACTTGCCAGCAGCAATCTGCGCCGCCGTCGTCGCAAGATCGACGATAGGTATGGTGATGTCACGAGCAAACAAGTACGAAGCCGCCACGGCTAAAATCAAAGCACTTATTCCCACACCAACATTGACTAAAACCGTCGCCCGCGCACCGGCGGCGACCTCAGCCCGATCTACCTCGGCCAACAACCCTAATTCGAGTTCCGGCAGCCATCGGAAAACGCCGAGAACAGGAACATCGTGATAGTTCGTGTACTTGGCTCTCCCTTCACTGCGATCTTGGACCGCTCTATCAATTCCTACACTACGAACATAAGCATACTCTTGACCAAAGAGCGACTCGGTCAACAGGGCATGATTCACTCCCACCAGATACGTCTCCCCGGTAACACCCAAGCCGGCCCGCTCGATCATCATTTCGTTCAACTGCTTGATACTCGCGCGTCCAGCCAATACCCCAAGTACGTCACCGTACAAGTCAACAAGCGGACGCACTGCAATCACAGCGGTTTTGCCCAATGAAGGGTAATATCGGGGTGGCTGGACGTATCTTTCCTGCAATCCGCGCTGGAAATACGCCTCATAGTTATAGATCTTGCCTTCTTGCGCAACATCAGTGGACAGAACGACCTTGCCTTCAAGATCGATGATGAATAATTCTTCGAATCGTTGTGATCTATCAATCACATTCTGCAAACGCCTTCGTAAGGTGACTTGAGCATCTTGGGGGTTTGAGAGCGGATCCCACAACAGCACCGTGCGCACCCGCGTCACTTCATAGGCTTCGGTCAAAAGAATATCCAGTTCGAGTTGCAAGTCTTGTACCCAGGTATCGACGGCACTCGCTTTGAGTGCCACCACAGACTCAAGCTGGCTGAAGGTCCGCTCTTGTGCGTCCCGAGACCCTACCAAGACCGAAGTCGTACTGACTGCACCTACGACTACCAGCACGATGATTATGAACACAAAAACCAGGCGATCGCGAATCCTGGTTACGTCCTGATACATACGTATCACTTGAACCAGAAGAGTCAAAACAAGGAAGACGAAAACTGTGTAAACAAAAACAGCCAAGAACACATTTCCGGCAAGATCAAAGCGCGCCCAGACCCCAAAACGAACAAACGCCCCGTCGAGCAAGAACACTCCCACGGCCGAGAGGGCACCGAGACCCCATCCCCGCCACATCCGGTGACGCGGCCAAACCAATCCCGTCAAAAGGCCGGTCACCATCAACGCGACCAGTGCAAACGCCCAAACCGCCCCGCTCAAGAAAGCCATAAAGAACGGCATCAAGAGCACCAATGCGGCGACCTGCAAATTGGCGGCAGCCTCAACATGCCCCGTGTGTACCAGCCGGCGCGAACGACCCACGAAAACCCCGCCCACAAGAATCAGTCCGGCTGCGCCAAAAAGCTGCCACGCGCCCTGCCACACGCCGATCGCCACCAGGACGGTCATCGCCAGCAGAACCAAAACCAGCAGCAGCAGCCCCGCGCTCATAACCTGCCGGCGGCGGCGATCCAGCTCTTGTGCTTCATCTCTGATCATTGGCTCCTCGACCCTAGACATTGATACGGCTGTTTTTGGAGACATTTCTGTCATTGCTGCCCTTCCCTTCTTGCGTCGGGATTAAGTGCCAAAGAAAACACCGCTATTTGGCCTTTTCGACAAACTGGTTGGTGTACAGTGCGTTCAAGTCGATGGGAGAGGAAACAAAACCCTGCTCCAACAAAATGTCCAACGTGCTTTGCCAAACTCCGGCATCCATCGTGCCAATCGGCGCATCGCCGGTATCAATCAGCGGGATTTCATCGTACATAGACGCCTTCTGAAAAGCCAGGTCTAACGAATCATCGTACTTGAACGCCAGTTCCGCCATCTCGTCAGGATGCTCGATCGCATACTGATAGCCTTTGAGTGTGGCCCGCACAAAGCGCTCTACCAGCTGCGGCTTTTCGCTGATCAAGTTGTCGGTGGCAAACAGAACATTTGCATACATCAACACACCATAATCTTGCGGAAAGATCAAGTTGACATCTGTCCCTTGCAATCGGGCGCCAATCGGTTCGTTGGTCGAAAAGCCGTTATAGACATCCATGGCTCCCGAAGTCAATGAACCGACACTATAGTCCTCGATCACAACAAATTCTATCTCGCTCGGATCCAGGTCCAGTTGATTCAGCATTGCCAACAACTGAATGTCATTCGTATTATCCTTGGCCGGCGAAATGAGACCGACTCGTTTTCCGATCATATCTTGAGGTGTCCTTATATTCGACGTTGCCAATGACATCAAGACGACCGGACTTTTGCGAAAAATCGTAGCAACGGCCTGGAGTGACGCACCCCCGGCCCGCGCAATCATCAAAGATTCTCCACCTGTTATACCCAGATCAGCTTGGCCTGCGGCTACCTCGTTCGTGGGTATCACATCGAACCCACCAGGCACCAGTTCGACCGACAGGTCTTCCTGTACATAGTATCCTTGCTGGACGGCTGCATAGAACCCGGCAAACTCGACTGAATGAAACCAACTGAGTTGGACTCGAACCTGATCGGGTCCTGGCGCCGGCTTACATGCAGCAAGAGCTGCCACGACCACCAACAGGATCACTAACAACATTCGATATGCGGATCCGGCGAACAGACTGCGTCTACAGCATTCGAAAACCATTTGCTCTTGGCCTTTAGCCATTTTGTTCCTCCTTGTCTAGACTTGGTTCAGAACCTGCCACTTGCGGAGCTGCCCACTGCACAAAAGCACGCGATGCACCTAACGCCGTCGCCATCTCTTGCACAGCGGTCTGCATTAACTCATCCCAATTGATGGAGGCGCGCATACGGTCGGCGATCTCGCGCGTCAACTGCTCGCGCGCTGCGCGGCCTTGTGTCTCCCGGAACAGGCGCGCCCCCTCGAGAGCGACGTTCAACTGCTCGGCCATCGCCTCCCACAGCGCGATCTCGTCGGCCATCCACGGCGTGCCGTCCGGTTTGCGCCCGTCGACCACACCGATCACCTGGTCGCGCACCGTAATCGGCACCGACAGGGCATCCCGGCTTCCTTCGCGCGCCGTAGTCTGGCCGTTGCTGAACGCCTGTTCCATCTGTGGCTCCCACAGATCGCCGGCCGGACCCACGCCCTGGGCATCACTGACGTATCCCAGATCCGGCTGAGCGTGGAGCAGCGATCGCCACGCCTCCCGGCTCATCTCTCCCAAGGCGCGGCGCTCCGCTTCCATGCTCTCTTGCACCCGGCGAAAGAGACGGACACTGTTGATTGCCGTCGCCAATTGGTCGGTTACGGCCTGCAACACACCGACATCTTCCTCGCTGAACGCTCCCGGCTCGGTACTCTGCACATCCAACACGCCGATGATCTCGTTCCGTGCACGTAATGGCAAGGCCATCTCGGAGCGCGTGCCGGGTAGATCCGGGTTGTTGAAAAAGACAACGTCTTGACCTACATCCAGTGCGATACGATAGTGACCATGGGCAGCGACGTAACCCACAACCCCTTCTTCTCCCACCCTCAAACGATGCCCACGCGCCAACATCTGTCGTCCGCCCACGCTGGAAGCAGCGCGCAATTCGGCCCATTCGCCGCTGGCATCCAACAAAAAGAGGCCGGTATGGTAAAAACCAAACTGCTCGCTGATCAGGTCTGCCGTACGGGAAAAAAGCTGCTCCGGATCGTCCACCACCGACGCGACCTCCCGAGCAATGGTCGTTGTCGCACCCAGGTAGCTAGTGCGGCGCGCCAGATCTCGTGTGCGTTCCTGCACCAGGTTCTCCAGTTGACCGTGCTGTGTTTCCAATTCGGCCGCATAACCTTGAGCGCGCGCCAGCGCGGCATTGATGCTGCGCGTCGCCAGGTTCAACGTCGCCGCCCCCACAACGAAACTCGCCACCAATGTCCCCCATGCAGTGGCAGGCGTATTAGCCCCGGCAGGTTCGAACAAGAGGCCGCTGACTTCAGCGTAGAGCATGGCCAATCCGGCCAGGGCACTCAATCCGGCAAAGGCAAACCCGGCACGACCGCCCAAAAGCAGGCCGGCAATCATAACGACCACCAGGTAAATACCAAAGCCCGGGGTGCGCACCCCGCCACTGGCAGCGGTTACAAGCGTAACAATGATCCACAGTGTCAATGAGAACAGGACACTGGCAAGTCGAACGCGGCCACTCCGCATCAAAAATCGCGATCCCAACACTGACAAAACCAACGCGCCTTCAACTATCAGGAGGACCACTATACCGGACGTTTCGACCAACGTGAGTGAAAAGAGGCTAAATACCACCGCCAGCACCAACACGGTCAACAAGACAGTATTGAGCAGACTGGCCACGCGTGTCTTGTCTTCATCATCTTTAAAAACAGGGGGCGAAAAAAAGCGTTTCACCCGTTCCCACCTACTCATCCCTTGGATGGACATCATCCGCGCCCTCCTCCTGCGGCATCGCCGTCCCGGCTGTCGCCGACCCGATCGGCGTCTGCCAGCTGGACGACGACGCGATCCAGCCCCAGAGCCTGCCGCATCTCGACCGCTGCGGTCTGCAGCACGCTCTCCAGGTCGAGCGTCTCGCGCACGCGCCCCGCCACCTGGCCGAGCATCTGCTCGCGGGCGGCGTTGCGCTGAGTTTCCCGGTAAAGCTGTGCCCGCTCCACAGCAGAACCCAGCTGTGCGATCAGCGCTTCTAGTATTGACACTTGCTCTTCGGTCCAGTCTCCCCTATCCGGTAATTTGCGTCCCTCGATAACCCCAACGACTCGACCACCAACTTGAATTGGCATCGCCAGCACTGTTGCGGCTTCCTCATCTCGTTCACCGCGAACCACCTTTACAGTACGTATCGCTGTCTCCATCTCTGGATACCATAGCTCCCCGATCGACGTCGTACCTTGCCCCGTGCTTATCGCCCCCAGATTGGGTTCTGTACGAAGTAGTTCTTGCCAATTCTCCAACCTCATCGCACCGTACGCCCGACGCTCCGACTCTAGACTTTCCTCTACGCGTTGGAAAAGACGCGCATTGTTGATCGCAACCGCCACCTGATCAACCAGCGATTGGAGCACACTTATATCTTGATCACTAAAGGCTTCAGGCTCAACACTGTGTACATCTAGTACGCCAATGATCTCATCACGCGCCCGCAAACAAATCGCCAACTCGGAGCGTGTACCCGGCAGATCGGGATTGTCGAAAAAAACCGCATGCTCGCCCACATCCAAGGCAATCCGGAACCCGCCACGACTGGCTACATAACCGACAATCCCGGCGGTGGCGTCCGACTGCATCTCTCCAACCCGCAAACGATAGCCACGCGCCAGCATTTTCTGCCCCATCTCACCGGAAGCAGCCCGTAATTCAGCCCATTGGCCAGTTGAATCCAACAGAAACAACCCCGTATGGTAAAACCCAAACTCTCTGCTGATCGAATTCACCACCCGTGCGATCAGAACATCCTGTTCCAACAAAGACGCTGCATCTTGGGCAATCAACGCCGTTGCCTCCAGGTAACGTGCGCGCTGTGCCAGATCACGAGCCTGAACCTGTAGCTTGTCGCTGTTTTCCAGCAATGCCTGGTTGCTTTTGGCCAGCGCCTGAGCGCTTTCACGGGCGTTCTCAAGCGCGCGCTCGATACTTGAGCTGGAAAACCAGGACAACAAGCCAAGAACGCCGAGAATAAGCGATAATTCTATGGGTGGAAGCGGTTCACCCCGCAGTGAACGCGTCACATAGATCATGATGATTTCCAAAATGGCCGTGGGTATAGCAACCCAGGAAGGCACGATTAACGGAGCCATTGCCACCGGCAAAGCAATCGCCGGGAGCAACGCGCTGTCGGGCGAAAGGATGAAAGCCGGAACGCAAGCTGTAAAAGCCAGAAACGCATATGGAGGCCAACGATACCCCTGGCGTACAAGCCAAAAGAATAGGACGAATGCAAACAAAAGTATCGACTCTTGAACCAAGAATTCATAGACGGGTGCAGGATCAAAAAGGCCCATCACAATGAGCAGCAAATCCAAGGCAACGAGAACCAAGAGAATGGAGCAAAGCATTTTGCCTCTTTGAACAGCCATTTCGTCATCTGAATGAACGTCAAGCAACCAATCTAGAATGTTTCTCACGGCAATGCCTCCTCACAAAGCTCCGTCATCATCAACGCGCTGCAGATCGCCGACTCGACCACCTTGACCGGTGTGTAAAGACACTTGCCAATCCATAGAGCAGGCAACTCGGTCATACACTCGAGTAACTTTTTCCGCCCTCGGACGAGAACAGATCGATCTATAGGCTCTACACTGCGGTCGTACACACTCAATGCCTGTAAACAATAGGCCGTTTCTTCGGCAGTCGAGCCGTCATAGTACCCCCACCCGCCATCAAGCCGCTGCATTCCCAAGATCCATTCGACCGCGCTTTTTGCCAAATCATTGTCGGTGCCCACCAGGGCGATCACGGCGTGACCCGTTGCGTAATAGGGCGACGCATGCCATTTGTCCTTCCAATACCCGCCATCCCTTTGTTCATTGCGCAGCCATGTTACAATCTTGGTCGTATCTACCTCATCTACTCCTTTGAGCGCTTCCAAAACGTGAATATTGGCACTCGTACTGGGATCGCGTTCAACAAGATAACAGACAAAATACCGGTCTCGTTCGAACTGTCTGAGATACTGTACATCAGGATCCAAACCGGCCTGCCCCAAAATCCTGAAAACAATCGCCGTTTCATCCGCGTCCAAAACCGAATATCCCGAATCGAATCCCGCACCGTTGCCGTGATTCCACGTTGCCTGCAGGTCTTCTATGTGGCGGCCTACCTGCTCATCGCGATTCATTATCTCAGGCCCGGCCAAGAACAGATTCCACAAACACCAAGCAGTCTCAAAAGTGTCGAACGAAAACACTTGTGGCGCTTTGCCGTCATAAACTTGGGCCACTTGGGCAATATAATGTCGTGCGAGTGCGTTACCAGGATCTTTGGTCAATAAATAAGCAGTGGCTGAAGGCGACATCGCCACGCTGCCATTGCGCTCAAGAAGAAACTCGGGCTCCTGTACATCAAAGACGTCGCCCATAGATTCCAGAGAAAATGCCAAAGGGCTACTTTTCGTGTAACGCATATTTGGCGGAATCTTGGCTAATTTTTTTTCGCGCATTCCCTCATATCGCTTAAATCCCAAGTAAGGCAGTTTGAGTCCTAACGCCCGGCACCGCTCAAGTACAGCCGGTATAATGACTTCAAACCCTATTGTCTCGTGCTCATTCTCCAACCGGACAACCCTCTGCCAAACGTACTCAAGCCCTCTTTCAATGGCCTCTCTGGCATACTCGTCTGGCCACTCGGCCAAAGCTAGAATAGCGGATAGGGTGGAGATGATTCGATCATGGACATATTCTATTTCTCCACCCCAACTGCCATCAGAATGTTGGTTTTGCTTAACCCAATCCAAGGCTTTTGGAAAAGCCGGCACAGTATGATCTCTTTCTGCCGGAATACGAGCCAGCCAAGCTGTATCGTATACAGTAGGAAACATCGTCCCACAGCGGCCAATACCAATGGTATCGATGATCGATCGTTGAATCTGTTCAACTGTTAAATTTGACACCTATCCCCCCGAGTACAATGAAATCTACAATTTGAAAAAGCCCATCTAGCCGGCCTGGTTATCCCACCCGGCAAGCAGGTGAACCTGAGGTACAGGATGCCAAAAAGCACCCGGCTCGTAACAACGCCCTATGCCAATAACACCATCTCGATTCAACCGATAGAACATTTGTACCTCGCTAAATGCATCAGGTGACAAAGCACTGTAATCACGGTGTGTTCCCGCCCTGGCAAACAGGTGATCATACAAAATACTTTTTAACTGCTTGGACGAAAAATCAAAAGATAGGCCAACTGTAAAATACAAATCTGCGTGACCGTCGAGCAAAGGTGGGAATACCCAGGTTCGGAGCCGATTAAACGTGATGTAAATATCTACCGGAGAAACGGGCTCACCATAATATAACTCGACAACTTGATCCTTGTTCGGCACCACGCCATGTTCCTGATAGTATCGTACTACCTGCTCGAAAATCGGCGTCATCTGATCTTGTTCAGAGTTGAATCCCCAAAAGAGGACGTGTTGATCGTTCTCTTTTGTCTGTTCCTCAACCCGATCAAACAGCTCAAGCGCATCTTTGTATCCTAGTTCCTGCAATACCCGACGATAGTTTCCAAAAAAACGGACGCGAACGCCATACTCGTCGTAAAACGCCAAGAACTCGGGGCTTGCAGCAATTCTTTCCATACCGCTTGTCAAAGCCAAAGGTAAATAACGGTTTCCTTGTCCGTCAAGTTGACTGGGAATAACAGCGTGCGTCAGAAGCGTAGACACGCCGTGTTCGAAAAACAACTTTGTAATTTCCAAAAAGCGCTGGCCGCCATACTTTAGGTACTCCTCCCAATAAGAACGATCGGTCGGCCAACGATCGAGATGGTTGAGAATAAACCATCTTTTCGTTCCTCCTGCTGCAAAGACAACGGTTTTTAGTCCGTGCTCGCGAACAACCCGTGCGACTTGGGGTACAGTGAGGCTCTGAAACCAGGCCATGTCCTTTGCAGTCATTTTTCCTCTCTCTAGCTCGATCATTTCAATCCGAATCCGGTTTCTTTGTCAAAGGCAAACTCTCAGACGTTACCAAACGGATTGCCAGTTCGTCCAGTTCTAGCGTCTGTCGTATCTCATCTGCTGCCGTTCGAAGCACTGCTCGCAGATCCAACGGCTCCCGTATGCGGGCAGCAGCTTGAGCAATAAGCCGCTCGCGAGCCTCGCGGCGCTGCGCATCGCGGTAGAGCTGCGCGCCCTCCAGGGCCACGTTCAACTGCTCGGCCATCGCGCTGAGCAGATCGATCTCGTCTTCTGTCCACGCGCTGCCGTCCGGCTTGCGGCCATCGATCACGCCTACCACCTGGTCGCGCACCCGGACGGGGATGGCCAACGTCGTGCCGTCGCTGCCGGGCGATTGTTGCCCGGTGTGCAGGGTCGTTTGCATCTCGGGCCGCCACAGATCGGCGGCGAGGTCCGTTTTCTGACGATCGCTCAAGAATCCCAGGTCGGGCTGGGCCGAAAGCAAATTTTGCCACGCCTCGCGGGTCATCTCGCCGTAAGCACGACGTTCAGCTTCCAGGCTGGTCTCGACCTGTTGAAAGAGGCGCGCGTTGCGCACCGCATTGGCCACCTGGTCGGCGACGGTCTGAAGCACGGACACGTCCTCCTCGCTAAAGAACGCTTCCTGCTCGCTCTGCACGGTCATCGCGCCCAAGACCTCGGTCCCGGCGCGCAGCGGCAGGGCCAGCTCGGAGCGCGTGTCCGGCAGGTAGGGGTTGTCGAAACGGACCGCGGCATCACCGACGTCGAGCTGGATGTCAGCCTGCCCGCTGATCACGCAGCGGCCGATCATCGACTCACCGCCGACCGGCAGCCACCAGTTCCGGGCCAGCATCTGCCGCCCTGCCTCTCCCGAGCCGGCACGCAAGACCGCATTCTCCCCGGTCTCATCGACCAGGAATACGCCCACGTAGTACAGCCTGAACCGTTCCTGCATCAACTCGACCACCTGGGGCAGCAGCACGTCCAGATCGAGCACGGCCGTCGTCGCCCTGGACACCTCGGCTGCCGTGAGCAGCCCCTGGGTGCGCTCGGCCACTCGTTGCTCCAGGCCGGCTAACGTCTCGCGCAACTGCGCGGTCATGCTGTTGAACGCCCGGGCCAGATCGACGACCTCGGCGGGCCCTTGCGGCGCAGCCTGCAGCGCTATCTCACCTTCGGCAATCCGGCCGGCGGTGGCGGTCAGGTTGAGCAAAGGCAAAGTCAGGCGGCGGGCGAGATAGATTGCAGCCAAGCCGACGACAACGGCCACAACGACGATCATGATGATCGAAGTCAGGATGCTCCGAATAAGCGGCCGGGTTCCCTCCTGTACCGGCAGCTCGATGACGACGGCCCAGTCCGGCACGCCCAGCGACACATAGGTGCCCACGACTCTGGTCCCGTCGATCCCCTGGAACGCGCCGGTCATGGCCTGACCGGCCGGGACGGGATCGTTGACGAATCGAGCAACCAGGTCCAATTGGCCGATGTTCTCACCGCGCAGGACGCGCGAGACATCACCAAAGGCAAGCAGGTTGCCCTGCCCGTCGACCACGTAGGCCAGGCCCGTCTGACCGACCTCCAGCCTGCCGACCAGGTCCCACATGAACTTGAGGTTCACCTCGGCCAACAACGCGCCCTGCAAATCGCCAAACACATCGCGGGACGGAACGGCCATAATCACCAGCGGCTCGCTGGTTACATCGTCGACGTAGACCGGGCTGATATACCTCTCTCCCTGCCCGATCCGGGCAAACCAGCCGCTTTCGGCCCGATCGACAGGGCTTGATGACAAAGATTGCGAGAGGCGGGAGAGACCGGCCAACTCCTGTCCTTGTGAATTCAGAAAAACCAACTGCCGGAAGGCAGGTTGCAATCCCAGCACGTTGGCCAGAACCTGTTCCTGATCCTGTCGAGAGGCAGATGCAAGATCGCCGAGTTTGGCCGCCGTTTCCAAAACATCGAACCTGGTCTGGATAAAACTGACAACCGTATTAGCCGCCTTCCTGGCGACAAGCTGCTGTTGGCTGTCAATCGCCTGATTTCCTGCCTGGATCAAAGCGACCAACTGCGGGATGTAGGCAATAAGCAGGGCAGCCAGGGTCAAAGACAGGAAAGCGATGACCAGCGTTGCAGCCAAACTCCGCGCCGTCTCGGGCTTTTTCTCTTGCATAGACATCGTCTCACCTCTCGCTGATATAAACGCTTAACGGATGATCTCATCTGCCTGGGCCAGCAGGCTTTCAGGCACGGTCAGTCCCATCGCTTGTGCCGCCTTGTAGTCAATTTGAATGAAATTCTCTGGAGAAACGACGGGGATCGTACCGGCCGGCGTCCCCTTGAGAACCTTGTCAGCTAGCGGCGCTGCCAGTTTACCCGAATCCAACGTGCCGGGAACCACCCCAAAAAGCGAATCGTAGCCTTCCACCGACATGAACGCTCCACCAATGGGCACCTTGTGCGCGTGGGCAAATTTACCCATCACCAAAAATGGCGCTGGGGTGACGGCGATCGGCTCTGAAAGAAACAAAATCGCATCTATGCCCAGATCAGCCTGTTTCGCGCGCACGTCGAGTTCCGCCTGGAGTTCGGCAGCATCGTCGGCAGGAAACTCGATCAAGGTGACACCCGCCGCCTCTGCTGCCGGGCGTAAGACCGCCAGTTGGCTGTCTATGATCGGATACCCACGCTGGTAGGGGATCCACATACGCCTGGCCTCAGGTGCGATGGCACGCATAATCTCAAACCGCTTGACCGCAATGTCTGGGGCAGGATAGCGCACCCCGGTCATGTTGCCACCCGGTTCGCGCACGCTCTCGACCAGCCCCGTTTCCTCAATCACTGCAAAGCTAAATACCACTGGGATGCCCGTCCCTTGGGTGATGCTTTTGGCCTCAAGCGAAGCCTCGGTGGGAAAGACCAGGATCAAGTCTACCTCGTCGGCGACGAATTTCTCGAGCACACTCCTGTAAACAGCCATGTCAAAGTCCGTCTCTTGGACATCATAGACGATGTTTTCCCCCTCGACGTAACCCAACTCGGCCATGCCTTCCTTAAAGCCTTTGGTAATGTCGAAAACATAACTCAGGCCAGCCAGGACCCCAACCCGATATACCTTGGGTTTTTTGACATCACAGCCACCCACAAGCAGAGCTAACACGACCAGACCAACCAACAAAACCCGGCCCCCCCGGCACAAGTATCTTTTCTCCGTCATTTGGTTTTTCTCCTGTTCACAAAACCGGTTAAATAGACTCGTTTTCCTCCGGTGCCGCCAACCGGACAACCAGATCCTCCAGATCCAACGCCTGGCGCATCTGTTCGGCTGCCGTGCGCAGCATCGTCTCCAGGTCCAGCGTCTCGCGGACGCGGCCGCCCACCTGGCCGATCAGCCGCTCGCGGGCCTCACGGCGCTGCGCATCGCGGTAGAGCTGCGCGCCCTCCAGGGCCACGTTGAGCTGATCGGTGATCGCCATCAGCAGGTCGATCTCGGCCGTCGTCCAGGCGCTGCCGTCGGCCTTGCGCCCATCGATCACGCCCACGACCTGGTCGCGCACCCGGATCGGAATGGCCAACGTCGTGCCGTCGTCGTTCAAAGCCTGCACGCCATCGTTGAGAGCCGCCTCCATTTCGGGCCGCCACAGGTCGCCGGCAGGCACGATCTCGCGGCCGTCGTCGTAAAAGCCCAGAGCGCGCTGCGCTTGCAGCAGGCGCTGCCAGGCCTCGCGGGTCTGCTGTCCCAGAGCGCGGCGCTCGGTCTCGAGACTGGCCTCGACCTGCTGCAGCAGTTGAGCGTTGCCGATCGCCATCGCTATCTGGTCGGACAGCGTTTGCAGCACGTCCACATCCTCTTTAGCAAAAGCTTGTGATTCGGTGCTTTGCACATCCAGCACGCCCACCACCTCACCACGCACGCGCAGCGGCGCGGCCATCTCGGAATGGGTATCCGGCAGGTCGGGGTTGTCAAAAAAGACGGCGTCCTCACCGACGTCCAGAACGATGCGCTCTATCCCGCGCGCGGCCACGTAACCGACAATGCCCTCTGCGCCGACGCGCAAGCGGTGCCCGTGTTCCAACATCCGCCGCCCACCCTCGCTCGAAGCCGCTTGCAGGACCATCCACTCGCCGCTTTCGTCCCGCATAAAGAGGCCGATGTGGTAAAAACCAAACTGCTCGCCGATCGCATTCACGATGCGCGGCAGCAGCCGGGTCAGGTCTCCTTGCGCCGACTGCGCCTCGCGGGCTACGGCCGTCGCCGCCCCCAGGTAGCCGGTGCGCCGGGCCAGCTCGCGAGAACGCTCGCTGATCTGCGATTCCAGGCTGGCCCGGCGTTCTTCCACCTCCCTGGCGAGGGCACGACTCTGATCCAGAGCGATACCGAGACGCGGAAACAGGTAATTGATCGCGCTGAGCAGCAACGTGCCGATCAACAGGACCACAGCCGTATTGGTCAACCAGCCGACAAGGTTGGTGGAATGGACCTCATTCTCGGGTGGGATGCTGACCATGCCGGTAGAAAAGGCAACAGCAAGCACCCCCAGGGTGATCAGGACGAGCACCAGACCAAACCATCCTTCCCGCCGGCCAAACAACAAGGCGGCGATCAACGGAACGGCCAACAGGAAAAGCCGCCCGCTCCCGCCACGCCCATCCTGAAAGAAATCGAGCAAGCCGACAAGATAGATCATAAAAATGAGAAGCCCGGCCTGCAGCCGGTAGGGCACGCGAGACCAGAAAGCAAACAGGAGAATCAGGCCATACGATACCAGGTAGACCGGGATCAACCACATATCGCCGGTTAGATAGGCAGAATATCCTCCGCCGAGAACCGCGACAACAGTCACAACAGCCAGCACGCGATAGATGCGGTGAATCAGCTGCTCCCGCAACATACTTATCTCCTCAGGCGTTGACATTTCCGGCTGTCTTGTCTCTGCTGGATTGCTCATACGATCCTACTCCTGTTTGCCGCCATCTTGCGCCGACTGTCGCGGCGTCGCCAAGCGAATCACCAGGTCGCCCAAATTCAAGGCCTGGCGAATCTCGCCCGTCGCCGTGCGCAGCATCGTTTCCAGATCCAAACTCTCACGGATGCGCCCGGTCACCTGGCCGATTATCTGTTCGCGCAAGGCACGACGCTGCGTCTCACGATAGAGCCGCCCACCTTCGAGAGCCACGCCCAACTGCTCGGCCAGCGCCTGCAGCATCTCGCGCTGCTCCGCCGACCACGCCCCGGTGCCATCCGGCAGGTGAGCGTCGATCACGGCGACCACCTGGTCGCGAGCCACAATCGGCACGGCCAGCGCCCTGTCGCCGCCGGAGGCCGGTTTGCCGCTGCGCACCGCCTCGCTCATCTCGGCATCCCAGGTCTCGCCCGCCGGGGCCAGGCCGCCGCCATCCTCGACAAAACCCAGGTCGGGCTGCTCCAAAAGCAGGGCCTGCCACGCTTCGCGGGACAGCTCGCCGTAGGCGCGGCGCTCCGCGTCCAGGCTGACCTGCACCTGCCCGAACAGCCGCGCGTTGCTGATCGCCGTCGCCACCTGGTCGGCGACAGTCTGCATCACGGCAATGTCCGCCTCGTCGAACGCGGCTGCCTGCGCACTTTGCACCGTCATCGCCCCAATGACGACGCCGCGGGCGCGCAAGGGC
>JAFGJF010000672.1 GCA_016929205.1 Anaerolineae bacterium
AGCTATGAACAAGATCGCCGTGTTGAGCGACGCGCAAGCCAACCTGCAAGGCGAGCAGGCCGCGTTGGCTGCCATTCAGCGCGAGGGATGTGACGCTATCGCCCCGGCACTCTGAGACGTTGTCGCTTGTTGGCCCCAAGTCATCCAGGTTTTTTTCAAACGGGAGGGACAATGATCGATTTATCCGATCCGGCCGTTGTTGCCGCGCAATACCATGATGCAGCAGATCATCTATCGTACCAGCCCTTCTATCTCAAATAAGGACCTCAATGTCCTTTTCCAGGCATCGTGGCCCGATCACCGCTGGCGCGATTTCGAACCGATTCTCGGGCGCAGCCTGGCCACCCTCTGCGCCTATCAAGGCGAACGGTTGGTCGGTTTTGTCAACCTGGCCTGGGACGGCGGCCTACATGCGTTCCTGCTCGATACCACCGTCCATCCCGACCTGCGCCGGCGCGGCATCGGCACGGAACTGGTGCGTCGAGCGGCCGACGTTGCCCGGCAACGCGGCATCGAGTGGCTGCACGTCGATTTTGAACCGCACTTGACCACCTTTTACCGCCGTTGTGGTTTTCAGCACACCGAGGCAGGGCTGATCGATCTCAAGGAGACGTCGTGAACATTTCGGTCATTCTCGGACACCCACAGCCGGGCAGTTTTAACCACGCCATCGCACAAACGGTCGTTCGCACGCTGACGCAGAATGGCCACACGGCGTGGTCTCACGATCTGTACGCGGAGCAGTTCGATCCGATCCTGCCGGCAGGCGAAATCCCCAAAGAGGCAGCGCTGGACGCAGTGATTCAGCAGCACTGTGACGAGATCACCCGGGCCGAAGGCATCGTCATCGTCCATCCGAACTGGTGGGGCCAGCCTCCCGCTATCTTGAAAGGGTGGGTCGATCGCGTGATCCGTCCCGGTGTGGCCTATGCATTCATGGAGGGGGATGGTGGCGAAGGCGTGCCGGTCGGGCTGCTTAGGGCGCACACCGCGGTGGTGTTCAACACAGCCAATACGCCCGAAAAGCGCGAGATCGAGGTCTTTGGCGACCCGCTGCACTTGTTGTGGAAGAATTGTGTGTTTGATCTGTGCGGGGTCAGCACATTTTACCGCACAATGTATCGCGTTATCATCACCAGCTCGCCGGAACAACGGCGGGTGTGGCTGCACGATGTCGAGGAAATAGTCGATCGATTCTTTCCAACTGGATGCTAAATGGCTATGCACCTGTCAAAAGAAGACGCAATACGCATTACGCAGTATATCGACATCGCCACCATCGAACCCGTGCAGGCCGATCTGGCTTTCGTCTTTGGCACACGGCACCCCGATCCGGCGCACATTGCTACCGACCTGTTTATACGCGGCACGGTCGAACGCGTGGTCCTCAGCGGGGGCAAGAGCCGCGTCGACGGCACGGATGAGGCGCGAACGCATCTGGGCATCCTGCTGGAAAGGGGTGTTCCCCGGGCGGCGATCGTTGTCGAAGAGCGGTCGAGCAATACCTACGAAAACGTCGTCCTGGCCTTACCGGAAATTGCGACCTGCATAGAGTTGAACGAGATCCGATCGGTCGTAGCCGTCGCCAAGTGGTATCACAGCCGCCGGGCAGTGATGACCCTGAAGCGTCACTTTCCGCCGGGAACGCGCTATACCATTGCCAGTTACGAGCCGGACGGGTTTGAGCGTGCCAACTGGCACCGGCGAGAGCAAGTTGCGCAGCGGGTACTCAAAGAGTGGCATGCCATCCCGCGCTATCTCGCTAACGGCCACATCGCTGAAATCCATTACCAGGATGGGTTTTATGTCTAGGTCAAGCGTCATTCGTGATGCGTCAAACGTCACGCATCACGAATGACGTTTGGCGCATCACGCAACAGAACAGGAGGTCCACTTGAATGTCATCCTCACCGGGTTTATGGGAACGGGAAAAAGCAGTGTCGGGCAAGCTGTTGCCCGCCGGTTGGGGCGGCCGTTCGTCGACATGGACGTCGAGATCGAGAAACGAGCCGGCAAGGCGATTTCGCGCATCTTTGGCGAGGACGGCGAGCCGGCCTTTCGCCGCATCGAGGCCCAACTGGTGCGTGAGTTGAGCGAACAAACCGATCTGGTGATCGCCACCGGCGGCGGCGCGTTGGTCGATGCCACCAACCGGCAGCGGATGATCTGCTCCGGACCCGTGTTCTGCCTGGGGTGCGAGATCGACCAGATCCTGGCGCGTTTGGCCCAGGCTCAGGATCGTCCCTTGCTCGACGTGGCGGACCGCCGGGCCGAGATCGAACGGCTGCTGGAAGCGCGCCGGGAGGCCTATGCCGCGATCCCACGCCAGATTGACACCACGAACCTCTCCATCGACGCGGTGGTCTCGCAGGTGATCGAGGACGCGGTTTCGATCTTGCTGCCGGTCCGCACTCCCGGCGGCACGTATGCCATTCACGTCGGGCCGGGGCTGCTCGATCGCCTGGGGCCGTTGGTGGCGCCGTTTAGCCGGACCGGTGCCATTGCTGTCGTCACCAATCCCACCGTCGGTACGCTGTACCTGTCGCCGGTGCTTGAGGCGCTAAAGGACGCCGGGCTCACCCCTTTTGCCTGCACCATGCCCGACGGCGAGCAATACAAGACGCTGGAGACGCTGGCTTTGCTGTACGATCAGTTTGTCGAGCACGGCCTGGATCGCAGCGGTGTGGTGCTGGCGATGGGGGGTGGGGTGGTCTGCGATGTCGCCGGGTTTGCAGCGGCGACCTATATGCGCGGCCTGCCGGTGATCCAGGTGCCGACGACGCTGCTGGCTATGGTCGATGCCAGCGTAGGTGGCAAGACCGCCGTCGACCTGCCGCAGGGCAAAAACCTGGTCGGCGCGTTCAAGCAGCCGTCGATAGTGGTCATCGATCCCGATGTGCTGGAGACGCTGCCGGGGGGCGAGGTCGCATCGGGTATGGCCGAGCTGATCAAGCACGGCATCCTGGCCGATGCGGCATTATTTGAGGAGCTGGCCCGGGCCGGTTCAAGCTCCGGCGAGCGCCGGCCCTGGGCGCGATGGATCGCCCGCTCGCTCCAGGTCA
>JAFGJF010000673.1 GCA_016929205.1 Anaerolineae bacterium
CACCCGCGTCAATCTGATGAAGGGATACCTCTTTCCTGAATACGACACGCCGGTCAAAGTCGGCCGCAAAGTCGCCGTCGTTGGCGCTGGCAATGTGGCCATGGACTCGGCCCGCTGCGCGCTGCGCTTGGGAACCATCCAGGCCGCTGCCAAGGGCGAAGAGCCGCCAGAGGTGCACATTGTTTATCGCCGCTCGCGCCAAGAGGTGCCCGCCCGCGCCGAAGAAGTGCACCACGCCGAACAAGAAGGTATCATCTTTGACTTTTTGACCAACCCGGTCGAGATTATGGGTGACGACAAGGGCTGGGTATTGGGAATGCGCTGTGTCCGTATGGAACTGGGCGAACCCGATGACAGCGGACGCCGTCGGCCTATTCCCATCGAAGGCTCTGAATTTGAAATGGAAGTGGATACGGTGATCATGGCTCTGGGCACGCGCCCCAATCCCATCGTTTTCACCGACTCGGGCGGATTGGAACGCACGCGTTGGGGGACCGTGGTTGCCAACGAAGAGACCGGCAAAGCGACCAAAGATGGCGTTTGGGCGGGCGGTGACGCCGTCACCGGCGCGGCAACCGTCATCAGCGCGATGGGCGCCGGCAAGCGTGCCGCCGCCGACATTGACCGGCACTTGAACGGTAACCGCCAGCTGCATGGCGGCGAGAACTAGATGGCTATCACGACGCAAATCAGCGGCGGCGCGTGCGGCCTCAAGACCGTTATCAACGCCTCGTCTGCAGACGGCATGCACGTTACCTTGACGATCGAGAGCGACTGCCCGCAAATAACAGCGATGGCAGCCGAGCTGACCAAGTTAAACGCCTTTGAGCAGGTCTTGCGCACGCCATTGCCCGACACCATCCCCCTGCGCCTGTCAGTCGAGCACAAGCTGCACACGACCTGCCTGGTGCCGGTTGGGATTTTGAAAAGCGTCGAAGCCGCCGCCGGGTTGGCCTTGCCCGCAGAATCGTGGATAAAGGTGATCAAATCCGAATGAATCTTTTTGATCACTTTGATTTCATAGCACCTTATTACGATCAGATCTTTATCCGGCAAGGTGTGCCCCTGTTGGCTGAATTCGTCGCTCCGGACCCAGCCCAACGTTTGCTGGACGTGGGCGGCGGCACCGGACGGGTGGCACAATTTTTCGTCGGGCGCGTCGCCCAGATATGCATTCTCGATCCCTCGCCGCGTATGTTAACCGAGGGCGGGCGCAAAGGGATCTGTGTCACGCGCGGCGAGGCCGAACGGATCCCGTTCGGGGCAAGCACCTTTGACCGGATCATCGTCGTCGACGCGTTTCACCACATGCGCGATCACCGCCAGGCCGTCCGAGAGTTTATGCGCGTGCTCAGGCCGGGTGGGCGGCTGGTCATCGAAGAGCCGGACATCGCTCACCGGGCAATCAAGCTGATCGCTTTGGCCGAGAAACTACTCTTGATGCGCAGCCGATTTTTCCCGGCCCAGGAGCTTGCCGGGCTGTTTGGACAGCTTGGTGTGCATCTGCGCATCGAACGCAATGGACACGTTTACTGGCTTGTTGTAGACAAAACCTAGATCAGACTCTATATGAACAAACAAATTAAACGCCTATCGTTAATTGTACTCTTGATTCTGCTTCCATCCGTGCTTACCTTTGCACAAACCGAGGTACCGCTCAAGAATGCAGACATGGAAGGTCCCCCACGGCAGACCCTCAACGAAGGGACCAGTGTTTCGTCCTGGCTGGCAATAGATTGGTTTCCCTGGTCGGTTCTGGGTGACAGCGTCAATAACCGCGAAGTCGAATACAAACTGATCACCCTGGAAACAGGCAGTACAGCCGATCTCAGAAGCCATGTCCATGGTGGCAATCACGCCCAACAATTCTTTACCAACGGTGGCACACACACCGCCGGATTCTATCAACGGGTCCAGGTGCCGGCAAACGGCCGGGTCACATTTACGATCTGGGTACAAATACAAACCGGGCAAAAACTCATTTTTGTCGACAAGCGATACGTGTCCGATCTGAGCGGCGGCGGTGGCAACTATTACGTCCAGGTGGGCATCGACCCCGTTGGCGCCACGCCGGCATATTTTAGCGCGCCGCTGCCGGATACCATTGCATGGTCCGAGCCTGTATGGGACATCAGCGCCTGGGGCACGGATGAAAAAGGCAATCCCGCGGATCTGTGGGTGCCGCTCTCGCTCACCGTTCAGGCGAAAGGCGAATGGGTGACCGTATACACACGCGGGCAGTGCAAGTATCCTACCAAGTACAATACGTCATTTTGGGATGATGCCAGCTTGACCGTGACCGATCCGCCGACCCCTACCAGACCACCGCCTACAAACACGCCAGCCGTCTCACCTACAAACACGCCGGTACCGACCGAGACGCCAACCGCAACGCCGGAGGCAACGGTAACGCCGCTGGCGACGAATACACCGTCACCGACACCGGAACCCACTCACACGGCAACCGTCACCCCAACGCCAACGATGATGCCGACCTCGACGTCGACACCGGATTGGACGCCGACGCCAACCTTGATCGTGGCTTTGAACCGGCCGACGGCAACGCCAACCCTGATCGTTTATCCGACTTGGACGCCTACGCCCCAGCCTGCTTCGCGTATTCCCACAGAATGGATCGGAATTGGCGTCGTAGCCCTGATGGTTTTTGTGGCCATGGGCGCTCTTGGATTTGTACTGGGACGAGTGCTGGGGAACAAACATTAAGGGAGCGATAATGAAAATCGTAGTCGATGCAATGGGCGGTGACCACGCACCTGGTGTAGTCATCGATGGTGCGGTGCAGGCCATCAGAGAATATGGCGTCGATGTGATCCTGGTGGGGCGTGAGCCTGACATCAGACGCGAGCTGGCCCGCCACGACACAGACGGGCTCGCCCTATCGATCGTCCATACCGACGACATGATCGAGATGGACGAACACGTCGACGCCCTCAAACGCAAAAAAGACGCCTCAATCCGGGTCGGCATGCGCCTGGTGCGCGATGGGCAGGCCGATGCGTTTTACTCAGCCGGCAATTCCGGTGCCGTGATGGCCTCGGCCATTTTTGACGTGCGCCGGATCAGGGGCATCAAACGGCCGGCCCTGGCTGTACTCTATCCCGCGGCCCCGACGCCGGCCTTGCTGATCGACAACGGAGCCAATACCGATCCTAAACCCGAAAACCTCGTTCAATTTGCACAAATGGGTTCGGTTTATGTGGAAAAACTGTGGGGTATTCAACATCCTCGGGTGGCGATCGTCTCCAACGGTGAAGAGCCGGACAAGGGCAACCAACTGGTGCGCGAGACCCTGCCCTTGCTTGAAGAAAGCGGCCTCAATTTTGTCGGCAACGCCGAAGGCAAAGACATCACCAAGGGCATCGCCGACGTGATTGTTACCGATGGCTTTACGGGCAACGTGATCATCAAGCTGAGTGAAGGCCTGATCTCGTTTTTGGCCCGCTATTTCAAAAACCAACTGACCGGCGGCCTGTTAAATAAACTGGGGCTGCTGCTGATGCTGCCGGGTCTGATTTTGACCGTCCCCGGCCTCTTGTTACTGATCCCGGCCGTTTTGCGCGTTGCCAAACGTATAGACTATCGTGAATACGGCGGGGCGCCTTTGTTGGGTGTGAATGGTGTCGTCCTGATCGGACACGGCAGATCGGATGCCAAGGCGATCAAAAACGGCATTCGTGCCGCCCGCGATATGGCCAATGCCGACCTGGTCCGCGTGATCAAGGAGGGCGTCGCCGATCAAGCGGTGACGAATCGAACCAAGCCGGGAGAGCGAGGAGAATAGTGGAGCCCTTTGCCAACGAGTCCAAAATACGGGTCAATGTCGAAATCGGCCGCTGGCTTTCGCTTGCCGGACTGGGCGTGCTGATTGTGGGTATGGTCATTTCGGTGACCAAGCCCGAACTGGTCATCATCAGCTTGGCATGCTTGGTGTTGGGATTTTTGGCCAGCACGATCGGCGCCTATTACGGCAACCGTTGGACCCGGAGCCCCAGAGCAGACGAGGCCTTGAACCAGGCACTCAAGGGGACGAGCAACAAGTATCACATGTATCACTATTTGCTTCCCCTGCCGCACGTCCTCTTGGGTCCGGCCGGATTGTTCCTCTTTCGTGTCTATTTGCACGAAGGACAGGTGACGTATGACGGAAAAAAGTGGAAGCAAAAGTTCAACCTGTTGCGCTTTCTGGGCTTTAGCGGCCAGGATACGCTGGCCGATCCGGTGAGAGACGCACAATATGACGCACAGCGTTTCTATACCTGGTTGAAAAAGCGACTGCCCGAAACCGAGATCCCCACGATCACACCTGTCATCGTTTTCATTCGCGATGGTGCGGAACTGGACGTCGCAGAAACGGATGTCCCGGTGCTCCAACGCAAGCAGCTCAAAGGCTGGATACGAAACAAACTCAAAGAACTGCCCGAGTTGCTGGATGAAGACGCATTGTATCATATTGAACGAACGATATTGGGCGACAAAGTCGACGAATTATGATTGTCCCGCAGAGACCGGCTTTTAATGCCTCTCCTTGCGAGGGTGAAGCCCGGTTTCGTGACGCAAACCGGGAAGAGAGGAAATAATATGCCAAGTCAGGAACCAGTTATCAATCTGGACTGGATAGACGAACAGGTTCGGCAGTACCGAAACGAGTTGATCACCGCACAGCAGCGGATCAATGCCCAGGAAGAAGAAAGCCGGCAGCAAGCGCGCCATATCGAGGATCTGGAAGCACGGCTGGCAAGCGTAAACACCCAGTTGAACCGGATCACCGTCCTCGAACGATCGTTGGACCAATATAAAGAAGAGATCCGCTTGCTGGTCGAACAGTATCAGGAAGAATACCAGCAGGACCGCCGGGAAAGCGCGCGGATCAAGCTGATCGAACAAGATAACGTTAACCGGACCATCGGCGATCTGCGAAAAGGACTCGCGCCTATCACGCACATCGAGGAAGATCTGGAACTGCACGCGGCCGAACAGCGGCGGCTCAACGATGCCCAACTGTCCTTACGGCAAAAAGTGCTGGATATGGAAAAGGAAATGGATACCGAGTTGCGGGCCGTTCCTTACTTGCAGGAACAACGCGCTCGTGACGCCAAAAACATTGCCCAGTTGCAAGAGCAGGTATCCGGTCTGCTCAAAAGCATAGACACCACAAACAACCGTCTTCCTGTTGTAGAAGAACAAACACATCGCAATATGCAACGGATTGAGGAATTGATCACCATTCGCTCCGAGCTTCAGCAGCAGCAGCGGCGTTTCCTGGAAGAAATGCAGCTAAATGACCAGCAGCGGCAGCGTCTGATCGACGAATGGACCGAGCTGGAAAAGGCACGCGACCTCAAGATGAACGAGTTTTCGGAACAGATGCGGCTTGCAACCGAACAATCACAAAAGATCAAAAGTTCGCTCGCCAATCTCGAATCCTTGGGAGAACGCCTGCAGCGTGAGCAGCACGAAACATCAGAACTGCAGCGCCTG
>JAFGJF010000674.1 GCA_016929205.1 Anaerolineae bacterium
GTCCGGCGGGCTGGAGGGGGGCGGTTATCGGGCGAACACGGGCGTGGATGGGAGTGGCGGCTGCAATCTTGATCTTGTCGATCAGGGTTTGGGTAACGCTCCTGATGTCGGCTGCGGCAGAGGGCTTGGGAACAAAATCAATTGCTCCCAGCATCAAAGCCCGGATCGTGGTCTGGGCGCCACGCTGGGTGAGTGCGCTGAGCATAACGACGGGCGTAGGACATTCGGCCATAATGCGCTTCAGCGTGGACAGGCCGTCGAGGTGTGGCATCTCAACGTCGAGGGTCACGACGTCGGGCTTGAGCGTCGCTATCTTTTCCAGGGCTTCTAACCCGTCGTGGGCGTCATCCACGACGACGATGGCCGGATCGGCCGCCAGATACTTGGCCAGGGTGTGGCGGATAAAGGCCGAATCATCTACGATTAAAACGCGGATAGGAAGAGACATGATCCTTATCGAAGTACTTTTTGCAGTGCCCTGAGCAATTCGCTCGGGCGGACGGGTTTGGTCAAAAAATCTTTGGCGCCGTGCCGTATCGCACGGCCGGCAGCCAGGGGCTGATCCAGTGCAGTGAGCATAATCACCTTGGCCACAGGATCGATCTGTCGGATCTCAACCAGGGCTTCCAGCCCATCTTTTCTGGGCATCGTAATATCCATCAGCACGACGTCGGGCCGCTGCTCGCGAAAGATGTCGACCGCGACGACGCCATCTGATGCCTTGATCGTCTCGTAGCCGTTTTCCTCGAGCGTGCTGGCGATGCGATTTCGCATAAAAAGACTATCGTCCACAATCATGACTTTGACCATCTTGACTCCTGACCATCTTGCACTGGCCGCGTGCTCGTTTTATTTCGCGATCAAGACACGTTCTCCACGCGCCAGGGTTTTGACCGTCACCTGCCCGTTGACCATATTCAGTTTCACTGTGCGTCCAGCGTCTCCGCCCGTATCTTGGGCGTGCACCCGGAGGTGCGCTGCCCGCAGAGCTTCTTGTGCAGCCAGGATATTGCGTTCGCCGATGCCCAATATGTCGGAAAACCCCTTGGCAGGAATGACACACGCGCCGCCGCATAGCGATACAATCAATCGGTGGCGTCTGGCTCCTGTGTGCAGCAGTGCGTCCAAAAGTAATGGCACGCCTTGATCGACGTACTTGGCCGGCGCAGGGCGATCTCCGTTTACACTGGCGTCGGTTGGCAACAATGCGTGCAGCATACCGCCCACGCGAGCGACCCGATCGTATGCACAAACTGCGATACACGACCCAAGTCCATAGGCTACCAACACCTCACTGGAATCGTCACTGATCTCTATGGCACCGATAGGGACGTTACGTAATATCGGGGGCACAGATTGTCCTGCTTTCCTGACGGCGTGCAGCCAACTCAAACCTCGGCGATCTGCGGATCTGGAAAGATCCAAAACCGCATCTGGACGATGCTGCCAGCATCCCGCAAATCGCTTTTGACGATGAGCAAGGTGTCGTGTTTGATCGACAGTGGCATGGCGACCAGGCTCAGGATCGAACTGATCATATCCACCATCACGGCCGGGGGAGAGGGCTGCAGCCGGCTGGGCAGTCTGGAAAACGAGACGAGAGCATTGAGAAAGTGAGAGACGGCCAGGTTGCCGAACTCACCCAACGCCGATCGTTCGGCCAGCCCCAGGTTTGTTGCCGTGCCATGGGGCTTGTCCATCATCCAGTCAACCAGATGCAAGGCGCTGCTCTCTGAAAGTAGCAAAAGCGCCTGGCCAAACATATCACCGTGAATCTGCAAATAGATCCCCACGGTCTTGGCCTCAGGATCGCCCCCGTATGTTGCGATTTGATCGATCGGCACCCTGTCCGTTTGTGGCATCGTGTGGCGTAGCGGGCGATTGGTGACCTCGGACATGGTGCGGGCGACGCGTTCGATGGCCAGATTCAACCAACGGCTCGAACGTGGGCCGGTGATCAAGTCTTTCCAGGTCGCAAGTTGTTCATTTGCAAAGGAGGATCTCATTCGGTTGCTGCTCCCTGCTGATCTTGGGTTCGTTGTAAGACAAAACACCGTTCCATCTTATTGCACTGGCACACGGTTATGACTTGGGCCGCCCGTTCTGAGTGTGCGCGCGGTCGCGGCATTGATCAGTCCCGCAACGTCGACAATGAGTGCCACGCGCCCATCCCCTAGAATGGTACACCCCGTCAAGCCTGCTACATTGCCGATAATTGGGCTGAGTGATTTGATAACGATTTCCTGCTGGCCGATCAGCCTGTCTACGACAAGGCCAATGTGCAACTTGCCCCAGGTAACCGTGATCACTGCGCGCCTGGCCTCATCCGGTGGTAACTCGCCCATACGTGGATGGGCAAAAAACCGGCGCAAATCCAGGAGCGGCAGTGCCTGCCCCCGCCATTGGATGACCGGGCTTCCTCTCACCGTGTTTACATTCACGTCCTTCAAGTATAGCGAATCTATGATACTTGTCAAGGGGATGGCATACACGTCGTTGCCCAGGGCAACGAGCATAGTCTGTAGGATGGCCAGCGTGAGTGGCAGGGTGACGCGAAAGGTCGTGCCGTGCCCAACCTGGCTATCGACCATCACCATCCCACCGAGCCGCTTGACGTTGGTCTGTACAATATCCATCCCCATCCCCCGGCCTGAGACGTCGGTCACCTGGCGGGCGGTGGACAGGTTAGGGTGAAAGATAAGGGACAGGGCAGCATCATCATCGAGCCTGGCTGCTTCTTCTTCCGACATAATCCCGCGCCTGATCGCCGCCTGTCGTGTTTCGAGCCGGTCGATACCTCGGCCATCATCTCGAACGGTAACCACGATGTGTCCTTCTTCGTGTGCTGCGGTCAGCCAGATTGTGCCAGTCGCTGGTTTGCCTGCCGCCAGGCGTTCTCCGGGTGATTCGATGCCGTGATCCACTGCATTGCGTAGCAGATGGATGAGCGGGTCGCCAATCACCTCGATGATCGAGCGGTCAAGCTCGGTGGTTTCACCCTGGATCACCAGATCGACCTGCTTGTTCCGGGTACGGGCGATGTCGCGCACCAGGCGTGGGAACTTGACAAAGAGGTTCTCGATCGGCAGCATACGAGCCTGCATCACCTCTTGCTGCAACTGGTCGACGACTCGACCCAGTTCGGTCGAGATGTCATTCAGGATAGTGACATTGCCTCCCTTGCCGTAGTGGGTGCGCAATGTGTTCTCGATCTGGATCAGACGGGTGCGATTGGTAACCAGTTCACCGACCAGGTTCATCAGGGTATTCAAACGCTCAACGCTGATGCGCACTGTTTCTTCTGCTTGTTTCAAAGGCGTCTCGGATGGGACTGCGGACGGGCTTTTTTCCTGGCGGGCTGGCTGTCCGGCTTCCCGAGAGGTGAGTGCAGTTGCTGATGGTTTCTCAAGCTCTGGCAGCTCTCTTGACGACGGCACGTCCGTTTCCGGGACAACCGGGTGCACCTCGAGTTGGGATAGCTCGGAGATATCGCTCAAAAGTGTTTTGACGTGTGCCTGATTCACTGGCGTGGCAAGAATGAGCCACAACGATCCGTCGTGCTGCTCGTTCGCCAGGTCGTCCAGTGGTGGGTGCTGGACGATCACCTCTCCCAGTTCCTCGGCCGCCATAGCAACCTGCAAGAGACGTGCGCCGGGAGCAAAGGCCGCGCTGCTGGCTGTGGCCTGTACCTCGAGGATGAGATGGTCGCTTTGTTCATACTCCTGCGCCAGTGCGGCTTGCTGGACCGTCAGTGCCTGTTGTGGCCGGCGAGCCTGCACCGATGTCACCCCGGTGGGTTCCATCTCCTTGGCGGCGCTGGTTGGAGGCAAGGAGGAAGGGGGCGCGGCAGAGCTGCCCACCAATTCGTTCAGTTTGTTCACGATCGCCGTGATGTCGACGCCACTGGGTTGAGCGCTGGTCACTTCGTCGCGTAGGGCCTTGAGTATGTCGATCGTGCTCAGCAGTTCATCGACCACGTCCGGCGTGGAAAGCAGGTGACCTTCGCGCATCGCATCAAACAGCGTTTCCAGGGTGTGGGTCAGATCGGCCATCTGGCGATGCCCCACCGTCGCGGCGACGGCCTTGAGTGTGTGGGCGGCACGAAAGGCCGCATTCAGCGTGTCCTGATCGATCTCTTCCGAGTGGGCCTGTTCCAGGTGCAGGATGTTGGTCTCCATCGTTTGCAGGTGCTCGTTGACGTCCTGAAGAAAGAGCTCCAGTTCGTCGTCTTGAATGTCAAAATGCAGTGGTTTTTCCATAGCTTTGCCTCTTTTGATCAACCGGGTTGCCCTATGGCGCAGACGCGTCCTGGGCTTGCCGCAGATTGGCCAGGTCGTGCTTTTCCTTGAGTGAGAACAAACGATCCTGTGCGATCACAATGATCAACCGTTCTCCTACCTTGGCAATGCCAGCAATAAAGGTCGATCTGGCAGTGATGAGAATGGGCGAAGGTGGATCGATGTCTTTTTCCGGCACGCGTAACACTTCACTCACTGCATCCACGATCAACCCGATCGTCTCGCCGTTCAACTCGACGATGATAATCCGCGTGTTTGCGGTGATCTTTTTTTGCGGCAGCCGGAACCGCTTGCGCAGGTCGATGACGGGCAGCACCATGCCGCGCAAGTTAGTCACCCCTTCGACAAAAGGAGGGGCATAGGGTACAGCCTTGATCTCGTGCCATTCAACGATGCTCGACACCGCATCGATATCGATCCCAAATTGTTCGTTGGCCAGGTTAAAAACAACCAGTTGTTTTTCCATCGCCGAGTCCTTGCGTCTATGCTGTCTCCAGCACGCTCTGTCTCTCAGTGCTGAACACTTTTTCCAGATCGAGCAGGATGATCAGCTGTTCGCCGTTCTTGGCGATGCCTGTGATAAAGGCTGAACGGTCGTCTCCTTCGCCTTTGGTGACGATGGGTGAAGGGGGTTCGATATTGCTCAGTGGCACGCGCAAGACCTCGGTCACGGCGTCGACCAGCATGCCCGCCGTCTCGCGATTGACCTGGACCAGAACGATGCGCGTTTCTTTGGTCGCTTCCCGGGCCGGCAGACCGAGCCGTTTGCGCAAATCTATGACCGGCAAAACCGAGCCACGTAGATTGGTCACGCCTTCGACAAAGGGTGGGGTGCCGGGCACAGCCGTGATCGGTTGTAAGGCGATGATGCTCGAAGCAATACCAATGTCGACACCGTAGGTCTCTTGCCCAAGGACAAAGAC
>JAFGJF010000675.1 GCA_016929205.1 Anaerolineae bacterium
CAAGGATAGGGCAAATGCGAGATCATAGTATTGTACTCATAGTGGTTGACTGCCTGCGCGCAGATCAGCTAAGGTGCTACGGGGCTGACGGAACAGTGGCCCCCAATATCGAGCGCTTGGCGGGCCAGGGTGTTCTATTCGAACAGGCCATTGCCCAGGGACATGCCACCTGGACAACTATGCCCACGATTCTATCTGGTACCTACCCCTCAATGTATGGCGGTCATGAGCGTTTTTCGAAGAAGCGGCCGAGGTTGGCCACTATCCTCAAGACGCTGGGATTCCAGACCGCTGCATTCGCCCCGAACCCCTACCTTTCCGAGGCGCGTGGATATCGGGCCGGCTTCGACCATTTTGATGAGTGTATCCCAAAGCTGTCACGCCGCCGCAACAGCGCTGCCAGCCTTCTGGTGAGAGGGTTCAACCAGCTGTTTGGGCGTTGGGGATTGGGCATTGAGTGTCCACCATATCTGGATGCAAAGCGCGTCACCGAGCGGGCGGCTGACTGGTTGCGAGGAATCAACGGCCACTTCTTCCTCTGGCTTCATTACATGGACGTCCATATGCCATATGATCTCGACCGCTGCGCTCTGCTTTTACCAGGAGGCAAGGGACGGCGACCATATGAGTACGGTTTCTGGCGCCGCTATGTGCGGAGTCCGGCGCACGTCACTCAGAAGGAGCTCGCAGTTGCAAGGCAGTTGTATCGCGATGGACTGGCTTCGGTCGACCGGCAAATCGGCTTCCTTTTGGATGTACTCCGAGACCTCGGGCACCTGGAACAGACGAGCGTGGTGGTCACAGCTGATCATGGCGAGGCATTCGGCGAGCATGGTACCTGTGGACATCAGGCCTATCTCTACGAGGAAAGTATACATGTGCCGTTGATCGTGGCTCCCAGAGGTGCCGTTCAGCCTCAAAGGATCTCGGCACAGGTTCGCCACCTGGACTTGGCGCCGACACTGATCGAATGGGCAGGAGGCGTGCCACCTCGTGAGATGCAGGGTGTGAGCCTGCTGCCCTCTCTAGAGGGTGCACCACAAACAGAGTCTCTGCCTGCTATCAGCCAGACAAGCCCAAGGAACGAGTGGCGTCTCTCTCTCCGCCAGCCGCCTTGGAAATTCATCTGGCATTTGGATCTGGAAACCATGCTGACTCTGGGCATCGAGCTTTATCATCTGGTCAAAGACCCAGGTGAACGGAACAACGTGGCCAACCAGTATCCCGAACAGGCAGCCCGCATGCAGTCCAGGCTCAAGGAGCACATTGCGAACCTTGACCTTAAGGGGCACGGCGAGCCCTTCGTTGAGGGAACAGATCCTGCAGTTCTGGAGCGTTTGCGGGCTCTGGGCTATTTCGACGGCCCATGAGGCAAAGTCAAATCCGGGAAAGGAATGACTGGACCATGGAACAAAGCAAGTTGGGCAATTACTTTGAAGAGTTTGAAAAAGGTGCCACCATCGAGCATGCACTGTCGAAAACTATCTTTGAGAGTGACAACAATCTTTTCTGCCTGCTTACAATGAATCATCACCCAGTTCACACGAACATCGACTACGCTTCAAAGAGTGAACACGGTAGGATATTGGTCGTTGGTACTCTGGTCTTTAGTATTGTGGTAGGAATGACGGTCCCGGACATAAGCGGCAAGGCGATAGCGAATCTAGAGTACGAAAAGATCGAACACCTGGCCCCTGTTTTTGTCGATGACACGCTCTATGCGAGAACAAAGATCCTTGATTGCCGCCCATCACGGTCGAAAAGCGACAGAGGAATCGTCTACATCGAGACGACCGCCTATAACCAGCACGGAACCGATGTCTTGCGCTTTCGCAGGAAAGCTTTGGTCAAAAGGAGGGTGTAAGGGATGCATGACTACCTACTGAGAAGCCTGATGTTTGTGCCGGGGCATAACGAACGCCTCCTGAACAGCGCCGCTCGGTCTGATGCCGATGTACTCATACTTGACATAGAGGATTCGGTACAACCTGTCGACAACAAGCAGATCGCGCGTGACAACATAGTTAGGTTCGTCCGTAGTCAGACTGCTGGGGGTCATCGCATCTTTCCCAGGGTGAATGATAGAGAAAGCGGACAATTGCTCAAAGATGTTCACCAACTCACGGTAGAAGGCATCGACGGCTTTGTGTATCCCAAATCGCGAGACGGCCACGACGTATACTTTTTCGACAAGCTGTTGGAGACGATCGAGTACGAGAAAGGAATTGCCCCTGGCACATTCAAGATAATCCCTCTGATCGAGACCAGCGCGGCGGTGTTGAATGCCCAGGCGATTTGCCAGGCATCAACGCGAGTCATCGCCATAGCGTACGGCTGTGAGGACTTTGTCGCTGACATTGGCGGCATACATGACCCCGAGGGGCAGAGCCTCTTCACGCCGAGGGCGCTAATCGCCATGGCGGCAAGGGCCAATGATATCGTCCCGATTGATACTGTTCACATTCATGTACACGATCTAGAGGATTTGGAGCGGAACCTGGACGTCGCCAGGAACCTTGGCTTTGGAGGGATGCTGGTCCTACATCCAAAGGAAATACCCCTGGTACACGAGTACTTTTCGCCAACCCAGAAAGAAGTTGGGGAGGCCAGAGAGATGCTACGCCTGTACGGGGAAGCACAGCGTGAAGGCAAGGGCGTTGCCATCATGAACGGGAAGTTTATAGGCCCTCCGATGGTTATTGCTGCGACAAAGACGCTCAGGCTGCATGAGATCATCATGAGGAGAGGGGAACAACGATGAAAAAGCGAGTGGTGATCTTGGGCGGGAGCGGTATTGGGATGATTGCCGCTTCCATGATCGAGAGGGTCGGTGACGCCGAGGTGCTTGGCTTCCTGAACGACGTCCTCCCTGTCGGTACGGAGATCGGAAAGTACAAGAAGATCAAGGTCATCGGCAGAACGCCTGACATACATGATTACCTGCGCGATGAGAGTTGTTTCGCCTTTATTGCCTATGTCGGCCTGACGAACGAAAAAGCAACGTACGAGAAAATAGCCAACCTCGGAATTCGCAAAGGGAAATTTCTGAGCATAATCGATCCTACCTCAATCATACCAAGCGGCTACTGCCAGATAGGGGAGGGTGTTTTGTTCGCTCCTTTGTCGCAGTTGAGTCCAGACACGACGATTTCATCGAATTGCATTCTGCTGGGCAATTCATTTGTCGGTCATGATAGTTTTCTGGATCGTTTTGCTCATCTTGCTACAAATGCCGTTGTCGGTGCCAATGTTCACGTTGGCAAGGGTGTGCACATAGGAAGCAATGCCACGATCCGGGAAAAAGTCAGAATCGGAGACTATAGTCTTGTAGGCGCCGGTTCTGTGGTTCTTGACGATGTTCCCGAGAATGCTGTCGTTGTTGGAAATCCGGCGCGCGTCTTGAGGACAAAGAGTGGCTAGTTCTACAGACACTACACCCTGTCGCGCTCCAGCGCGAGCGTTTGCCCATGGTCGGAAGAAGCAACAACGGTATCTTCTCAATAACTGGGGGTTGGGGTGTGTGCGGTCCCCGCACACACCCCAACTTCCCACTCTTTATTGAGACGGTGCCAATAATGTATAAGAGCAAATTGAATCCATGCGAAAAAAGACACTGACGGACCTGGCAGTCTTTGGTGGACAGCCGGCTTTTGGCGAAATCCTGCATGTCGGCCAGCCCAACGTAGGGAATAGCGAAAAGCTACTCGAACGCATCAACGAACTGCTGGACAGGCGTTGGCTTACGAACCATGGACCCTATGTCCAAGAGTTTGAGCAGCGCTTGGTAGAACGACTCGGGGTAAGAAACTGCATTGCCATGTGCAACGGAACAGTCGCGCTGGAGATAGCGGCGCGGGCCCTGAGCCTCGCTGGTGAGGTGATCGTACCTGCTTTCACCTTCGTCGCCACGGCTCATTGCCTGCAATGGCAACAGATCACACCGATCTTTTGCGACGTGGATCCGCGGACGCACAACCTCGACCCGCGCCAAGTGGAGCGGATGATCACGCCGCAAACCACCGGCATCATCGGGGTGCATCTTTGGGGGCAGCCCTGCAACGTGGAAGCGCTCACTTACATCGCGGATCGTCATGACCTGATACTTGTTTTCGACGCCGCCCACGCCTTTGGGTGCTCTCATGACGGTCGGATGATCGGAAACTTTGGCCAATGCGAAGTATTTAGTTTCCACGCGACCAAGTTCTTCAACACTTTTGAGGGTGGAGCCGTCACCACCAACGATGACGAGCTGGCAACCAAGATCCGCTTGATGCACAACTTTGGCTTTGCCGGGCTCGATAGCGTCATCTACATCGGCACCAATGGTAAGATGAGTGAAGTATCGGCCGCCATGGGCCTGACCGGCCTGGAGAGCCTTGACGACTTTATCGCGGTAAACTATCAGAACTATCAACACTATCAAGAGGGACTCGACCAACTTCAGGGTCTGTGCATGCTGACCTATGACGAAGCCGAGAAGCAGAACTACCAGTATATTGTGGTCGAGATCGACGAACGCCAGGCCGGCATCAGCCGCGATTGCCTGGTAGAGATCCTTCACGCCGAAAACGTACGGGCGCGGCGCTATTTCTATCCTGGCTGCCACCAGATGGAACCATACCGTTCTCTCTTTCCCCACGCCGGCCTACTGTTGCCAGAGACGGAAAGCCTAGTGCAGCGGGTCATGACCCTGCCGACCGGCACCGGCGTGAGCGAGGCGGAGATCGACTGCATCTGCCAGATCATACGATTCGCGATTTCGAACGGACCAGAGATCAGTCACAGGCTGGCTGGGTAGGAACGTGAACACAAACGCAGGCTGTAAGGTAAGCGTTTCCATCATAACCTATAACCATCGAGAGTACATTGCTCAGGCGATTGAAAGTGCCTTAATGCAAGAGACCGACTTTGAGTACGAGATCGTCATCGGTGAAGACGATTCTTCCGACGGAACCAGGGAAGTCGTACTGGCCTATAAAGAGAAATATCCGGACAAGATCAGGCTTTTCCTGAATGACAGGGAAGACGTGATCTATATCAATGGCAAGCCCACAGGGCGCCGGAATTTCGCCAACAACTTTGGGCATGCTCGTGGACAGTACATCGCCTACCTTGACGGAGATGACTACTGGACATCGCCCCACAAACTCCAGCGACAGGCGGGTTTTTTGGATGCCCATCCGGAGTGCACCATCTGTTTTCATGATGTCGCCAAACACTTTGAGGCCGACGGGCTCAAACCGAGAAGGCCAGCCCCTCGAGACCGGCAGAAATTTGCCTGGTATACACTTGAGGATCTGCTGGAGCGCAATTTCATCACAATGTGCTCCGTGATGTACCGCAATGGTGTGGTTCCGGATTTTCCTGACTGGTTCTTTACAACGCCTCTGGCGGATTGGCCTTGTCACATCCTTCACGCTCAGCACGGCAACATCGGGTACATCAATGATGTGATGGCTGTGTATCGAGTTCATGAAGGCGGGACATGGTCACGTGTACTTGTCAGTGAACGACGAAAGGGCGTCATACGCACCCTGGAAATCGTCCGCGAGAACCTCGATCCCAGATACGGCCCCAAGCTGGAG
>JAFGJF010000676.1 GCA_016929205.1 Anaerolineae bacterium
AGACCCTCCATCCGCCGCTTGAGCAGGAACTTCAGGCATATTTAGCCCTCCTTACACATCCTAGACCTCGATCTGGACGATCTTCATCATGACAAAAAAGCCGCTGGCGATCATGATCACCGCCACGCCCAACATAATCCATCCGCAGACCATGGTGAACATGCGTCCCATATACTCTTTGTTCATCGCAAAGAGGATCAGCGACAGTGCGATCGGCAAGCCTGAAATGACGTATCCCGTCAACATACCTTGCGCGGTCAGCGCCGTGATCTCGCCCTTGATACGAACGCGCTCGCGGATGGTAAAGCTGATGATGTCCAATATTTCGGCGAGGTTGCCACCTACCTCGTGCTGGACGTTGATCGCCGTGATCATCAGATCCAGGTCATCACTCGGAACCCGCTTTAGCATATGGTTCAGCGCATCTTCCAGCGCAACACCCAGACCGATCTCCAGTGTCACCCGGCCAAACTCTTCCGCGATTGGAGCAGGCATATCCCTGGCTACTGCTTCCATGGCCTGGAGCATGCTGTAGCCGGAGCGCAAACCATTGACCAGCAAGTTAATCGCCGGGTCGAGCTGGTTGTTAAACTGCTTCAGGCGCTGCTTGCTCATCATGCTGACGATGATTCGAGGCACAAAAAAGCCCGCCACAACGCCGACCAGAAACAAGAAATTGCGAAACATCAAAAAGGCCAACGCCCCAACCAGGATCGGGCTGACGATCGACAAAATCATATACTCGCCGACCGTCAACTTGACGCTCGCCTGCGCCAGCCGTTCGGCGATTCTTATGCCAAAGGTGCGCTTTTCAACTGCCTTGCTCAAACCGTCGGTCAGCTTGGAAAGCCGTTTTGCCTCTTGATCGATATCCTTGACTTCTTTGGTCGACCTGGTTCCTTCTCCCGCGATATAGCTGTCCAGGCGTTTTTCAAGCTGAGCATCTTCTCTTCCGCCGCCGCCGGTCAATGCCAGGATCAGCATCACGACAGCCAACACGCCTATGCCAATGAGAACATATACCAAGGGATTCATCTTGACTCTCTCCGCATCTCTACCCGGGTCCCATCCTTTGGATCATCCCTAGTAGCGGAACCGTTCGGCCACACCAAAAATGTTGGGCGGCAGGCGAATGCCGGCATCCTCGATGTCTTCCATAAACCTGGGCCGGATGCCCGTTGGCTTGAGCCGCCCCACGACTTTGCCGGACTCAAAACCGGTCTGTTCGAATTGAAAGATGTCCTGCATCACCACCACGTCACCTTCCATACCTTGCACTTCGGTGACGGCGATCACCTTACGCGTTCCGTCGCGCATGCGCGCTTGCTGCACGATCACTTGCACGGCCGACGCGATCTGTTCACGAATCGCCCGCACCGGCAGATCCATACCGGCCATCAAACACATCGTCTCCAAACGTGCGATCGTATCACGCGGCGAGTTGGCGTGCGCCGTCGTCAGCGACCCATCGTGACCGGTGTTCATCGCCTGCAACATGTCCAGCGCTTCTCCACCACGACACTCTCCGACCACAATACGGTCAGGGCGCATACGCAAGCAGTTGATCACCAGGTCGCGGATCGTGACTTCGCCTTTGCCTTCAATGTTGGGCGGGCGCGACTCAAGCGTGACCACGTGATCCTGCACCAATTGGAGTTCGGCCGCGTTCTCGACGGTGACGATGCGCTCGTCGTCGGGAATAAAACCGGACAGAATGTTGAGCAGCGTGGTCTTGCCCGAACCGGTTCCCCCTGAAACGACGATATTCATTCGCGCGATAACGCAGGCACGCAAGAACTCGACCGCCTCTGGAGTAATCGAATTATACTCGATCAGGTTGTCCATTGTCAACGGCGTCTTGGAGAATTTACGGATGGTCAACGTGGGGCCATTGATCGCCAAAGGCGGGATAATGGCGTTCACACGGGATCCATCGGGCAAGCGCGCATCCACGTATGGCTGGCTCTCGTCAATGCGACGGCCCAACGGCGCAACGATGCGGTCGATAATTCGCAAAGCGTGATCGTCTGTCTCAAAGATCGCGTTTGTTTTTTGCAGCTTGCCGTTGCGCTCAACATAGATCTGTTTAGCGCCGTTGACCATGATTTCTGTAACCGAGTCATCAGCCAACAGCGGTTCAATGGGGCCATAGCCCAAGATCTCGGCAACAATGTTCTCAAACAAACGCTGCCGTTCGGCACGGCTGAGAATAATATTCTCTTCGGCCAGGATCTGATCAAACAACTCTTCGATCGTCGCCCGCACTTCGTCGGTTTGCGACATATCCATTTGAGGATCGATCTCGGCAATCAACCTGTTTTGCACGCGGCCCTTGATGTCCGAATATGCATCGCGCGCGGGCGAACCGGCCTGCCGGCGAACGCGAAGCTCGCGCATCTTTGACGTCGAAGACGTCGATCCCGACGCAGCAGGCTGCTGGCTGCGCTCAATCCGCTTTAACAAAGACATACTTGACTCCTTGGGGCGGTTCGGACGTTTGCATTCGAAAGCCAATCGTCCCTGGACCGCCACCCCCCACTATGTGGTGACCTGCTAGAACAACCGTCCCGAAAGCCGACCAGGCACCTGTTCTTCTTGCTCTGTCTCCTCTTTTTCAAACTCTTGCAGCACCGCAGCGCCAAATGCCTCCGTCTGCAGATACAAAGGAGAGCGCTTGTCTATACTGGGAAAGATCATGTACGGCACACCCTGGTTTACCGACTGCATCACAATTCGACCGTCGTAGGGAATCTGGGCAAAGACGCTCTTTTTGAGATTGTTCTCCATCAGCTTGGCGGTGACGCCGCTTCCTGCCGAATTGGCCTTGTTCAAAATGAGCAAAAACTTTTCCGTCGAGTATTCCAGGGCTTCCATGAGGTCAAAAAACAAGCTGATATCCTTGACAGATGGCACGTCGGGCGCGCCCACCAGAACGACGCGGTCGGCGCGGTCAAATATCGACAGTTCCATATCCTGCAGCGTCGACCCCATATCGACGATCACATAATCATATATCTGGACAAGGGCGTCGATGATCAGCCGCACGTGCTCGGTGGTCACCAACTCGGCCTCTTCGGGTTTGGGCGGCGCTTTGAGCACATGGAGTCCGGACGGATCGTGCCTGATCATCGCACTCTCGATCAGATCAACATCCAGATCTTCGGCGTGGCTCGCCAGGTCCGCGATGCTGCGATTGTCGCGCAAATACAACGAGATACCGACATCGCCAAATTGCATGCTGCAATCGACGACGACGACCTTGGCCTCGCTTTCGTGCTGCAGAATCGACACGGCCAGGTTGATCGCGATCGTCGTACAGCCCACGCCGCCTTTGGGGCTGTACACGGCAATCATTTTGCCCAGATCCGCAGGCCGTGCCGGACCTCTTTCTTGAGCGGCCATTTGTGCGGCGGGAATGGCACGCAGATGAGCGGTCATCTGGTAGACCCGACGGATCGACGACACCAGGTCGTCGCTACTAAAGGGCTTGGTCAAAAAGTCGCTGGCCCCGGCCATCATCGAGCGCCGCAAATAGTCTGCCTCGCTCTGCACGGACATCATGATGATCTGCACAAAAGGCACCTGCTGCCGGATCGCCGAGCTGGCCGAGATGCCATCCAGTTCGGGCATATTGATGTCCATCAAGACCACGTGCGGCTGGTACTGCGCAGACAGCTCGATGGCCTCCTGCCCATTTGACGCCGTACTGACCACCTCGATATCCGTCTCAAAGTATAAAAGCTTTTTCAGGTTTTCGCGAGTTTCCGGTATATCGTCAACGATCAGTACGCGGATAGTCTGCTCAGAACTCATTGATGATCCCTCGTTTATTCAAGTCGATTGACTTGGAATCGAATTTTAGCATCCAGACCTGCGCTTGCCCTCTCTCTAAACCACTTTGGCGGCCATTTCACCGGCCTATTCCGGCGGCGGCACCTGATACTCGAGCGCCGTATCGATCAAAGAGTATTTGAACTCGTTCTCCGGCGAATGCGGCAGCCTGGGCGGAATCGAGATCCCAAACCGGTCGATCATATACTGCAGGGTGACGGCCTCGGGATTATAGAGGTCCGTATCGACGGCCGATCGCATCACCATATCGATCGACGCGTTGCTCTCGCGAAGCCATTTTAACACCAGCGCGTCCTGCGGGCTGACCGCCAGCGAGATCAGCCTGATATCGGTCAAGGCCACGGCAATGTTCTCCGCTACAGGAGCAGCTTCTTCGCCGCCGGTTGTCTCTTCCAGAATCTGGGGAGTTGGCGTCGGTCCGGTGACCGGCACCTCCAGGTCCTGGCCCTCTTGCCACAATCCCACGTTGAGCACCAGTGCCTTTTGAACCGTATACTGGGTCACCAGGCGCGGGATCTGGTCGCCGGTCGGCTGGCAGCCGGCCAGGCAATCCTCGCCGCCAGACAACGCTATGGGCAGCTTGATCTGGGAATCCTCATCGACTTCGACCATGGACAAGGATACCAGCACGTCGACGCTGTCGCCGGGGCGCAAGGCATTGCCCGCCGCCGACATGGCCGTGATCGGCACGGCAATCAAAACCTTGCCTTTCGGTACGGCCAGGGACAATTCCGACCCTTCGCCCTGGAATACGGACTTGACCTTTTCCTTGCTGATCGGCCGCCACACCTGAATCTCAGCACGCGCAACCATGCCATTGACCTCGTCAAGCGTGTAAATCGGATCCGCCGGCAGATCATTCACCGGCCATTCACGAATCTCGATGGCATCCAAAGGAATGCGCATGCCACGAGGAATCGTCTGCAACGCGACGACTACGCGCTCCTTGGCCTCGGGGGTCGGCGTGATCACCTGCCCTCCTTCGTCGACGATCGGACCGGGCTGCTCTTGACCTCCGCCCCCCAGCCCGCCGCTTAACAACAAAAGCGCGCCCACACCAATGCCCAATACCACAATTAGAACGATGAATATGATCAGGAACGTGCGCCGTCGATTCATTGGTATCCTCCCAGACGTCCTCCCAAAACGAAGAGCAGAGTATATGTATCTTCTTTATAATATACCACTTTGGGGGAAATTGTCAAGGGGCGCACCTCATTTTATGTAGACGTAATCTCGGGGCAACACGATCAAGCAGGGGCAGGTCTTGTGCCCGCCCAGTAGGGACAGGTCTTGTGCCTGTCCAATAGAGCAGCCCCCGTGCCCGCCCCGCTCGCACTCACCCTGCCTGCCCCGAGATTGAAAAAAGTAGGGACAAGTTGTCACTCATCCCTACCTGTCAGCCATATCAGGTTGTCGGTCGCACTCACTCGACCAGGCGCAAGAAAATCCGGTTGGCGATCTCTTGGAAAATGGCGTCCAATTCGGCCCCTTTTGCAGCGTGGAACCACGCGCCGTTCGCTTCGTCGGCCACGGCTGCCATCAAAGGCTTATCGGCTCCATTTCCCAGGCTGATCGTAAAGACCATCACCCCTTGCGTTTCTGCCTCTCGGGCGAAATAGATCACGCAATCCTCGGCCGTGCCGCCATCGGGCCACAAGTCGTCGCCGGGACACTCTTTGGGATAGCGGTTGGCCACACCATCGGTCAGCAGGATCATCACCTTGACCGCGCTGGGGCGACCATAGTGGCCGGTGGTCGAACCGAGAATATTCAGCCCTTTGAGCATCCCGTCGGCAATATTTGTGTACCCATTGGCCGTCATTTCCTCTATGCCGCCGATGATGCTGCCGTGGGTCACGTTCGGGTCACGCCTGGAAATCGGCTCGGAATAGCCGTCAGGGCCCTGTCGTTCATCGTAGCACCAGATCCAATAGTTGTCCGGGCCGGTTTCCGGGTCCCAGATTCCCTGTCCCGAGGGTTTGGTCCCGTTGCGCCCGGGCGTCTCGATGCAGTTCAATTCCCGTTCGTCACTCTGCTCGACCTTGGTCGAGTAGGCCACAAACCCGACCTGCTCAAAAGGCGCCCGCATCCGCTTGACAAAGTTTTTGGCCGCCTCCTGCGCCGAGCGGATCGGCTCCTGGTCGTCAAAGATATCATCCAACACATTGTCGCAGATCTCTGCCGGTTCGATCCTGCCGCTGCGGTTCAAGTCCTCGTAAACTTCACCCTCGTAATCGCCGACAATGCCGCTGCCGTTCAGGTCAACGTTCAACCGCTGCCCGTACAGCGGGTTACACTTGTTGCAGGCCTGGCCGGTGCGTCCCCGGGTGTCCGCCGGCCCGCCGTACCGCTTGTCGCTGTAGTAAGTCTGGTACGGCTGATTGCGCACGTCGTTCCAGGTCGGCGTGGCCCTGCGGATGAACTCTGGGGCAAAATCGGCCGCCGTTCTCGCAGATGCAGGTCCTTCGTTGTTGCGGCTGAGCACGATCTTGTCCAGGCGGAACCCGCTGCCGCCGCCCCAGATGTTGACCGTGTGCGACGCCTTGGTCAGGTTCACCGATCCCAACCGCACCCAATCCCAGTTGTTCCCGTACGATCCCGCCTCGAAATAGCTTAGACCGGGTCGCCCTGAAAAATCGGACGACGACGTGGAGGAAAATTTGCTTGGGTTCCAGGTTGTAGCGGCATCAACCCCCCAATGCGTGACACAACTGTCGACGTTGGACCCAGGGCGGTACTGTGCCCCGCACTGAGCGCGGATCCACACGTACC
>JAFGJF010000103.1 GCA_016929205.1 Anaerolineae bacterium
ATAAATCAACATTGTCTTGACATCAACGTCATAGAGCAACGTTTTCCGAGGCAGGTGCAACAACCGCCATACCAGGTACAGATCCCCGACCGCTCCACTGGTGTTCATCATCAAAACGATCAATGCCAGCCAAACGATTACGGTGTTGGGCAATGCCAGCATAGGTATACATAAAAGTGTTAGAACAACCAATGGAGCCAGGGCGGCCACAATGTTGTGGTCTCTTGTCTGCCACTGTCCAAATGCTGCTGCATATGCGGCAAACAGGTGGACGCTCACCCCAAACGTGACCCGGTAGCCAAGCAGTCGATAGGCCAAACCATGCACCAGTTCGTGGATCACCATCGTGATCAGGACCGTCGCGACAACAAGAACCAACTGTACCAAACGATCGGTGTCACTGAACAGCCCGCCAAGTGACTGCCGTTGCAGTACTATGACCAGAAAAAGCAGCAGGGGCGTAATGCCGATCAACACGACGAACGCGGCAATTTGTAGGCCCATTTTGGGATATTCAAACCGCATAGCCGGTTGGTAGCCCGGTGGTGGTTCTGGATACGGACGGACATCGTAACCCATCTTACTATGTTTGCTGTACCAAGCTTCTCACCACCTGGGCGGCTTCGGTTTCGGCTGCTGGTTGTCCCGACATCGCTTCGGCAGTGGCCGCCAGGCGTTCACATTCCTCAATTGCTTTTTCGATATCCAGCGCGCGTGGTTCGGCACCGGCCAACCGGCGCAGGTTTCCTCGGTAGATTCGGGTCAACACGTCGTTGGGCAGTGCCATACTCCGGATGAGGCCATCCTCCGGTGGACCAAGCAGAAAATCGGCCTCCTCGGGAACGCGAAATTCATCCGCGCTCTCCAGCCAGTGGAAGACGAGGCCGGCGCGGAAACGTCCTTGTTGTACGGTCAGCGTGCTAAACAGGTCGGTGCCGAACACGATGCGATCGGCGTATTTGATAAAAAAGGCCCTGCTGGCATCGGGATCGCGGGAGAGGTTGTAGAGCATTTCGATGCCGGGCGCAAGGTCAAAGTGGACGGTAGGGTGTGCGTCAAAGAAACGCCCGGCCCGTGCCAGGTCGGCGGAGAGAAAATAAAAGTGAGCGAGGGTGATGTTCAAGTGGGGGTGCCGGGCCAGCACCTCATCGACCTCGGCATAGAGCTGCTCTTTCTGCACGTCGCCTGGGCCGTATCCCCAGTGTCGTTCCTTTGCCCAACCGGGAATCCGATCGGGATCCCAAAATTCTTCCGGGTCATTAACGTGCCAGACGATCGGTAAGCCCACTTCCTCGACGTGGGCCCAGTAATCGGCAAAATAGGGATCGGTTACCGGAACGTCCATACGCTGCCTGGAAGTGGGCTTGCCCTCGATCATCTTGATCCCATCACATCCCATTTTCATAAAAGCATCGACCTGGTCGGTCAGCGAAGGTGCCTTGACGCGTCCGGCAGAGAGTTGTTCTGCGTGGTTCAGGCCAGCAAAAACGAAAAATGCTTTTGGGTGCCGGGCTTTCATATAGAGCGATTGTGCAAGTCCCGACCCTGTTTCGGGGTTCTGGATCGAGACCAATACCATCTTGTCAATGCCCGTGGCTTTGCGGATCGCCAACATGGCTGTTTCGTCGCTCATACTCCTCATATGGACATGGCCGTCCACAATGGGTTTTATTTTCGAGTTCCATTCGGTCATGATCTTTTATCCTCCTCCAAGTGCGTCGATTTCACCGCTGCGCTACAGATATTCTTCTCTGACTGGAGAAAATACCTCTACGATGACTGAATCCTCAAGCGCCTCGGCGCTGTGCTCGGCATTGCCGGGAATGCACCAGCACTCTCCTGGCTCAACGACGGTGCGCTCCTGGCCCATCGTAAAGGCCACCTGCCCTTTGATCAGGTAGCCAGTCTGTTCGTGTGGATGGCTGTGATCGGGAATGACCGCGCCCTTGGCCAACCTGAATTCGCCGAGCAGCGTCTTTTCTCCGTGGACCAATGTTTTGAACATGATTCCCGGCAGCAGCTCTTTGTAACCATCGTGATCAACCTTGTAAAACATACATCCCTCCTTGGGATCAATCACTTGGGATCCAGCTTGCGGAAATGGATCCCGAGCCTGTCCAGGCGCGCCAACAAGGCCTCAAGTCGCTTCATAAAGTCCGAGAGGTCTCGCGCGTTCGCAGCAGACCATGCCACCTCGGCGAGCGCGCAAGCTCTGGGATAAACCATGTATTCGACCTGCTGTGAGGTCGGCATATATTCCGTCCACATATTGCCCTGGATGCCGATAATGTGCGTACCTTGTTCGGGCGACAACGTTTCCGGCACCGGCTCAAAGGCATAAACCTTTTCCAGCGGCACGAATCCTCCGATCGCAGGGGGCTCATTCTCTCGATCTGCTGACTGGTAATAGTCGAAATAACAGTGGGTGTTGGGAGACATGACCACGTCGTGCCCGGCCAAAGCAGCGTCGATGCCACCTTGGCTGCCTCGCCAGCTCATCACAACGGCATTGGGAGCCAGTCCACCCTCCAAGATCTCATCCCAGCCGATCAGTTGCCGATTTTGGGCGTTCAGAAATCCCTCGATGCGCTGGATGAAATAACTTTGCAGTTCGTGTTCGTCCTTGAGACCCTCTTTTTGAATCCTCGCCTGGCACTTGGGGCATTGTTTCCAACGGTCTTTGGGGCACTCGTCTCCGCCGATGTGAATAAACTTGCTGGGAAAGAGATCGAGCACCTCGGTTAACACGTCTTCCAGGAAGGTAAAGACCTGGTCGTTACCGGCACAGAACACGTCTTCTGCGATTCCCCACCACGTCCGGACTTTGTACGGTCCTCCTGTGCAGCCGAGTTCGGGATAGCTGGTCAGCGCAGCCACGGCATGCCCCGGCATTTCGATCTCGGGGACGACGGTTACAAAGCGGTTCGCCGCATAGGCAACGATCTCTTTGATCTGTTCCTGAGTGTAGAATCCTTCGTAGGGTTTGCCATCCAACTTTTTCCGGTTTGCAGGAATCGGAGTCGCCTCACGCTTGGAACCAATCTGGACCAGTTTCGGATGCTTGTTCACTTGGATGCGCCAGCCCTGATCCTCGGTCAGATGCCAGTGAAAGACGTTCATTTTGTGCATCGCCAGCAGATCGATGTAACGCTTGATGAATTCAACCGGGAACATGTGGCGACCGACGTCCAGATGCATGCCACGCCAGGCAAAACGAGGGCTATCTGTGATGGTGACCGCTGGCATAACCCATGCCACACCCGATACCGGTTTATCGCTCTCGATTTCGGGCGGCAAGAGCTGGCGGAGTGTTTGGACGCCGTAAAAGAGGCCGGCCGGTTTGGGCGCACGGACAACGACCGATTTGGGGGTGACGATCAGTTCATAGCCCTCATCCCCCAGTGAGGCATCGGCGCCCGACGTGGTCAACAGAATCGCATCTGATTCTATGTTGCCAGTTGTACACTCTTGTACAGGCAGGGAATAGCCCGTCGCAGCCTGCACGAGTTCGTGCAAGGCGTTGCCGACACCTGCGGCATCGCTTGAAACATAAATCGACGTTGTGTCTTGCAGGGAGAATGTGCCATCGGATGGCACGACTCGATTTGGTTTTGGTATGACATTTATTTTGCTCACACTCACGTCCTTTCTGGTAGAGGAAACGGCATAGTAGCAAAGCCCGGTGGGTAATTGGATACGTTCATTTTACCCGAACCTCCTGCCAAGTGCAAATGCGGACGAGCTGCAAGCCTTTTTGCTTCCGGGCATGATTCATAGTAAAATGCACATCACTAAACCAAGGAGATGCCTGAATTGAAATCAGCACTGCGCACAGTTGTTCAACACCCGCTCATTTTACCGTTTTATCTGCCCTCGATCTTGCTTGCCATCTGCAATGGGATGCTCGCTCCGGTGCTGCCGCTTTACGCCAAAGATCTCAAGATCTCTTACAGCCTGGTGGGCCTGGTGCTGGCTGGAGAAGGACTGGGCATGCTGGTCGGTGATGTCCCAGCCGGCATGTTGCTGCGACGGTTTGGGCAAAAGGGAACGATGTTGCTGGGCGTAGGGGGCACCGCACTTTCGACATTTGGCCTGTTTTGGGCCAGATCGACGCCTGAAGTGATCGCCTGCCGGCTTGTCGCCGGATTCTGTGGGGCGTTGTACTATATTGCCCGCCATGCCTACATCGCCAATGCCGTAACCACTTCTGTCCGGGGAAGGGCGATTTCGCTGCTGGGCGGATTGTTTCGAGTCGGGCGGTTTATCGGTCCGGTGCTCGGGGGCACGATTGCGGCGACCTTTGGATTGCGCGCGACGTTCCTGGTTTATGGCGGGCTGGGCGCTGTTGTGGTGAGCACAATTGCCTTTTTCGTGCAAGGCAGCCGAACGGACCCCCGTCCGGCTGTCCGGCATCCCTCCGGCGGGCATTTTCTTGTCACGCTCAAAACACACTATCGCACGCTGGCTACGGCTGGAGCAGCACAGCTCTTTGCGCAAATGATCCGCGCCGGGCGAATGGTCATTATCCCTCTGTATGCTGCCGACGTCATTGGTCTTGACGTTCAGGCCATCGGGTTTATCGTCAGTATGGCTTCGGCAGTTGACATGTTGTTCTTTTACCCCGCAGGGTGGATCATGGACCATCTGGGGCGCAAGTTTGCAATCGTGCCCAGTTTTGCCCTCCAGGCCCTGGGCATGTTCCTGGTGTCATTCACCGGCAGTTTCCCGGGCCTTTTGCTCGTCGCGATGTTGATCGGCTTCGCCAACGGGTTCAGCTCGGGCTCGATGATGACGTTGGGCGCCGATCTCGCACCCAAGACCGCGCGCGGCGAGTTTCTGGGCGTGTGGCGTTTTATCGGCGATGCCGGAAGCAGCGGCGCACCGCTCGTCGTTGGCGGCATTGCCGATTGGCTTGTTCTGCCGACTGCTGCCTGGGTGATATCACTTTCCGGAATCGCAGCGGCAGCGATCTTTGGGTTTCTCGTTCCCGAAACGCTTGTAAAACCGCACCGTGCGGTGACACCCGCTTCGGGCGATGACTGACCAGCGGCGCACTTGCGCGCTCCCTGGTCGAGACAGCAGAATGCGAACGAAAACGCTGTGGATTCGAGATGAATACCTGGAATGGATCTTGAGCGGACAAAAAACGGTTGAGGTTCGCGTAGGGTACAGCAATATCACGCGTCTAGAGGTAGGGGACCGGCTGCTGCTCAACGATCGATATCCTTTTGTCATCCAGCGCATCGGGCGGTACGCCGATTTTGAGGCCTTGCTGGCCCACGAACAGGCGGCAGCCATCGCCCCGGGCATCGCTCCTGTAGAGCTGTTGAGCGAGTTGCGTGCCATTTATCCGCCGGAAAAAGAAGCGCTGGGGGTTGTGGCGTTCGAGATCGCGCCAGTTTGAACCATTTTGGCTCACGG
>JAFGJF010000104.1 GCA_016929205.1 Anaerolineae bacterium
TCTGGAATTGCTGGGCTTATCACCCACCATCTACACGGCATTGGCGACAAATTGAGCAAAGTCAAAACCATTTCAGCGAATGGACAGAATTCATGATTGACTTGAAGCAATTTCAAGTGTGGTTTGTCACCGGCAGCCAGCACCTCTACGGTGACCAGACGCTGGCCCAGGTCGACCGCGACTCGGAAGCCATCGCCCGCGCCCTCGACGCGTCGGACCAGATCCCGGTGCGCGTGGTATTCAAACCCGTGCTCACCACTCCCGATGCCATCCGCACCCTGTGCCGGGAGGCCAACGTCACCCCCAACTGCATCGGCCTGATCACCTGGATGCACACCTTTTCGCCAGCCAAGATGTGGATCGCTGGCCTGAATGCGCTGCAAAAGCCCTTCGTCCATCTGCACACCCAGTTTAACCGCGACATCCCCTGGGCTGAGATCGACATGGACTTTATGAACCTCAACCAGTCGGCACATGGCGGGCGCGAATTTGGCTTTATCGGCACCCGCCTGCGCCGCTCACGCAAGGTCGTCGTCGGTCATTGGCAGGATCGGGAGGTGCTGGAAGAACTGGGCATCTGGACGCGCGCGGCCTGCGCCTGGTATGACTCGCAGCAGCTCAAGGTCGCCCGCTTTGGCGACAACATGCGCGAAGTGGCTGTAACCGAGGGTGACAAGGTCGAAGCACAACGGCAATTCGGCTACTCGGTCAATGGCTATGGCGTCGGCGACCTGGTGCAGTTTGTCGACGGCGTGACCGAGGCCCAAATTGAGGAACAACTGGCTGTTTACGATGCTCAATATGCCATCGCCCCGCCGCTGCGCGCCGGCGGCAAAAAACGCGATGCGCTGCGTGTCTCGGCACGGATCGAACTGGGCATGCGCGCCTTTCTGCAGGACGGCGAGTTCAAAGCCTTTACCACCACCTTTGAAGATCTCTATGGCCTGGCACAACTGCCCGGCCTTGCCGTCCAGCGGCTGATGGCCGATGGTTATGGATTTGGCGCTGAGGGGGACTGGAAAACGGCAGCATTGGTGCGAGCGATGAAAGTCATGTCTGCCGGACTGCCCGGCGGCACCTCCTTTATGGAAGACTATACCTATCACCTCGACCCGGCAGGGATGAAAGTGCTTGGTGCGCACATGCTCGAAGTCTGCGCCTCTATCGCCCAGGGACGTCCAGCGCTGGAAATGCACCCTCTCTCGATCGGCGGCAAGGACGACCCGGCTCGCCTCGTGTTCGACGTGCTCACCGGCCCGGCGGTCAATGCCTCGATCATCGATCTTGGCAATCGCTTCCGTATGCTTGTCAACCCCGTCGAGGTTGTCGCACCCGACGCGCCTTTGCCGAAACTACCCGTTGCCCGGGTGGTCTGGGTGCCCGAGCCAAACCTCAAAATTGGCGCCGCCGCCTGGATCCTCGCCGGTGGCGCGCACCACACCGGGTTCAGCCAGGCAATCACTGCCGCCCATCTGCAAGACTGGGCCGATATGGCTGACATCGAATGCGTGACCATCGACCGCGACACCCGGCTATCCGAATTTAAAAAGGAACTGCGCTGGAACGAAATGTACTATCTCTTGGCCAAGGGACTGTAGCACCTGCCAAAACAACGAGCGCGAAACCGGGTTACCGATGCCAAAGGCTCTTGGACCTGGTTTCGCGCTTTGACACGCGCCTCTGCGCGGACGCCAGAATGGCTCAAACAGGCGTAAGTATTTCAGGAGGAATGGGACAAAAACTGCTCTAGACTAAAGGTCTGCCCTGATTCGATCACAACAAACTCATCATCCCAGGGGCCATAGAGCATTTTTCTGACCAACGTATCAGAGCCTTGAATTTCCTCGTAACGCAGACCAAATTGCTCAGCAGTGCACCGGGTGTATTCCCGGTATTTTTCCAGTTCATATTGCCCGGTGTTGATCAAAGCCAGCCGCTTATAGTTGCCCATCATCGCCCTGTACACACGTTCGGCTCGTTCCCGCCCGTAGCGCTGGACAGTTGATTCGTATTCCGAAAAAGGGGTATCGCCAACCTCAATCCACCCTTTGGTCAGATAATAAGTGCCCGGTTCGATACGGCATTGCGTGCTGTATGCCGTGCGCGAACCCAAAAAGATGGCGATGCAGTCATCCACGCGCGGGACGACCAACCGACAGCCATTGGCCTTGATACCAATGATCGCTTGCGAGCACATCCCATATCCGAGGATGATCGTATCGTACTGTCCGCTGACGGCATCGATCGCTTCCTGTAGGGTGCGACACAGTTTGTCGGGATTGATGTGCAAGCCAAAGTCAAAGACCTGGTGTGCCATCCCTTCCGGCAGAAGGGGCAGCATCTCTTCGATGACCGTGGCACAGGCCATAACAAGGGTGCGTGAATGATCCATAGTCAGCCTTTGACCCCCGTTGCTGCCGGATGAGGTACCGGCTTTTCTTCAGGCACAAACCCGACCAGCACAAACCCGGCGATGACAAGAACGACGGTCAGCACCCACGCGCCAGCCGCCGGCCCGACATGGTCTACGAATCCTCCGACAATGGGCGGAAGCACCAAGCGCCCCAACCCCATCACCGTCATCATCAGCCCCGACAGGATGCCCACATTCCCGGGATGAACGCCGGGCTGGCTCATAGCGATACTCATCGCGATAGGGATGGGTGCCGCAAGTGCCAAACCAGCGACAACCGCCATCGCTGCCGCAACCAGAATGTTGCCGCCCGTCATAGGCAGGTAAAAGATGGCGATAAAGCTCAATCCGGCGGCAAACATGCTGATCGCCATTGATGTCTTGGACAATCCCTTTCGGAATGCCCAACCGGGTATCAAGGCCATCGCTGGCAGTCCAACAAAATTAAGGAGCGCCAGCACGAATCCAATTGTGTTATCGGGTATGTTTTTTGCCGCAAACGCCACCGGTATCAACGCGGGCGCCATAGTCACAAGCCCGATCACAGCCACGATCACAAGTTGTAACAACATGTTTGTACGGCTCATCACCTGCCTGGCCTCGTGGAAAACGCCTCTCTTTGCCATCTCCGGCAAGGGTGCCGGCGGCAAGGGCGGATTTTCTTTCAACAGAATCCACGCCAGAACCGTAGGCACGGCATAAATCAGGCCAAGGATCAACCACATATTCGACCAGCCAACGGCGTCGACCAGGGGAAAGGCTATCGCCATACACACCCCTGCGCCCACTGGTCCCATAATCATAGAGAGCCCATTAGCCTGCCCGATCTCATCCATCGGAAACCACTTGCGAACCAGGGTACCCATTCCACTCATTGTAAAGCCGGACCCGACGGCAGCGATCGCGTTGTACAACAGGAACAGATTCCAGGTCGAGGCCGTGCCTCTCAAAAGCAAGCCCACAGTGGCTATGGTTGCACCAATCACGAGCGGCAACTTGTATCCCCACTTGTCGCTGGCAACCCCAGCCGGCAAGCCCAGGATACCTGAGAAAAGCCCGCCGAGCAGGACGAGCGCCAGTGTCGCCTGCGAAAAATTCACCGACCATTCCTTTGCCACACTGTCTACAAGGGCACCCGGGCCTATAAAGGCAAGGGCCATCCCAAATCCCGAGAGACTCGCGACCGCCAGGTTGATCCACCGATAGCCATATACTTGATGTGTTTCCATACCAACGTTTCCTTTAACCGAGCGTGCCATATTCGTACGAGGCTTTGATAGTTGCTCTGCTATTCGACAACATCTGTCAGCCGAAAGAGGCTCGTTATCTCGGCTGGAATCCGGCGCGGCTGACCGGTTTTCGCATCGACCAAGACCCAATCTTTCATTTATTTTCTAACCGAGTCCCGGTAGGCGACGATCTTGGCGTCTGTGGTCATCTCAAAGCCACAGCCAAAGGTCATTATGTATCCAGGCGTATCCTCAAAGAGTTCAACCAGATCATCACAATACGCGCGCAAATCGTCTGTCGAGCCGGTGGACATCAAGGAAGCCGGCACGTTGCCGCCGATCGTGAATTTGCCGCCCAGGATTTCCTTGACCCTGCGCATGTCGGTCTGGTCAAAAAACCAGTAACAAGACTTTTCGGGCATCTCGGCAATGATTTCCAGGCGGCTGTCATAGCTGCCCTCGACAAAGAGAGCATTGGTCAGACCCTGTTCATAAAAGGCGGTCATGACTGCCTTGAAGGTCGGCCAATAGAACTTTTCGAACTGTTTCCGGGACATGAACCCATCGGCACCTTTGTGCAGTGGGAACATGACACCCGGCATGCCCATCATGTCACAACGCTGGATGATCGCGTCCACCAGGACGGGCACGTAGGCCTCGCAGGCGGCGGCGAGCTCATCCGGGCGGCGGTACATATCGGTGAGAATGCCCTTTGTGCCGCGCAGGGTATCGCCTAAAAAGTCGAATGGCGCTTTGCAAAAACTGCCTCCCGGCCTGCTGGGAAAACCCGAAGCAGCCAGCAGGGCACCGGTCTTTCCGACGCTGTCCATCTGCGCCACAAGGGCATTTCCAGCCTCCATCAATGTGTTGAGAGCTTGTTGGAGTGGAGGCATGCCAAACGGGAGTGCCAGGGTCATCACGTCGACGATTTCGGTGACCTGCGGAAAGTTGGGCAGCAGCGCCAGGCCGCCCAGGTTGGAAAACATCCGGGGAATGTACTTGTGCAAAAAAAAGCCCGAGGGATCTGCAGTAAATTCCTTGTATTCATCTCCCATCATGTACTCACCCTCAACCATCTGGATGGTCAGGTGATCGGGTAATTTTTGCCCACCCCAGACGTAGGTCTCCAGACCAAGCATGTCCATAACCGGGCCAGCATAGGGCATCCTGTTGACTGCCAAGTCGGGTTGGAATTCAAGATTGAATTCGATGATTGGATCGTGCAGTTTGTCCGGATGGTACAAGATGTCTTTGCCGTTCAGACCTCTGCGACGCAGCGCGTATTCGCCAGCCCCCATACCCAGGTCGGCGATGATCCGATCTGCCGGTTCGATATCATAGGCCTTGCGCATACGGGTGATGCGTTCCTTGTAGTTCGCCTCCGCTTCCGCGCTGACAAACTCAACCGGTTGGTTCTGCCAGTCATCCAGGCGCAGTTTACGCTTCTCCAGAGGGTGCAGCTCGTTCCAATTCTCGGGTTTAGTGAACATATCAACCTCTCCTATGCACATCCTTTCGTCATTGTGACGGCAGACACAGCATCTTTGCCACAAACATCTACACGCGCATCTGCGCGCATATCAATTTTTCAGCACTGGCCTCTTGAACCATATGCGGCTTGATGACTGCCGAGATAGCAGTCGTCAAGCCGCTTGTCGGAATCAATGCCGATACGGGCAAAGGTATAGCCGTCAAGTAACATTCGCGATCAAGAGAATCAAACTCACTGGCGCTAATACACACCAAACTCTTTTGTTGCATCGGCCCAAGCTTTGATCAATTCTGGCTCACAGCCCTCCAATTCCATAACGCTGGTGGTCATGACGAATCCACCCTCCTTGCCGACTTGTTGGCATACGTTTTTTGTGTGTTCGCGTATCGTTTCCGGTGTGCCGTTTTTGAGCAATGGGATAGGCATGCCACCGAAAATGCACATCGTATCGCCAACCATTTCCTTTACCTTGAATATGTCACTGTCCTGGAATGAGCCAATCGATTTGCCTTTCGGGAGTTCCGCCAGATACTTTAGCCGTTGATCCCACACACCTTCATAGTAGACCCAGGGAGTAATGCCTTCATCGATGAGGCGTAGCATCATGTTTTTCAGTTGAGGCCAGTAGAATTTTTCGAATTGTGCTAACGACATAAACCCGTCAGAGCCACGGTGTAGGGGAATAAAGCAGTAGGGGATGTTATTGGTTTTGACAGCATTAAACACAAATTCGAGTTGAAAGTCGGTCACCTTTTCTTCCGCGGCGAGCAGTTTATCGGGGATACGCAGCATATCGAGAAAAATACCGCGCATGCCTCGCAATGTATCAGACATAAAGTCGAATGGTGCTTCACACATGTTGGCCAACATAGTAAATGGTGGGAAGCCCAGTGCCGCCAGACGCGCAGAGGACTCCATAGACTGACCCAGCCAAGCGACTGTTTCTTGTGCTGCTTGATAGATTGCTTTCAGAGCGGACACGACAGGAGGTGCGGTAAAGACAGGAAAACTGAGCAGTGTGTTATAGTAACCAAACAGGAACATCCCCAATGGAGGCAGCATAGCCAGTCCTTCGCAATTGCCAAAGGCACGTGGCGTGTAAACTCGGATGGCCCAGTCGGCAGGGTCTTTCAAAAAGGCGTCATAGTCTTCTGCCTTCATAAACTCCTGTTCGTTGAACTGGAATGACCCGTTTGGCCCCAAACCATAACCAGGCCACTTGGTCATACGATCGCCGAGGGCTTGACTTGGTTTTGGTGTATGCCACGCTCCAAAAATCAGGTCCGGCTGATAGGTCAATGCTGCTTTTTCCAATAACGCTTGCGTCTTTTCGAAATCCTCGTACAAACTTTTTTTGGTGACGCCGCCCATCTCAGCCAAGTGATATCCCATTCCCATCAGGAGGGGGATGCGATCAGGCTGTTTCATCTGGATAGCATCTATAATACGCTTATCGCGTGCGAGATACTCTGGCGAGGGTACAAATTCAGGGGCTTGTGATTCAGACATTTTATCCTCCTGTCCATTCTTTGGCGAGAGCGACAGCGGCCATGGCATCACGGCCATAGGCGTCAGCACCTGTATATTCACGGATGTTCTCATCAATCTGCCCGCCGCCGATCATGATCTTGACATCATCCAACCCGGCAGCCTTAAAGGCTGCTACCGTCTCTTTCATCGGCTCGAAAGCCAGGGTCAGGAAGCCGCTCAACCCCACGATCTTGGCTCCGGTTTCCTTTACCGCCTGGACAAACTTGGCCGGTGGCACGTCCACACCCAGGTCGGTGACCTCGAAACCGTTCAAATCGAGCATAAAGACCACGATGTCCTTGGCAATGTCGTGAATGTCGCCCTGGACCGTGCCCAAAACGACCTTGCCCAGCCTCTCAGTGGCCGCTTCTTCAGCCATGCGGGGCTTGAGTACGCCCGAGATGGTGGTCAACATCTCACCTGCCAGGATCAGTTCGGGGATGAACGCTTCTCCGCATTCGAAACGGTTGCCGATCACCTCCATGGCCTCTTTGCACGCGCTCAGGATATCGGCAGGAGAAGCGCCACCATCGAGCAGTTGGTTGGTCATCTTGAGCGCATCATCCTCCCGCATGTCGATAATGGCATCGATCAATTCTTGTGACATGTTACACTCCTTTTTCTAGGCCTCGTCACTGTCCATTCGCTGAAACGGTTTTGACTTTACTCAATTGTAGCCTGAGCCGTATAGATAGCTGGCGACAAGTCCAGTAGTTCCA
>JAFGJF010000677.1 GCA_016929205.1 Anaerolineae bacterium
CAACAAGCCGTCGCGAATAAACAGAACCCGCCTGGCCCTGGCCGCGGCCAACGCGTCGTGAGTGACCATCAAGATCGTCTGGCCCTGTTGGTTAAACTCGCCCAGGATATCGAGCACATCCTGCCCGCTGGCGCTGTCCAGGTTGCCGGTCGGCTCGTCGGCCAGCAGCAAGGTCGGGTGATTGATCAGTGCCCGGGCGATGGCCACACGCTGCTGTTGGCCACCCGACAGCTCCCAGGGATGCTTGCCGGCCTGGTCGATAATTCCCAGCCGGGCCAGCAACCCATCCGAACGGCTGCGAATCGCCTTGCGGTCTCGTTTGGCGCCGAGCAGGGCCGGCAGTTCGACGTTAGCGCGGACGGTCAGGTTGTCGATCAGGTTGAAAAACTGAAAGACGAATCCGATGTGCGACCGTCTGAATTTCGCCAGCGCCGTCTGGCTCATGGTATGCAGCCGCTGCCCGTCCACCGTGACCGAACCCGCGCTGGGCGAATCCAATCCACCGGCCAGGTGCAGCAGCGTCGACTTGCCGCTGCCGGACGGCCCCATAATGGCCACAAAGTCCTTGCTGCCAATGGTCAGCGAAACCCCCTTGAGCGCCTCAAAAACCATGTCGCTCATCTGGTATGCTTTTTTCAGATCGACGATCTCGACCAATGGATTTGTCTTCATATCAGCCCAGACTGTAGCTCGTCCTGGCAAAAACGCGGATAAAGCCGTTGATCCGCAGCAGTCGTTCCAGCATCGTATCGGCCGCCGTCTGCAGCATCAACGTATCGACGCCCCGATCGATCGCGTCCAGGCAGGCTTTGATCGCCAGGCTGGTCGCGATCCGTTTGCCACGCCGCGAGGGAACAATGCCCATACTGCCCAGGACGCCATAGTTTCTATGGCACATCAGCGAACAGGTGCCCACCGCCTGCCCGCCGACAAAAGCCAAATAATGCACGATGCCGGGCAGGCCGATAGACGGGGCCAGCAACTGGGCCATGTACGGCGCGTACTCGACCGGCATGTCGAACGCGGCCATAAATACGTTGGCCATCGTCAACGCGTCATCCGGCGCGATCGACCGGACATCGACCCGGGGCGACATCGCCGGCAGCGTGACCGCAGCCAGGTTTTCCAACACCATCCACGCTTCCTGTTCCTTTTGCCGGACAAAGCCGCGCTTCGACAGCCGGTTGGCCAGGTCGGCCGGCGCGCAAGCAGGCGAAATGAAAATGGTCGCGGGCGTGTCTTGAGACTGAAAATAGTCGATCGCCTCGTCGATCACCCCTTCTACGGCCTGCGGATCGGCCCGCAGCAGGCAGGCGTGATTGGCATCCGGCGAGGGAAAAATCTCACTGCGGGTGAGGATCAGGTCCTCTCGCAAGACCACGTCCAGGCCGGGCGTCACCTCGGCTGCGGGCAGCGTCGCCGCATAGTTGGCCCATTCGAGATCGGCGATCCGGCGTATCAGTTCAGCGTTCATCGTTTCCTCCTCTGGCATACACTTGGCCCGGGCGAAGCGGATAGCGCAAAAAAACCACAAACGCGGCGAGCATCATCCCCCCACCGACGACACCCACCATCCTCACCCCCAGCGGGCCGCGCGGCGAAGACTGGCTGCTGCCCAGCAGCAGCAGCACGGGCAGCAGCGCTGCGGCCAGGCCGTTGACCACCTGGTCCATCAGTCCCCAGGCGGCGTAATAGATCCCCTCGCGGCGTTGGCCGGTCAATTCAGCGTCGAGGTCGACGATCTCGGCCCCAAAAGCGGCGGGCAGCATGGTCACCCCCGACAGCGCGATCGCCTGCAGCACGACCCAGATCACCCCCTGGGCCTTTAGTGACAAGGGCAGCCACTCGCCGATGACCATCACCCCGGGCAGCACCGCCGCCGAGGCCAGCAGCGATCCGGCAAAAACGACGTATTTGCCGAATTTGTTCGCCAGCCAGGTGACCAAGGGATAACAGAGCAGCGCGGCCAGGATGCCCGGCACGTAAAACGCATAGGTGTCGGCCGTGTCCAACAGGCACACCTGGGTGACGATGTAGGGAATGATCGCCTGGATCAGCGTCGTGACCCCCCAGTAAAAGACGCCCGTCGCGGCCATGGTCGCAAAGGCCGGGTTGCGCACCATCGCGGCAACACTTTGGCGAAAATTGAGCCGGTCTTGAGCCGCGATCGCGCGCCCGGGCCGTTCTCGCAGGATCAGGAAAGGCAGGTAAAGCAGCGGCAGGGCCAGGGCGGCATAGATCATCGCCGCGGCCGGATAGCCCACTTGTTCGATCGCCAGCCCGCCCAATCCGCCCAGGATCATGCCGACCAGGAAAAACCCCGACGTCCAGGCCGACATTTGCACGCGGTGGCGGTCGGTGCGCGCCAGCTCCGGCAGCAGAGCCGTGTATGGGATCTGGTTCAGGCTGTAACACAGGTTATAGAGCACATAGATCAGCGCCAGGTAGACCAGATTCCACGCCGACTCGCCCTTGACCGGCGGCGTCCACACCAGCACGAACAGGGCCAACATGGGCAGGGCGGATAAAGCCATGAATACCAGCCTGCGCCCCCATCGCGTGTGCGTGCGGTCCGACAGGTAGCCGATAAAAGGAGCCAGGACGGCATTCACCGTGCGCGTGACCAGGATGGTGACGCTGTAGAACGCCGCCGGCACCAGGGCCACGCCCTCGCCCTCGGGCGGCAGGTAAAAATACAACAGCCAGCCGCTGGCGATCGACCAGAGCATCGTATTGCCCAACGTCGGCATCGCATAAAACAGGTTGATCCAAAAAGAACCCGATCCTTGTTCTGCACCCTCGTTCAAAACGACTCCTGGCTCTATACCGAGGACAGCCTCACCCTGAATGCGGGAGGCTGCCTGTACCCCGACACACATCTAGCAGTTCTTTAATTTTACCACGATAAGTCATTTAAACCAATAGGAAATGCACCCCAAATACCCGTAGGAAAGCGGTCACGGGATCCCAATGTGCCTATCGCGTGATTTTGAATGGCGTTTCGTTGAGCCGTTCTGCCCCCGAATCGGTGATCAGAAACCCATCTTCGACGCGCAGACCACCCCACGGGGCATTGAACATGGGTATATCAACCGAGATGACCATATCCTTCTCCAGCCTGGCGTCGCTGCTCGGGCCAAGGATCGGCGGCTCAAATTCGATGACGCCGACACTGTGAAGGCCAGAGTATAGAAAATATGGCCCTAACCCGGCATCCTGGACGATCTGCCGTCCCACAGATTCCACCTGACGCCCCTCAACGCCGGGATGCATGGCCTGGAAGCAAGCGTTTTGCGCCCGGCATGCCACATCGACCGCGCGTCTTATCTCGTCGCCGGGATCGCCCACGAGCACCGGGCGGCCAATGGCCCCATGGTATCCCTCGTAGCGCGGAGCAACGGTCAGCAGCACGAGATCGTCAGCCTGGATACGCCGGAAAGTAGAACGGGCCAGGATGGGCCTGGAATTGGGCCCTGAAGCGACAATGGTATCAATGCCAGTTCCTTCGGCGCCAGCGCGTCGCATGGCCGCCTCCGCCTCGGCCGCCACCTCTCTTTCTGTCACCCCTGCCTGGATGGCATTCACACCGGCCAAGAGTCCTATCTCGGCAATTTTGTAGGCATATCGTATCACAGCGATCTCGGAAGGTGATTTGATCGCCCTCAGGTCGCACATCGCGCTCTCTACATCCACCCACTGCACGTCTAGTGCCTCCCGAAAGGCAGACACAATATCGCTGCCCATCAATCCCTGACCGGCCATGCCCACCTTTTTCACGCGGCCGAGATCGCGAACGACATCGGGAAGGATCTCGGATAAACTCTGGATGGTAGCGTAGGGATAATCTTCGTCCGGATGCGTAAACGTTTCCAGCACGCGCACATCGGGAATCTGACCGGCCAAGAGGGCATATTGGTCGCTCTCGGGGCCGCACAGCATCACCGGATCGCCTCGCCTGGGGATCAAGATGCAGACAGGCTCAAAATGGACAGGAAAATTGGCCAGCCACCGGGCATGGGCCGGGCCAAAGGTCGCCCGGTCATCCGCGTAAGCCAGGATGAGGTCGAGCTGCTGTTGTTCCATCATCCGTTGGACGCCGTCCCATCGCTGTGGGTATTCTCGTGCCGGTATAGCCGGTAGTGGCTCGCTTGTTTTCATATTCACTTCTCCTTACACAAACGAGATCTCTCGGATAGCCGGTCGGGCCACATTGAGCCACATGACCCAAGGCTCGGCGTGTCTGCCGGAGAACTCACTCATAGTTTGC
>JAFGJF010000678.1 GCA_016929205.1 Anaerolineae bacterium
CAGCTCAACACGGCTCCGGTCGAGCAGCCGGACTTGTTCCTCGGAGCGTTGGGAAATCGTCGTGGCCCGTTCCACGATCTGGAACAGAGGGCGCGAGGTGACCCAGACCATGACGATGCTCAACATCGTGAGGACAAACGCAACGCCATACAGGGGCGCGACGGTGCTTCCGAACACAAGCGGCGCGAGGAGCGTCGCAACGCCCTGCATCCCCAGCAAGAGCAGCATGCCCCAGGCAGGCAGCAAAAGGCCGGCCAACGAAACCAGCAGCGGAAAGCAAAAGGGCAGGCTTTGCATCACCAGTATCGAGGAAGCGCTCGCCGAGCCAAAAAAGTACGGGAAGCAAAGCGCAGTCGCACTGGCAACCAAGAACACCCAGGCTGCATCTTGATCGCGATCGCGCCGTACAAGCTGCCAACAAGCAAGCGAAGCCACAATCCATACCACGGGCAAAACAAACAGAGTCGGACTGATTTTGAGCTGTGTGGCCTGGTAAAAAAGCACCGGCACAGACACGAGCAAGCCAGATTTCCACAACAAATCAATCAAATCACGACGAAACTCACTCGCCGATACTTGTTCAATGGGTCGGGTCGTACTCATCTCGTCCCTCCAACACACAAACCAAGCGCCTCACTCATCGGAGGACCGGCTCCTGGTACTCAATTGTACAAAAGCCGAAGGCACATTCAGGGCCCGGGCCAGGTCGGCGACGGCACTTTGCATCAACGCATCCAGACTGACGCGAGCCTGCAGGTTGGTGCCAATCTCGCGGATCTGGCGCTCCCGGATCTCACGAATCTGCGTTTCCTGGTAAAAGCGCGCGGCCTCCAGGGCAAACGACAACTGCTCGGTGACATCCTGCAACCAGGCCACTTCTTGGGTCGTCCATTCTCCCTGTTCGATCGGCTTGAAGGTATCCAGCACACCGATCACGTCCTCGCCGGAGCGAATCGGGATCGCCAGGGGATAGCCCATTTCAACCGCCTGCTCCTCACCGGCCGGCGATGGGCTCCCGGCGTCCAGCGCTACCGCGCTCGTGCGCACCGTTTGCCTGTCCTGGAACGCCTGCTCCATTTCCGGCCGCCACAAATGCTGCTCGCCAATCATCGCTCGTTCGCCACTGCGGAAAACGAGGTCCTGGCGCGCGCGCAGCAGGTCGGTCCAGGCCTGGTGGCTCATCTGACCATAGGCGCGCTGGGTGCTATCGAGCGCCTCTTGAACCTGGGCAAACAAACGCGCGTTGTCGAGCGCTGTCGCCACCTGATCGGCCATCGTCTGCAGCACGAGCAGTACGTCTTGATCAAAGGCGCCGGGCTGGTCGCTTTGCACGGTCAGCGCGCCCAGCACCTTGCCGCCCGAGTGTAGCGGCAGCGCGGCCTCGGAACGGGTATCCGGCAGTTCTTCGCTTGCCAGCCGCACCGCATCTTTTCCTACGTCGAGGGCAACGCGGGCTTGATTGTTGGCGATGCACCACCCGACCATCCCTTCGCCCACCCTGATCCGGTGGCCTCGTGCGACCATGCTGGCCCCGGTCTCGCCGGTCCCCGCACGCAGCACAGCCCAGTCACCAGCCCCGCCTGAACCTTCTACCAGGAACAGCCCCACGTAATAGAGCACGAACCGCTCACGAATCAGATCGACCGACTGCTGCACGAGCTCGCCGGCATCCAGGATTGAGGAGGTCGCCCGCCCCACCTCGGCGGACGCTTCCAGATACACCGAGCGTTGTTCCAGATCGCGCGTCCGGTCGCTCACGCGCTGCTCCAGGCTGGCCACCGATTCGCGTAACTGGGCCGTCATACGGTTAAAAGCCCGTGCCAACGTGCCGATCTCGTCCTCTCCCGACACTTGGGCGACCAATCCGGTTTCACCGTCGGCAATGCGCCCGGCCGTTTCGGCCAGGCTGCCTATCGGTCCGGCGATCCTGCGCGTGACCACCACAGAGATAGCGACAGCGACGACGACGACACCCAAAAACACACCAATGTTGGCAAGGAGAATGGTCACGACCGGTCGCAACGCTTCGGCACGCGGCACCTCGACCAGCAAACTGCCTTGAAGCTCGGGCAGCCAGCGAAAGACACCGATCACCGGCACGCCCCTGTAATTTGTATAAAACCCTCGACCATCTTGCCCTTTGAGCGCCTCTTGAGCACCGACCGTGGTCACGCCGATACGCTGTGCGGACGAACCCAATCCGATAAAAGCCACGTAATCCTGGCTCACCAGGTAACTCTCGGTATTCTCGGATAGATAAGCACGAGAAAAGACAATCGCATCCAATTCGGCCAGATTGGCACGCCCGACCAAGACCCCTATTGGCTGCTGCTGAAGGTCGAGGAGCGGCTGAACGGCGACGACCGACTCGCCATCAATGAGCACCGCCTGCCCAAGCAATCCATCCTGAAAGAAAGGTCGATTACGATACAGTTGATCGTTCGGATAACGTTCGTCCTCACTGGGTTCAGTCGTAAAGATCACGCGGCCTTGCGGGTCGACGATAAAAAGTGCGTCGAACAACTGCGTACGCGCCAAACTCTGGCGCACCCGATTTGTCAGTTCCGTGATCAAATTGGCGACCGTCCCCGAGTCTTCGCTCGCCGGAGCCTGAATAAAGCGTGCGTACGTTGCAATATCCAGCTCCTGCGCATCGAGTTCCAGCCTGGCCTTCAATCCATCCACCCAATCATTGATCTGGGCCTGTTTGAAGGATGCCGACAGACTCAGTTGCTCAACCGCATAGCTTTGGCCGCTTTGCCACGATATGATCACGGCGACCGAAGCCACGATCAAGACCGGCAAGATGGCCGTTACGAGGAAAGCGACCAACAATCGAAAGCGGATGGTTCCTCTCCAGGACAGCCAGGATGACATTCTTTGTTCTCGGGTCATGCTTGTATTCTCCACAAACCGTGTGATACCCAAATCTCGTTCACGATTCACCCACAGCGTTTGTCTCTGACGGACTTTTCAAGTGAATGACGACCTCGGGCAAGCCCATTACCTGGCGCACCTGATCGGCGGCCGTCTTGAGTACGGTCTCAACATCCAACGTCCGGCGGATGCGCGTGGTCACCTGACTCAGCAATTGCTGGTACGCTGCACTCTGCTGGGTCGTACGCAGCAGGCGGGCGCTTTCCAGCGACAATGCCAAACGCTCGGCAACCTGTTCGATCAGGGAAATCATTTCCGGCGAAACAGACTGGCCCTCAAAACGCAGATCGAGCACGCCAATAACCTGATCTCGCAACTTGACGGGCACGGCCAGGACGTTCGCCGCCTCCGGCTCATCCGCTGCCCGGCGGCTCTGGATCACAGGCTGTCCAGACTGTAAAGCCTGATCAGCCTCAAAAGAGCGTTCGGGAGCCAGCTCAACGCCAAGCCCCCGGTAGCGATACCCTTGCCGGCTCGAACTGCGCGCGACATCTTGCCACGATTGGCGCGTATACTCGCCCGAAATCGCGGCCGACTCTTGCATCGCCCGCTGCATCTCGTCGATCAGGCGGACGTTCTCGATCGCCACGGCCAACTGGTCGGCTACGGTGCGCAGTGCGGCAATGTCTTGTTCGTCGAAAGCCGAAGCGTGATTGCTCTGCACGTCCAGGACGCCAACGACGCGGCCGCCGGCTTGAAGTGGCAAGGCAATTTCAGAGCGCGTGTCCGGCAGCAGTGGATTCTCAAAGTGGACGGCATCCTGGCCAACGTCAAAAGCAATGTGCGGCTCGCCGCTGGCGGCGACGTACCCGACAAGCCCCTGGCCTACGCCGCTGGCACCCAATTTCAGTCGATGCCG
>JAFGJF010000105.1 GCA_016929205.1 Anaerolineae bacterium
CTTGCGCTTGGCGGCCTCTATAACCACTTTGCCAGCAAGGAGGATATCCTCGCCGCAGTCATGATGGAGCGCAACCCCTACCTGGACATTGTGCCCGCGCTGGAGGCGGCCCAGGGGGCAACGGTGGAAGAGTTGGTACGCGACGCCGCAGCCGGAATGCTGGCGGCCCTGGGAAATCGTCCCGACGATCTGCAACTGATGTTTATCGAGATCGTCGAGTTCAAAGGGCAACATTTTCCCCAGCTTTTCGAGAGCTTGTTTCCGCACATGATCGGTTTTGCGCAAAAGCTTGTACAGGTGAACGGTGACCTCCGGCCGATTCCCCCACCCACCCTGATTCGCGCTTTCGTGGGGTTCTTTTTCGCCTACTTTATGACCGAGTGGCTCATGGGAGATCAGTTCCTATCCGAATCCCGGCAGGGGGCCTTTGACGATTTTGTGGACATTTACCTGCACGGCATTCTCGTACAATAGGAGAAAATCATGTCAAGTGCTATCGCGCTACACAACGTCACTCGTTGTTACGGCGACCATGTCGCCGTAGACAACCTGTCTTTCCAGGTCCAATCGGGCGAGATTTTTGGGCTGCTCGGGCCCAACGGCGCGGGCAAGACGACGACGGTCAACCTGATCACCGGCCTGTTGCGGCGGCACAGCGGCGAGGTACACGTATTGGGGTTCGATCCACAGGTCGAGCCGCGCCAGGTACGGCAGCGCATCGGGTTGGTACCCCAGGAGACGAATCTCTACGCCGACCTGAGCGCCGTAGACAACCTGTGGCACCACGCCGCGCTCTACTGTGCCGACCTTTCCGTCGTGAAAGAGCGGATCGAGGGCCTGTTGCAGTTGATGAGGCTCTGGGAGCGGCGCAAAGACCGCGTGGGAACCTATTCCGGGGGGATGAAGCGCCGCCTGGCTTTGGCTCGCGCGCTGCTGCACGATCCTGAGGTTATCCTGTTCGACGAACCTACGCTCGGTGTGGACGTGCAGGGGCGGCACGCCCTGTGGGAGCACATCAAGGCACAACAGGCGCAGGGCAAGACCTTTATCGTCTCGACCAACGACATGATGGAAGCCGATGCCTTGTGCGACCGGTTGGTGATCGTTGACCTCGGCCAGGCGATGGCGCTGGATTCCCCCGAGCACCTCAAATCCGATTTGCAGCGCGACATCGTCACCCTGCGCACCACGCCCGCAATTCAAACCCCAGAGTCAGTGTTTGCCGGCCTGGGAGTAGAGGCCGTAACGCACGTCCCGCCCGATCAATTGCGCCTGGAAGTGAGCGATGCCGAAAGCATCGCCGGCGAACTGGTCGCCCGGGTGACCGCCGCGCACCGGTTGGAATCCATTCGTATCGCCAGGCCCTCGCTGGACGATGTGTTCCTGCATCACACGGGCCGGGCGTTGAGGGAGTGACCGATGAACCGCTTTCGTCTGCTTTTGTTGAACGAGTTCAAACTTGCTCGCACCGCGCTGCCTATCCACCTGGTAGCTATCCTCCAGCCCATGCTGATGTACCTGCTTATGACAGAGGTGTTGGTCTTTGCGACCTTTGACATGGTTGTGGCGCAGCCGGCGACCGATGAAGGGCGTGCCTTGGTGGCGGCGATGCGGGAGGTGGGATCGCCCATCGGCCTGCCGTACATCAATCCCATCATCGTGAGTCCAGAGGAAGCGGCGCAGATGGCAAGCTCGACGTTCCGTCAGATGATTACGGTCGAATCCCACGATGGCGTCCCCACAGCGGTGCAGCGCTTCAGCCTGATTGACAGCAATCAGGTCAAGAACCTGCGCAACCGGCTGACGGCGGCTGCGTTGCGCCTGTGGAACGAAGCGCTGGGCGATGCGGCTGTGACCATCGAGGAGCATCCGTGGCTGCCGGAAGACGTGCCGTACACGGTCTACTTTGGTTTGGCCATGCTGCCGATGGCGACGTTTGTCGGCGCGGTTTTTATCGGGGGGATTCTCACCGCTCAAGATTTCGAGTTCCGCACGATCGGAGAGTTCCGTCTGGCGCCCATCGCCCCGGTCTGGATATTGGGGGCACGCCTGGTGCGGCTGGTGCTCTCGGCGTTTCTTTCGGCGGGGGCGATGGTGTTGGCCCTGGGCTGGCAGACCGGCTATTGGCCCGATTCCTTGTGGCGAGTGGGCCTGATCTTGTTGCCGATCGCCATCGTGGGCGGCAGTCTGGGCATCATCATTGGGTTTGTGTTCCGCCGCAGTATCCCATCGCTGCTGACCGGGCTGATCGCCGCGATCGGGAGCTGGATTCTCGGCGGGGCGTTTGGCCTGGTGTCCGGCTTTGGCCAAGTCTACCAGGGAATCAGCCGCCTGACGCCCAACGTCTACGCCGTTGAGTTACTTTTCCCCCGGTACTATGGCACAAAAGTCGGCGATCCTCGATCCTCGATCCTCGCGCTGGCGCTGTTCAGTGTGGGTTTGCCGGCGTTCGCGTTTTTTGCGTATCGTTGGAGAGTGCTGAAACAGGAGTGACATGAGACGCTTTTGGATACTCTTTTTAACCGAGATCAAAGCCCTGATGAGGGATCCCATCTCCGTCCTGGGAGGATTCATCGCCCCCGGCATCCTGATGGTTGCCTTTGGGTTGTTGTTTGGCGGGCGATTGACTTTCAAGATCGCCGTGTTCAATCATGACACCGGACCGTGGGGAGATGTCCTGCGCCAGACGATTGATGAGGTCATCTCCCCGTTTGGGACACCCTATTACGACGTTTCCAAGCTGTCCGAAGATCGTGCCTGGGATGCGTACCATGCCCACGCCCTGGATGGCGTGTGGGTCATCCCCCCGGATTTTTCGGCGCGGCTGGATGCGGGGCAGCACCCCATCATCGAGATGCACTTTGACAACTATAACGACGACCGGGCCAAGAACCACCGCATCTACTCGGCAGAGATCGTATGGCGCTTTTACGAAAAGATCGGCCGGCCCGGCCCGCCCCTGGCCCTGGCCGAGGAATACCCGCGCCCGGAGATGATCCATTGGTTCCCGTTGATTGCAGTAGGACTGGTCCTGCTCGGCGTAAGCCTCGGTGGCCTGTTTAACATCTTTTTGCTTACCTACAAGGAACACCTGGCCAGGATCACACTGGAATACGGGCTGGCCCCGCGCTCGCTGGCGTGGATTTTATTCCCCAAGGTGCTGCTCGCGCTTCTTATGGCGCTGGTGACCGGGACGGCGCTGCTGTTCGTGGTCTACCTTTGGGTCGGCGTCTGGCCGGGCCGTTTTCTGTGGGCCGTGTGGCTACTCTTTGGATTGGTGGCGCTCTTTTGGGCTTCTGTCGGCCTGGTGCTCGGCATACGCATACGGCACTATATGGCCGGAGCGATAACCGGCGTCTTGGGCGGAGTGATCGTCTTTTTCATTGGCGGTGGGCTGGCCCCGGTGCGCCAAAACTGGGACAAAGTGATTTGGCCCGCCTGGCTATTTCCCAACACCTACGCCGTAGACCCCGTGCGTGACCTGGTTCTCTTCCGGTCCTGGCCAACCGATTGGACCCCAACGCTGTTCGCGTTGATAGGATTTGCTCTTATGAGCCTGGTGGGGGGAATGGTTTTGGCCGCCCGCCGGTTGCGGCGGTTGGGCTAGTTTTTGGTGCGAAATAGCAGCTAGCGCTCGTAGCCCTCGTCCTCGAGGGCGTTGTGCGAAAAGGCACGGTGCGTTTCGATATGCTGGAACGCCCCCGAGGCGGGGGCTTGAGCATTTCGCACTGTAAACTAGGCCAAGTGTACAGTCGTTTTGATAAAGAATCCAGAACGCGACCTTCGACGAAAGAAACTTGCTGTTTGTCGGACGAGATTGTATAATAAGGCTAGACTGATCTGAAATTGAGGTGTGATATGACCATAACCACTCTGAAACGCCAGTTCATCACAGATAAAGAGGGACATCCTATCGCCGTTATCCTACCAATGGAGGAATTTGCGCTGGTAAAGGATATACTCGATCGGCGATCCCCGACAACCGACGAGGCCGATAAACTCGCCCAAATCGAGCAAGCAGCTCAAGATCCTCTCTTTATGGCAGACCTGCGCGAGACGATGTCGGCATTTGCCGAGGCCGACGCCGAATGGTGGGAACCAACTCAATGAAGTATCAATGGCACATTTTCTTTGCCGTGCTTGACCCCATACGGGGATCGGAGCAAGCTGGCAGGCGTCCCGTGCTTGTCGTCAGTCGAGAGCGGATCAACCAACTGCTCCCTGTGGTCAACGTAATTCCTCTGACCTCTGGCAAGTCTGATGCACGCATCATCTATCCCAACGAGGTTCTGCTTCCTGCTGGCACGGCCGGTCTGCGAGTAGATTCTATTGCCTTGTGCTATCAAATACGTACCCTGGACAAGAGTCGACTAGGTCAAGACCTGGGTGAACTGGACGACGTGAACCTGCAACGAGAACTCTTTGAGGCAATCCGGTTTCAGTTGGATATGTAGACCAACGGCCTCACGTTTTCTCATCTCTCGATTCTACGCTCGATGTACGTCTCTCACGAACGCCCCTTAGTCAACACTTTTTGGAAAGGGCTACCGATTGGAGTACCAGTTGACGTTTGACCTGGCTACATAAGCAGCAGAGGGCCGACAGACTGGAAGTGCCGGTTTTTTTTGCCGTGGGAATATGTGTTCTGCTTGAGAAGCATTACCGCCCCTACACAACTTTTGGATTGACGGTGGGATGGCTCCCCACTACGCCACCAATCAGCAACCGGGTTTTCTTTCTCCAAGATTCTTGCACCGTTTATTCATCCTGCGCATCGAACATATCAACATCTCTTTCTCCTGAAAACAGAAACCTGAGGAACGATTTACCCCGAAAGCGGCATGTTTGCCTGATACCTAATAGTCGCAGGTAATCTGGCATAAGGGATTTGAAGAAGAAACCCGATATTTTCTCTTGCACAGTGAGGTGTCTGAGAGCTCTTTCGGCACTATTATTATTCCAGGGTATCCCATTATGTTCAACAAAAGTGAATAAACTACTTCGGTATCTTTCAAAGCGTTGCTGGTACTTAATGGCCAAGTCAGATCTATAACGTTTATCAATGATCATTGTTTTGTAAAAGTTGTCGATTTTATGCTTGAACCTATCGAGATATCGTTTTCTCAAGCCATTTTCTTGTAAAACTTCCATAATGGGTACAAAAAGGTTTCTCACTTCTAGAACAAAGGCCTCAAACTCAGCATCAAAGGGTGCTGCCCAGAGATCATTGTTGAGATCGCGAATCAAGTGTACCCAGCATTTCTGCTGTCTGCATTGCATAGAATCATAGCCAGGATAGAAATCGGAGATTAGAGTACCACCGTAATCAGTCAAAAACTCGTGCGCGATGGCCGCTTCTCTCGTCTCGCTAAGCTTGAAAACTACCTCTATACCGTTTGTAAATACCCATATGTACTGATCTCCTTCACCCTTGATGTTAACTGGGGTCTCATCGACGTGAATGAACGGACTTTCCAACAAACGTTGAGAGATGATCTCTTCGGTCTCAGCATACTGACAACCGAGGTCCCTCACAAAAACTGGAAGAGCCGCCATCGGCATTTTTACGGCGAACTGTTCCTCTGTCAGCTCAGTAATGCTTTCATATGGCATACGAAGAGCTATCCGCAGATATACGTGCCAAGCCTTAAATTTATCCCCGTAGAGTTGAGCAATGCCGAATTTTCTAAGGCTGGGCGGTGCATAACTCTTATAGCATTTTGGACAATACCCTTGGCTTCCCACGTATTCCGTTACAGTTTTCCTGATCCCACTTGGCGTTCGGGCCAGATCAATGATCAATCTTTTCGATTTTCGTTCTGTTGGCCGAAGTATAGAGTCCTCACATCTAGGACAAGACCTCCTTTGCGGTACTTGGACTATTCTTGTGGGTTTTGGTCTTTTGCCACGCCGACGACGGGCCTTCTGAGTAGAAAGCTCTTCCTCTCGTCCCTTCTCTCCTTGCTGCTGTCGAAAGCTAACCTTCTTTTTATTATAGTCCGCATGAGCTGATTTAAGGAGTGCTTCAAACTGACTGTGAACCCTCTTACTCTCTTCTGTGACATGGCATTTGGGTTGATTGACAAAATCAACGTTAAATATCGTGTCAGCCGAGCCTTTGATCTTCGTGAGTTCATCAGCTAGCAACTTCAGAGCTTGGCAATCCTCCCGGTTGTAGGTTATCAACAGATCTTGGTACCGTGCATCGCAGGTTCCATCCCACCGAGATCGCCAGACAAGGCTTTGCAGGCCAGAAGCATCCGGCGATGTCCAAGTCGCTCCAATGAACGCGCCGATGTCCTTCAACCGGTTTGAGCGTACCGGAAAGTATACTTTGCCATAGATGTGAGTGTTGACATTGACCAAGCGACTTTTGAGGGTTTCACTATCGGTTTTGTAACGCCTCGTCAGTTTGGCAACCGCGCGTGACTCATAACTGCCGTAATGATAGATAGGTGCATCGGGATACTGGTCGACTTTTTCCACGAATTGCTGCCATATCTGAGCCTCATCTTCACGGGCGTTAGCCCAAAAGGAATAGTGTTTACAGTTGTCATCCTCACACACCAACAGACCTATGAGATACTCGTATTGCTGGTCAGGAACGCCTTCAATGTCCAGGAACAGCTCAACGGGCTTCCTGTCCAGTTCGGGTAGGTCTTGCAGGTAAATCTTGCCCGTCCTTATCGCCAGCGCCTGCAATTCCGGCTTGTGTACCGCTGGTAGCGGATTCTTGGGGCGCTTTTTCCGCCGCCGTGGTTTGTACAGATAAGAAAGTTGCTTGACAGTAAAGATGCCCTTTTTCTCGTAACGGCGAATCACTTTGGCCATTACACGATCTAGCAAGCTGAGATTGTCTTCTTTTTCTGCTTGTGCCCTGCACAAAAGCCGAAACTGGCAATATGGACAGTGTTTGTTCAGAATCAAAGGCGGCAGTTCGGGAGATGCGGCTTGAGTCCATTCCTGTAGGTCTTCGAGCAAGGGCGCAAGCGTTTTGCCGCTGTTTTCCAGTTTTACTCTATGCGACTTTGGCCCCATCCCGACGATCCTGCCCACCGCGGGCAGCGTGCCCTGAATTTGCTCCACAGCGCAAGCGGCGAAAAACAGCTCCAGTTTTTGATCTTTGCTGATACGGTGCGTGCCCACAAAGGTCGTTGGCTCGTAGCTATGTTCACCCAGTGACGAAGACGACGCTACCTTTGTCAAGATACCACAGGTAGCTTCAAACACTCCAGCCCGGAGCGTTACATTGGTGAAGAAATCGCTCCCATTTCCGAGATCACCAGTACTGTATTGGCATACGGTGGGGTGTTCTCGTCGAAATGAGGCCAAGTAAGCGTCTCGATTGGCAATTTTGCGCTGTTCTAGGATGCGCACATACTCGTGAGGTGCCCCTTCCTCATCGCTGTACAGCAGCATGTGCGCCTTTCGCGGACATTGGACATAGGAAACTAGGACTTCAGAGGTGATGGTTTTGTTTACGTTTGTCACGATCATTCCTCCTTGGACTTGTACCTAAAAATTGATGCAGTCGCTTCACTCATCTCCAGAAACGCTGAGACTGCTCCCATTGTCAAGAGCCGGCCTGTGAGTGTTTGACACTCTCTTCTCAGAACTGTGACCCCAAAGCCCAGAGGAGTGGATGCCACTGATGATCATGCTCAGATGGTACCGCAGATTAGCACAAGTGTCAATCACATTACCCGAATAGCCAATTATCCTTGGAGATGTCGAACGATCACAAACGGTACCCGAGAATTGACCGAGACCGTCGATCCGTGATATACTGGGAGCATCTAAACGAGTAGCCAGACCTCGGTAACAAACTGGCTCTAGAAAACAGAATATCAGCGACGGTTAGTTCATCAGTGTAAGCAGTCATTTTCGGCGCAAGTTGGATCCTTTGGCGATGTTTGTTGCCTCCAGCTCGCGGCGTTTGCGTTTAGGCGCTTTCTGGAGGTCCAGCAGGCGCCTTTTTTCGTTTGTCAAAACGTCCAGGCGCCCCTGCTGGGCGGGTACGTTGCAGACAACGGCTACGATGGTTCACGGCGACAGTTTAATCCCTCGATGCTTAGCGAGTTTTCCAGGTGCCGGTTGCCACAGTGGCGACATTGACTTTCGGTGTCAGCCCACCGTGGCCGTTCAGCGCCCGCCTCCATCACCGCCAAGAGCCCTGCCGTCTCTTGAACCCGGTGCGTCCCCAACCACGGCACCCTTTCTCAAGACGCTGCGCACTCAGCGCAGTCGAGAGAGTCATCGTCGCAGTGTCACGCAGCACTGTGGACGGTGCGCGGCGATTGGCCGCTTCATCGGGGACCGGCGTGGACAAAGAGGCCGGCGATTTCGCTGGCGGAATATGATCATTGTGAAGGGGAAACAGCCTACAGCTACGCTTTCGGCTGTTTCCCCCAAGGAAGGACTGTGACATGTCAAAACTGGGAGCGCCTTCCTACCAGGTGAAGGTCGCGCTGACCAAACTGGAGCAATTCGGGCACTCGAAACACAAAGCCAAGCAACACGGGACTGCCGCGAGCGGCATCTATAGCCACGACACGCGGCGAACCTACCAGCGAGACTGCAGCCGGTTTGCCACCTGGGCGCGCGAACAGCACGATGTACCCCTGCCGTTCCAGGGCGCGGCAGACCAATTCCCGTACAGAGTCTTCGTCTTCAACGAGCAAAGCCGTCTCCGCGCCGCGCATAGACGCGTCTGTACGTGGAGATGGTTCACTGGTTGCGATGTCGGCTTTAACCCGAGGCAGGTAGATTTGGAACAAGCTGCCTTCACCGATCTGGCTTTCGACTTCAATGTGTCCGTTGGCCTGTTTGATGATCCCGTACACCGTGGATAATCTCAGCCTGGTGCCTTTGCCTCGTTCCTTGGTCGTAAAGAAAGGTTCAAAAGGTGTGATTTGACGTCATCGCTCATCCCGATGCCGGTGTCGCGGACGGTCAGGCGCACATAAGGACCAGGTTCAACGTCAAGGTAGCGCTCCGTGTCGGCGTGCGTCAGGGCAATGTTTCGCGTGGAGTGAATGGACGATCTGTTTGCGGCTAAAGATAAGCAGTTGTTTGGTCAATGCCGAGGTGCGTGCTGCGGTCAAGGATGGCCTGCGCCTGGATTTAGCGGCCCGGGGGCGGCTCGCAAACCTTGCCGTCCACAAACAAGAATGCTATAATGAGATGACATTTCTTAAAAAACAAGGAGCAGCTATGCCATCCGTCACCTCACCCACCCAACACGCCGCCTGGATCACGACCACCATCCAGAGCTTTTGCGACGGCCCACAGAACACGCTCCAGGACACGGCAAACGAAAAGGCCTGGGGCACGCCGCTCGTCGGCTTTTGCAGCGGGGCGGATCCGCTGTACGAACAGTACAAAGAGGTCGTCGGCCCGTTCCACTGGACGCCGGCAGAGATCTTTGGCCACACCTTCCCGGACAGCCCGGTCGACGCGGCGGAACTGACCGTGATCAGTTGGATCCTGCCCCAAACACAAGCCACCAAGGCCAACAATCGCAATGAACGCGTCTATCCGGCGGAGCGCTGGGCCCGGTCGCGCATTTTCGGCGAGACATTCAACAACAAACTGCGGCAGCACGTCGTCGATGCCCTGCGCCAGGCCGGCTACCAGGCCGTGGCTCCCATGCTGTCGCCGGAATGGCAGTCGAAACAATCGGAGAAATTTGTCTTTTCGTCCACCTGGTCCGAGCGACATACGGCTTATGCGGCAGGGTTGGGCACGTTTGGGCTGTGCGATGGGCTGATTACGCCCGTGGGAAAAGCGATGCGCACCGGGTCGGTGGTGGCTCGCCTGTCCATCCCCCCCACGCCCCGCCCCTATACCGATCACCGCGCCTACTGCCTCTTTTATTCCCAAGGGACGTGCGGCAAGTGCATCGATCGCTGCCCGGTGGGCGCGCTCAGCAAAGCCGGGCACGACAAGGTCAAATGCAGCCGCCACCTGAACCCTACGACGGCAAACTATGTCAAGGAAAACTATGGCTTTGATGGCTATGGCTGTGGGCTGTGCCAGACGGGTGTGCCCTGCGAGTCGGGTATTCCGGGCGAACAAGACGGATCATGAGAAACCGGGAGGTTTTGCCCTGATAGTGATCTAGTCCACGATTTGATCGTAAAATTGTGGATTGAGGACCGCGATCAAGGGCACCTCACGGTACAATTCGTCGACGTCGAGACCGTAGCCAAAGACAAACTCGTCGGGGATCGAGAATCCCAAATAGTCGACCTCGATGCCGGTTTCGCGCCGTTCAGGCTTGTCGAGCAGGCAGCAAACGCGCAGCGAAGCCGGTCTGCGCGCCGCCAGCAGACGCAGGATGTATTCCAGGGTATGCCCGGTATCGATAATGTCCTCGACAATCAACACGTTCCGTCCCTGGATATCCGCGCTCAGATCCATCAAGATCCGGACGACGCCGCTGGATTCGCGCGCGCCCGTGCCGTAACTCGAGATGGCCATAAAATCGATGCTGTGGGGAATCGTGATCTGGCGCATGAGGTCGGTGAGAAACATCACCCCCCCCTTGAGCACGCACACCAGCAGCAGATCCTTGCCGGCATAATCTCGCGAGATCTGGTCGCCCAGCTCGGCAATCCGCGCCTGCAACGTTTCCTGGTCGATCAAGACTTTACTGGCATACTGTTCCCAACTCACAAGCCACTCCTTTTTGCCAAATACGTCCTCGTCAAGAACCCGGTTTGGTTTTGGGCCTCTCTGGGATCTGGGGGATATACCACTATAGGTAGGGGCGAACCCTTGTGGTCGCCGTGGGCAGGGACAAGCCCTTGTGGTCGCCGTAGGTAGGAGCGAACCCTTGTGGTCGCCGTGGGCAGGGACAAGCCCTTGTGGTCGCC